>DRQF01000299.1 GCA_011369445.1 Planctomycetota bacterium | reverse complement strand
TCTCGAGGATGGGGAATTCCTTCCGCCATTCGAGCAGTGATGCATCGTGGGTGGGCACGGCGAGTCCTCCGGTGGTGAGTGCCCGACGATAGGACGGGGCGCTGAGGACGGCAAGCGACCCCGCGTGGCGGCAGCCCGTCCGCGGGGCGTGGGCGCGTTGGCTACTTCTCCCACTCCGGCTCGTTGGGCACGCCGAGGGCGTCGGCGACCCGGTTGATGTAGTTGAAGTAGCCCACGACTTGGGTCAGATCCAGGATATCCGCGTCATCGAGGCCCGCCTCCCTGAGCGGGGCCAGGTCGCCCTCGCTCATCCTACCCGGCGTGCGAGTGAGCTTCTCGGCGAACTCGCAAAGCGCGCGATCGCGGGCTCCCAGGTTGGCCTTGCGCCAGTCATCCTTCACCGCCTTCACCAAGTCTTCGTCACGGACCTCCAACTGGAGGTCGCCTCCGTGGGCCTCCGTTCAGTAGAAGCAGTCATTGGCGCGACTTACGACCACGGCGACGAGCTCCCGTTCCGCCCGACTGAGTCCCGAGTCACCGAACATCACGGTTTCGTAGAATCCCATGGAGTAGGTGATCTGTCGGGGTCTCAGGCTCATGATCTTCAAGATGTTGAAGACCTTGCCGGCTCGCTTGCGCGCGGCGTCATAATGGGCCTTGATGGGCCCTCGCGCCTGATCCTCGTCGACGACTTCAATCCACGGTTTCATGCTGCATTCCTCGTTCATCTCGCAGGCGGGCGGATGGGGCGTTATCGTGAACGCCGTGCAGAACCCGGACATTCCAGGATTCTTTTCATGCGATCCACCCGAATCATCATCGCAGGCCTTTCGGCAGTCTTTCTCCTTCTCTCCCCGATTCCGGCCCAAGACGGGCCGGGGGGGAAGGGCGACCCCGCATCGAAGCCTCCCCAGGAGAAAAAGAAGGCCGAACCCCTCACCCAAGATCCGAAAGCTCTCGAAGCCTTCTCGTCCATGTTGGGCAAGGTCTACAAACCCTGGACCTCCGGTCTGAAGGCGGTCACGGCCGAGATTCGTCTCACCCAATCCATCGGACCGAGGAAGATGGAGTTGGGCCCCTTTCGGATCGAGTGGACGAAGGGGAAGGGCTACACGCTTCGCGACGCGGATGGGAAACCCGTGCCCCAGTTGCCGGAGAAGAGCAGTCGGGTCTATCAGCTCGTTCACGATCTCGTGGGCTACAACCCCCAGAAACAACTTTCCGCGTACGGCTTCGAGATCACCAAGGAGGGGGCGGTCAAAGCCCTCACCCCTCCCGACGCTCCCGATCCCTCCCAGTTCATTCTCTTCGTCCCGGACAAGGTGGGACGGGTCGGAATTCAGAGGGTCATGGGCAAAAACGGCAAGCCCCTTTTGGAGCGCACTTTCACCTACGCAGCCTTCGGCAAGACCTGGGTCGTGGAAAGCACACGGACGCAGGCGCCCGGCCTCACCTACATCACCCGTTACGAGCGCGAGGTGGACGGAAGCGGGTTCCAGTTTCCCAGGGAAATCCGCACCATCACGCCCAAGGGAGAAGTCCTCGTCCGTTACAAGGTGATCAAGACCACGCCCGAGAAGGTCTCCGGATCCAAGGAGTGACGGGGCCCTTGCTCCTGGGCCGCGGCCGATTATCATGGTCCGCGCCGCTCTTCTCGGAAGTCGGCCCCCTACGGGTATAGCTCAGTTGGTAGAGCAGCTGATTCCAAATCAGCAGGTCGGGAGTTCGAGTCTCTCTGCCCGTGCTTCGACAACCTGATCCCGCAAGCAGCGACCCCACCCGAGCCAGGGACGGTCGCTGTTTCTCTTCAGGGGTGGGCCTGGGCGGCTTCGGTGCGCTCGAACTCGCCGGGTCGGGGGCAAGCGGTGAAGATGTGAAGGAATCAAGGCGCGATGCCCCTGGCGGCGCGGCAGCCCATGCGGTTGTACACCGCCGCTTCGGCGCCCCTGTTCCGGGACGCTGAGCGAGCAAGGACGGCAAGAGTGCCGAAGCTGCCACCCCGGTACACACGACGGCCCGAGCCGATACCAGCCTGCAATCCATCGCCTGCGCCATGAGGTCTATGATAGCCCACGGCGTACGGGTCGAGACACCATTCCCAAACATTGCCATGCATGTCGTGGAGGCCAAATCCATTGGAGGCAAAGCTCCCCACCGGAGCCGTCACCCCATGGTGGTCATCCTGGGATTTCCCGTAGGCCCCAGCACTCTTGCCAAACGCGCGGGCATAGGACGCGTCCCTAACGTTGGCATACTTCGGAAAGTCGGAAGAGTCCTGGCCAAAACTGAAGGGCGTTGCGCTTCCGGCGCGGCAGCCATACTCCCAGCGGGCCTCCGTCGGCAAGACCAAACCCCCACGAGAAAGAGCAGAGCGACAGTCCAACCAGGAAACCATTTCCACTGGATGCTTCGAACACGCTTCAGGCTTCACGAGGCCGCCAGTGGTCTCGGTCGTCCAATTCGAGGGATCCGCGCGGCCCGAAAGCCGCACCCACTGACCCCGCGTCAATTCGAACTTCCCCATGAAGAAAGGACTCAGGGTGACGTCGTGGGGCGGGGCTTCGTCAGGACTCGCCTGTGGGTCGAAATTCGGACCGGCGGCATCAGGGGTCGCCCCCATGGTGAACGTGCTGCCGGGAAGGAGAACGAGGATGATTCCGCTGTCGCCATCCATCGAAGGCAGTTGGCCCTGAGCATCCCGCTGGGGGATCGGATGGGTGGCCTCGTGAGAGGCCCAGTGCAGAAACTCCTCGAAGTCGGATGCGGGATCAGCGCCCAAGGGAATGAGACCCTCTTGGGGCGTCAACGCCAGTCCGGCGTACTTCGAGTTGGCCGCAATGCGAGCGATGCAGGACTCCCAGAGGAGCTTCGCTTCGACGAGCGTCTGCTGCACGAGAACCTGGGATCGACGCCGGCGCTCGGCCACGTGCACCATGGCGCCTTCCGCGGGGTCCGCGAAGCGCCGGAGGTTTTCGACGAGATCTGCAAGGACCTGCCGCTTCCAGGTCAAGAGCACCGCATCCGCACCGGAATAGCGCCACGTCAAACGGCATTTCAAGGCCGCTTCGAGGGCCGCGCGTTCGTCATCGATGGCATCCAAGCGATCGTCGATCGGGTCGGCGCGACGCTCGGAAGGGTCGGTATCGAGTTCCTTCTCGAGTTTCTTCTCCTCCGCGGCGAGCTGAAGGAGCTTCTTGCGTGCGGGGGCATGATCCCGCTGTTGGTCGGCCTCGGAGTAGGGGGCGGCTTGGGTCTCGAGGGCGCGGGGCGCTTTTTCGTGGTCGGGGAGCCTCGCCACCAGGTCGCCGTATTTCTTCTCGAAGGCTGAGAGACGGGGGAGAAGCGCCGCTCCCAAAGGCCAGAGCCCTTCAAGGCCGCCTTCGCCTCCTCGAGACGCTTCACGTCCGCCATCCGGCGAAAGTCCGCCAGATTGGCTTGGGCCTGCTCCGCATTGCGAAGGGCCTGCTGCTCATTGCGCCCGGCGGCTTTGGCATTCTCTTCGGCTTCAGCGGTCTTCGCGGCGAGTTGCGCGTTCTTCACGTACATCACGGCGGCCACCGTCGAGAGGAGGATGAACACGGCAAGCATCATCATCGCGACGGCGGGATTCCTCTGGGCCCAACGCTTCGTCCGCAGCATCGCCGACATGGGCTGCGCGGCGATGGGCTTCCGCTCGCGCACCCTTTGGAGATCGTCCGCCAACTCCTCCGCCGTGGCGTAGCGGCGGTCCGCATCCTTGTCCATGGCAGTGGCCAAGACGATGGAGAGTTCTTCCGGAAGGGAGGGATTGAGTCGCCGCGCATCCTCCGGCTCCTTGGTCAAGATCTGTCGGTAGAGCCCCTCGCGACTGAGAGCTTCGAAGGGACGCTTCAGGGTCAGGCATTCGTAGAGGGTCACCCCCAAGGACCAGACATCCGTCCGGCGATCCAGGGTGATGCGCTGGGCGGTGAGTTGCTCCGGGCTCATGTAGGCCGGCGTGCCCATCAAGTCACCGCTGCGGGTCACCGTGGGCTGACCTCCTTCGTCCGCGCTGGCGAGACCGAAGTCCAGCACCACCGGCGAGCCGTCCGCCGTCACCATGATGTTGCCGGGCTTGATGTCCCGATGGACCACGCCTGATTCATGAGCGATGTGAAGGGCCCGAGCCACCTTCTCGATCAGTTCGAGGATGCGCCCCAGTTCCCTCCGGTGGACGGACTTGTGGGGAGAAGAGGTGGTGGTGCCCGACGGGGCCTCGCTGCCGTCCGCGACGGAGAAATCCATCATGAACGAAGTCGGCGCGTCAGCGCCATCCCCTCGGGTTTCCGCGAGCACGGCGGAAAGCGGCTTGCCTTCCACGTAGCGCATGGCGATCCAGGGTGTGTTCCCCTGAGCCATGCCCGTCTCGTAAAGAGCGCAGATCCCCGGGTGATCCAACTGGGACGTGATTTCCGCTTCCCGCTGGAACCGGCTCAAGGTCTCGGGCGAGGCGCCGCCCAATCCAAGGAGAACCTTCACCGCCACCTTGCGGTGGAGCCACTCGTCGTCGCAGAGGTAGACCACGGCCTGGCCGCCCCGCCCCAGCTCCTTCACAATGCGATACGGCCCAATGTAGCCCTTCCTGGTGGATGTGACGTTCTTCCACGACGCGAATTCCAGGGCGATGTCACCGCTGATGGACGGGAAGGCCTTCGCGTATTCGAGAACTGTCTTGACGGACTCGAGCTCAGTGTCTTTCTGAAACGCCTCCCGGAAGCGTTCAAGCTCGTCCTCGCGATTCCCTTCCACGCCTGCCATGGAGAAGAGTTTCAGGCATGGCGGCGCTCAGGTCAATCACTCAGCGACCATGCTCGCGTTCGGGATGGTTGGAGGGCCGCCACTCAGGATCAACGCGCGTCGGCAGCGAGGATTGCTCGTGCAAGCCGTCGCGATTTTCGCCTCCCCCCAAGAATCAAGGACTTTGGGAAGTCGCAAGGAAGGCGGCGTCGCGACTCGAGAGAAAGGGGCTCCGGGAACCCCAAGGGGGGGGACTTAGGGGCGGGGCTAGCCCGCCGACTGGAGATGGGCGACCAGGTCCGCGATGGTGCACATCTTGAGGCCGTGCTTTGCCGCGAAAACAGTGAGGTCCGCGACGCGGGCCATCTCACCGTCCGGCTTGCAAATCTCGATGCCGACAGCCGCCGGGTACAGTCCGGCCAGCCGACACAAATCAATCATCGCTTCCGTGTGACCGTTGCGCACCAGGACGCCTCCGTCGCGTGAGCGCAGAGGGTTGATGTGCCCGGGGCGAACGAAATCCGAGGGCGTCGAAGTGGGGTCGATGGCCATCTTGATGGTGCGCGTGCGTTCACTGACGCTCACTCCTGTCGTGAAGCCGTGTTTCGGATGGCCGTCAATGGTGACCGTCAGCGGAGTTCCATTGACCGACGTGTTCTCGGGACATTGCCAGTGCAAATCGAGGCGATCACAGTCGTCGTTGGTCAGCGAGACGAACAGGTAGCCTGCAGCTTCCCTGAGCATGAAGTTGAGCGCTGTCGACGTCACGAACTGGGCGGCTATGCAGAGGTCGCCTTCGTTTTCTCGGTCCTCGTCGTCGCAGATGATGACCATGCGCCCCTCACGCAACTCAACGAGGACTTCGTCGATCGTCGAGAACGGGGCTCGCACTGGATCATGACGCGATGGCTCGACCATGGATTGGGGCTGGGCTTCATGCTTCATGGGGATGCGATAACAGCCCGGAATCAGCCTTGCAAACGTCAGTCGGCATCCCTTCACTGTGCCACGAGCGCAGATCGAAGACCTGCGGAGCCGCGAGCGATCTCGGAGCCGAGACGACGGGTGAACAGGAATTCAGTTCAGATTCATCAGTTCACGGCCGGCCAAGAGGAAAGCGCCGACGCCGTAGATCTCCGTGTCGAAGGGGCGGACGGAGCGAGGGTCGGCGCCGATGGGCTGAACCCAGCCGAGTCGGCCGTTGGCGTCCACGGCGCGGCAAAGCGCCTGCCACGCCCGCTGCGCGGCCGGCCGATAAGTCTCCCTGGGAAGGAGGCCCGCGTTGCAGCCCCAGGCGAGGGCGAAGCAGAAGAACCCCGTACCGCTCATCTCCGGGTTCGGGAAGGAGGAAGGATCGAGAAGGCTCGCGTGCCAGGAGCCGTCGGCTTGCTGGAGACTCAGGATGCGGGCGGCCATCTCTCGAAACTGGCGCTCGTAGCGCCCCCTCGAGGGGCGGTCCGTGGGCATGTGGGCGAGGACCCGGGCCAGCCCCGCCATCACCCACCCGTTCCCGCGGCTCCAGAAGACGCTCTCGCCGTTGGCCTCCTTCTTCTCGAAGTACCGGCTGTCGCGGTAGTAGAGGTGCTCCTTGGCGTCATAGAGGTATCGACTCGTCCGCCACCAACGCTTGTCGAGCAAATCCAAGTAGCGCGCATCGCGGGTGGCCTCCGCGAGGAGGGCGAGGGTGGGCGGCGCCATGAAGAGGGCATCGCACCAGGCCCACTGGTGCAGATGGACGTTGTTTTTCCACTCGAGGGATTCGTCCTTGTCGGCGCGAATGCGGTCGTCGAAGACTTGGCGCGTGGGAGCGATCCACTCCGGTCGAGCGTCCTGGCGTCGAAGGGCGAGGGAGATCCAGGTCTGACCGACGCAGGCATCGTCGGCGAAGGACTTGCGCGGCCCGAGGTCCCATTTCGCTTCCCTTCCGCGCGCGACGAGGTCCTCTTCGAACCGGGGATTCGGCGACACCTGGGCGAGGGCGTCCAGGCCGGCATAGAGGGCGCCCCGGGTCCAATCGGTTTCAGAGTGGGGAAGAGGGTGCTCGATCTGCCAGGCGCCGACCCGCTCCATGATCGCGAGGATGGAGGTCGGTGTGAGGGGAGCCTCTTCAATCGGTTCGGCCGCGACGTCCGCCTTGATGGCTCCTCCGTAACGCGTGTAGTGGATATAGCCCCGGTTCAGGTGCATCCAGAGGACGCGGGGACCATGGGCGCCCCTTTCGCGGTGCACGCGTCCGCCGGGTTCCACGGAGCGTACGATCTCGGGACGCACGTTGTCGGCCTGCGAGTTCCTCGTGAGGGCGCGGCCCGACCACGTCCCACGAGGCGAGCGCCTCCACTGCTCGATCTCGAAGACCCCCAAGTGCGGCCGTGAGAGATAGACGACGCGAGGATCGCTCGCGGCGAGCGCGATGCCTCCGGAATAGTGGGGCTCGGGCTCCTTCTTGCCCTCGGGCGTCTTCGGAAACCAAGGGCCTGCGTCGACGACGGGTTCATCCCTCCAGTCCTTCCCGTCAAACCGAGCGACGTGGTAGACGTGTCGGCTCTCGGCGGGAAGACGGGTGTAGGCCACCACCGGTCGGCCCTCGCTGTCCTCGACGATGTCCCAGAGCCACGCGCGAATCCCCGTCCGGTGGGCGTCATAGATCCTGTCGCAGGACGCGGGGTCGATGGGCAGGTCCGCGATCTCGGCGATTCCCGACCCATCAGCCCGGAAGAACGCGCCCTCGCGAAACCGAAGATAGAACACGCTGTTGAGCTTCTCATTGCGGGGGTGCCCCGTCGTGAAGGCCAGGTGGAAACCACCGTCGCGAGCGGGGAAGACCTTTGTGTACGGGCGATTATTCTTGGCCGCGTTCGGTGCGCTCACGAGGACGCGACCCAGGCTCCATGATTCTCCCTCGTCGTCCGAGAAGGAGATGCACGGTTTCCAATTCGTGCCGCGCCAGAGAAGGGCGAGTCGTCGCCCTCCAAGCCCGATGGGGTTCGGGTAGCAGGCGGCGTTGGGATAGCCCGCTCGAAGTTCGTCCGGGTCGTTCAGCGCGAAACGGCGTTCTTCACCCCAGGAGTGCAGATCGCCGGGGCGTTTCATGACCCGCAGACGCAGACCGGTGTCCGCATGCCGCGAGAAGAAAACCATCAGGCGGCCATCCGTCCGAAGGTGGAGCGAGGGGGAGGCATGGTCATCCTTCTCGAACCCCTTGGCGACGACCTGGCACTCCACCCGCCCTCCGTCCTGTGGCCATCGCCCAACCATGATGTCGCCGCGGCTGTCGACCCATCCGGCGTACACGCCCTCGCCGGCGACTCGAATCGATCGCGGTCCCGCGAACCAACACCAGGCCGCGTCATGGTCGAAGTCGCGAAAGGTCTCGGCCGGCGCCGGAGACTGAGCCGTAAGAGGAGCGAGGAGGAAAAGGAGGAGAAACGGCCATGGCAACAGGCCATTGCGGGCAATGGTGGCACTCATGCGTCCACATTACAGGCCGAGTCTCGAGGCTTCCACCGGATGGGGCGGAGCCGTCTCGCGCGGTGACGCCTCTCGCCTGACCGCCTACGCTCCCGTTTCTCGTGTCGCAGCGGGCTTCCCGTCGCGGACCCCTCAGGAAACGGAGTCCCAAACACATGTCGGAGTTCGTGAGGGCGTCCCTCCGGCGTCCTTCACATGGCGAGCGTCCTCCTCCGCTGTCAGGCGGCCTCGCGAGGGAGGGGCATCGTGCCGGGGTCAGGGTCAGCGTTCTACAGAGCGTGCTGCGCGACAGCCGAGGCTGAGTCCCCGGACCGAGGGATGGCGACCGCCGCGCAATGCGGATCTTGCGTTGAACGACGGCAAGTCGAATCCCCCTCCTCGATAAGTTCGCTTGGCTGCGCCGATTTCAGCGAGGAGCCCGTCTTCAGGAGCGTGCGCTCGGCGGTAGTTGCCGAACTCGTCGCGGCACCACTCCCAGACGTTGCCGTGGACATCGAACAGACCGAAGGCATTCGGCTCATAGCTGCCGACGGGGGCGGTTGCCGCAAACCGGTCGTTGAGGTCGCGTTCGTGGGGACCCGCTTGCGCTCCGAATCCCGCTGCAAAGGCCTCGTCGGCCAAGTTCGCGAAACGGGAAAAATCCTTCGCGTCGTCTCCCCAGCTCCAAGGCGTATCGGTGCCTCCTCGGGCGCCGTACTCCCATTGGGCTTCCGTGGGCAAGACGAGGTCGCCTCGGTGGAGGATCGACGTGCACTCGTCCCAGGACACGGATTCGACCGGATGAACTCCATAGGTCGATTCGCGAATGCGCCCTCCGGTGCTCTTTTCGGTCCAGTTAGACGGGTCCTTCGACGCGGCCAGACGGACCCACTGTCCTCGCGTCAGTTCGTGCTTGCCGAGAAAAAACGGGGCGAGCGACACGGTGTGAGGCGGGCCTTCTCGCGGATCGGCCTGGGGGTCCGTGTTGGCTTTGTCGGGATCGCGGCTGGCGCCCATTGTGAACTTCCCACCGGGAAGCAGAACGAGGATGATCCCCGTCCGTGGGTCCATCCGCGGTAGGCGGCCGTCCGCGTCCCGGTGTGGGATGCCATGGCCCGGATCATGGGTGGCCCAGTGAAGGAATTCTTCGAATCCCGTCTGGGGATCTTCTCCCAGCGGGATCAGGCCTTCCTGCGGCGGCAGGTCGAGGTGGCCATAGGTGTCGCCCGCGGCAACCCGGGCCGCGCAGGCGGCCCAAGAGTCGGCGCATCGAACGATCGTTTGAACAACCAGCTCTCGGGAACGCTCCCGCCGGTCTCTGACCTGGGCGAAGGCTCCGGTGTTCTTGTCGGAGAACTTGCGAAGCCGCGTCACGAGACCCTCGAGGACGTCGGTTTTCCATGCTCGCAACGTGTCCTGCGCGGCTGCGGTCGACGCGTCCGCGGTCAAGGATGAGAGGACCCGCTCGTGCTCGGGCAATCGCGTCGCGAGTCCCGCGTAACGGCGTTCGTAGGCGTCAAGACGGGGCGTGAGAGTCGATCCCAAGGGCCAAAGACGTAGGAGGTCTCGCTCCGCTTCATCGAGCAGCTTCACGTCGGCCATGCGTCGGAAATCGGCCAAGTTGCGTCGGGCGGCCGCGAGATTCAGGCGGGCTTCGTCCGCGTTTTCCAGCGCTTCCACCCGTTGCGCTTCCGTCGCTGCGTTGGCGGCCTCGAGATCCCGATTCTTGAGGGTCGTCCACGTGACGCCGGTTGCCAGGAACAGGAAGAGCGCCAGGGTCAAGGACGCCACGACCGGGCTGCGCTGTCCCCACCTCCTCAAACGGAGTAACGGGCTCGCCGGACGGGCGACGATGGGCTCATATTGGCGCAAGCGACGCAGGTCTTCCGCGAAATCCAACGCCGTCTGATAGCGCCGATCGCGGTCCTTCTCCATGGCCGCATTCACGATCACATTCAGATCCCTGGGCACGGACGTGTTGAGAGACGAAACGCTTCGAGGTGTCTCCTCGAGGATGGCCGAACGCAGCCCCTCCCGACTCGAGGCGTCGAAAGGTCGCCGCAGTGTCAGTCGCTCGTAGAGGGTCACGCCGAGGGAGTAGACGTCCGTGCGGCGATCCAGTCGCAACCGATCCGTCTGCAGTTGTTCCGGGGACATGTAGGCGGGAGTCCCCATGAAGGCGCCGGCTTGCGTCAGCGTCATGGCGTCCGAGGAATTGTCTCGCGCCAAACCGAAATCCAAGATGACCGCGCGTCCATCGGAGGCCTCCATGATGTTCGCCGGCTTGACGTCGCGGTGGATGAGGCCCGCTTCATGGGCCGCATGGAGAGCCCGTGCCGCCGATTCGATCAGCCTCACGACCTCGATCACGTCGCGCTTGTCCGGCAGGACGGTCGAGATCGCTTCAGTGCACGGTTGTGTCGAGTGCGCGTCGCCGCTCGAGCCGACGATGACCGTCTCGAGATCGGCTCGGAGCTCCGTGGAGTCGGTGGCGCCGCTCGCGAGCTTACTTCGTATTTGAGTATCGAGCGCCTCTCCGTCGACGAGTTGCATGGCGATATAGGGAAGGCCATTCCATTCGCCATACCCATGGATGACACAGATGCCCGGATGGTCGAGTTTCGATGCGAGTTCCGCTTCTCTCAGAAACCTCTGCCTGGCGCTCGCGGAGAGGGCGAACTGCTCGCCCAGAAACTTGAGGGCGACCTTGCGGTGGAGCTTCTCATCCTCTGCGAGCCAAACGCTGCCTTGCCCGCCACGCCCTAATTCCTCGATCAGTCGATAGACGCCCACTCGTTTGCCGGTGAGATCGGCAGGTCTTCGAGCGTCGAACCTATATGGATCTGTCGGGGCTTCGCCCCTCCCTTCGTCGGTCATTCTCCCCTCCCCCCCCCCGAGAACGGCTAAACGCTGGTGATGAGATCCTTGAAGACCGGATTGGAAAGATAACGCTCACCGAAATCCGCGATGATCGACACGATGGTCTTCCCCGCATTCTCGGGGCGCTCGGCCACCTGGTGAGCGGCGGCGGTGATGGCGCCCGAAGAGATCCCGCAGAAGATCCCCTCTTCGCGCACGAGACGCCGGGTCATGTGGATGGCGTCCTCGTTGGAGACGGCGACGACCTCGTCGATGATCTCCGTGTCCAAGATGGAGGGGACGAATCCGGCTCCGATTCCCTGGATCTTGTGAGGTCCGGGCGCTCCGCCTGAGAGAACCGCGGAGTCCTTGGGCTCCACTGCCACGATTCGAATGCTTGGATTCTTGGACCGCAGGAAGCGGGCTGTGCCGGTGAGCGTCCCTCCCGTGCCGACTCCCGCCACGAAAATGTCGACCGCGCCGTCGGTGTCTCTCCAGATTTCTGGCCCCGTATTCTCGACGTGGGCTTGGACGTTTGCGGGATTGTCGAATTGCGCCGGCATCCAGTAGGCGAAGTCGGAAGCCACGATGTCTTCCGCCTTCTTGATCGCCCCCTTCATGCCGAGCTCTCCAGGGGTGAGGACGAGTTCAGCGCCGAAAGCCTCGAGCAGCGCGCGCCGTTCGAGGGACATCGTGTCCGGCATCGTGAAGATCATCTTGTACCCCTTGACCACGCAGGCCATGGCGAGACCGATCCCGGTGTTGCCGCTCGTAGGCTCGACGATGGTGTGGCGATCCGGAGAGATGAGCCCCTCGCGCTCGGCGGCTTCCATCATGGAGATGCCGATCCGATCCTTCACCGAGTTATTCGGGTTCATGCCCTCGAGCTTGACCAGCATGACCGCCCGTGTGTCGCCGCTGATTCGGTTCAATCGACAAAGCGGCGTTCCGCCAATGAGCTGAGTGATATCTGATGCGATCCTGGCCACGGACTTTTCCTCCCGGACAACGGTGTGAAGGCCCCCAAGATCCATCTTGACGCCTTGACGTGGTTTGGGGACGCGTGGGGGAGAGCGCGCTCGATCCCTTGGACAGACTGGAGTGAAGTTCGTTCCGTGTCAAGGTGGCGAGGGGGAATGCCTGTCTTGAGCGTGTCCGATACGAGGCGTAGGCTTCGGGAAAGAGCCGGAGTGAGAGCCGTCGGCTCGAGGGCTCGTGTGCCAACAGCAGGACGACTTTATGTGCGGTTTCATCGGGATTTTCGGGCCGGATGGCGCGAATGTGGCGGGGGAGATCTACGAAGGTCTTCTAGCGATCCAACACCGCGGGCAGGATGCAGCGGGAATCATCACTTTCACCGATTCCTTTCACGTGAAGAAAGGCGAGGGGCTGGTCATCGAGATCTTCGGCGAGAAACACATGACTCGCCTTCTCGGCAATCTCGGAGTGGGGCATGTTCGTTACCCCACCGTGGGGGGCGGAAGCGACGAGGACGCCCAGCCGTTCCACCATACCTATCCCTTGGGCGTTGCGATGGCCCACAACGGCAACGTCACCAATTTCCAGGAATTGACGCGCCAGAACTTCCGTCGCAATGGGACGCGGCTCAACTCGAGCTGCGACGTCGAGGTCATCCTCTGGGTGTTTCAGGACGCCTTGGCGAGACGGTTTGCCACGAAGTTGGGACCGCTTGACGCGGAAGACGTTTTCGCCGCCGTCTCCGAAGTCTACAAGAAGGTCAAGGGCGCCTACTCGGTCGTCGCCACGATCCCCGATGTGGGCCTCGTCGGATTCCGCGATCCATGGGGGATCAAGCCCATCTGCTTCGGTGAGCGCATGGACGAGGACGGTCCGTCGTTCGCGTGTGCTTCTGAAAGCGTTGTCCTCGACGTGAACGGCTACACGAAGACGGAAGACATTGGACCGGGAGAAGCCATTTTCGTCGGCGTCGATCGCAACGTGGTCCGCCGGAAGCTCGGAGACAAACCCCACCATCCATGTATTTTCGAGTGGGTCTACTTCGCGCGACCGGATTCCTTCATCGATGATGTTTCCGTCTACAAGACGCGCCGTCGATTCGGCGAAGCTCTCGCCAAGCAGTGGATCGAGTCGGGCGCCCCCACTCCCGATGCCATCATCCCCGTCCCCGACTCCTCCCGGGATGCCGCCATCGCCATGGCCCAGGTCTTGGGTGTTTCGTATCGGGAGGGCTTGGTGAAGAACCGCTACATCGGACGCACGTTCATCATGCCGAACCAAAGCCACCGCAGCACGTCCGTTCGCCGGAAGCTCAATCCGATCCCGTTGGAGTTCGAAGGCAAGGACGTGCTTCTCGTCGACGACTCCATCGTTCGGGGCACGACTTCCCGTCGCATCGTCGATATGGCGCGTTCGGCCGGAGCACGGAACGTGTACTTCGCCATCACAAGTCCTCCACTCGTGGCGCCCTGCCCCTACGGCATCGACATGGCGAGCAAAAAGGAGTTCATCGCCGAGGGAAAGAGTCTGGGAGAGATTGCCGACGCGCTTGGCGTGGACCATCTGGTCTATCTCGATCGTGAGGCGATGAATACCGCTGCTCGGGCCGGAAACCCCTCTTTGAAGCACTTCTGCAACGCCTGCTTCACGGGCGACTACCCCACGGGAGACATGAGTCTCGAGCGTCTGAAGAACATCGAGGACGAGCGAGCGGCCCATGGGGGGCGAATGACCCTCGACGTCTGAATCGATCGCCTTCACTTGTTGTCAGGTTGAATCCGATATACCGTCCGAGAAGTCATGAAGAGGCCCCTGATCCAACTGACCGTCGCTATCGCGGTCCTTCTGAACAACGCCCTCGTCCTTGCAGACGGTTGGGTGCTTTGCATCGAGGGGGACGGTGCGCTCGCCATCGAGGTGGCTGGACAGGACTGCTGCTTGCCTGAGAGCGACGGAGCCGAGATCCGGCCGGTCGAATGTGACTGTATCGACGTCGAACTCGAGGGGAGCCGTCTTTTGGCGCCCACGCAGGAGCGTTCCGTGAGCGTTCCCGCTCCCGTATGCGAGCCTGCCCTCGCCGCCTGGACGCCTCTCGCCACCCTGCCGCGCCGAACCGTTGAGCGACGTCTTTCGGACGAGTCCGACGTCGTCGCGCGCTGTCTCGAACCCACCATTCTCCTCGTCTAGATCCTTCCTCCGATTCCACGTGCCCGGAAGAACCGGGTTTCCGTTGGCTCATCCGAGGAAAGGACTCATTCACCATGGACTCAATCCCTGGACCCCGCCCCCGTCGTCGGGCCGGGCGTCGATCGGTCGGCTTCGCGCTGATCATGCTGATGACGACGGCGTGCGTAAGCTATGAAGCACAGCCGATGAACCCCCTGGAGATTCTCCAGGACCTGAACACACGGACGATCCCTCTCGATGGGGAGGGGGCCGAAAACTCTCTGACCGCGCGCCGGGCAGCGGCCTGGGCCGTTCGGCACCATCCAGCCCTCACGGCCGCCAGGGCCCGGTTGGGCATTGCGCGCGCCGAACTCGTCGAGGCCGGGGTTCTCGATCCTATCGAGACATCCTTCGATGCCGCCGACGTCATCGCGTCGAAGTTGGTCGAATCCACGGCGACGACCGTCGACTTCGTGAGCGGGTTGGGGCTTTCGTGGGGGCTGCCTCGTCCGGGCGAGATCGATGCGAAGGAAGGGCGAGCTCGTGCTCGCATCGAGGAGGTCAAGGCCAGCATCCTCGCAGCCGAATGGGCGCTGGCAAGGGATGTCCATCTCGCGTTCGTCGATCTTCGCGCCGCCCGCGATCGGTGGGCGCTGAACCGCCGCCTTCTCGAGGCTGTGAAACGAACGTCCGAGGTCTTCAGCGAGGCCCGGAGGATAGGTGCCGCGACCGCGATCCAGGACAACCTGGCGGCCATCGAGTACGCAACGCTGCTGCAGAGGGACGTTCTGTTGCGAGGGTTGCTCGCCGAGGCGAAACAGGCCTTGAATGTTCGTGTGGGGCTGCGTCCGGATGCCGACGTGCCGTTCGATCTGGACGCCATGGAACCACTCCCGAAGGTGGGGGGGGCAGCACGCGACATGGATCTCGTTCGGGACGCTCTCACGGGGCGTCCTGACTTCCAGGCGCTTCTCTACCGGTACCTGGAAGCCGAGGCGGGGGTGCGCCTCCAGATCGCATTGCAGTGGCCGAAGATCTCGATCGGCTCCGGTCTCGGAATCTCCTGGCCGATTCTGAACTCCTTCAACCGCCCCGCGATCAACGTCGCTCTCGCGCGTCGCGAACAACTCGCGGGGGAGGTCGTCGCGATGGTTCATCGGATCAGAGGAGAGGTCTTCGCGGCCTTGGCCCGTTTCCGCGCCGCCCACCAGGCCGAGCAAAGTCTGCGTGACACTCTCCTGCCCCGCATCGAGGAGACGACCCGTCTTACGGAGGAGAGTTTCGATGCGCGAGAAATCACCTTCCTCGAGATCCTGTCAGCCCAACGTCAGGTCTTGAGCGCCCGACGTGCCGAACTCGAGGCGCGCGTCACCTTGAACAGGGCCGCCATTCAACTGGACACCGTGACCGGACGTCTGCTCGTCGAGCCGCCGACTCCGGATGCGAAGGAACGAAGTGATGAGGAGAAGAAGCGATGAGAATGTCGCGAGTCATGAAGCGCGCCGGATTCCTCCTGGGGGTCGTCGCCGTGAGTGGACTCTTGGGCTGCGGTCCGAAGTCCGAAGCCGAAGAAGGACACGGCGAAGAAGCGGAGGAGCACCATGAGGAGGACGAGATCAGCCTCACGCCTGAGCAGATGAAGTCCATCGATCTCGAGGTCGTCGTGGCGGGACCCGGGGAATTAGAGGAGGTCCTCAGTCTCACCGCCCGGGTGGAACAGAACATGGATGCGGTGGCGCATATCAATGCCCGCGTCCCTGGCGTTGTCCGCGCCGTCCACGCCCACCTCGGCCAACGAGTCCAGCCAGGCGATCTCCTGGCCGAACTGGAAAGCGTCGTGCTCGGCCAGTCCGTCAGTGACTATTTGAGGGCTCAGGAGGTCACCGCCGCCGCGAAGGACCTCGTGGCGAAGGAGAAGGAACTCTTTGCCCGACGGCTCGACACCCTGCGTAAGGTCATGGACGGCGCGATCGAAGTGGCTCGGAAGATCTACGATCGCGAGAAGAGCCTTCAGGAGAAACGCATCTCCACGCTGCGCCCCTTCCTCGAAGCGGAGAAGGCCCTTCGAACCATCGAGTTCGAAAAGCGGCGCTCCATGACCACCCTGGAGGCGGAGCGCGACGTGCGTCTTCTCCAACTCGAGGCGGAGTTGAGGAAGGCGCGGGTCGAGGAGATCGGTGCTCGAGATCGACTCTACGTCCTGGGTCTGACGGACAACGACATCGCGGAGATCGCCAAGAGACCCCCTGGAGAGTATGGGCGGATGACGATTCGCGCTCCCCAGGGCGGCGTCATCGTGACGCGGCACATCTCATTGAACGAGACCGTGGACACGGAAACCGTCCTCTTCGATATCTACGACCTCGAGACCGTTTGGGTGATGGCGTCGATCTACGAGAAGGACCTTCGGCGCGTCCGCGTGGGCCAGAAGGTCGAGGTCTACCTCGACGCGCTGGGCGACACGTCCATCGACGGGAAGGTCTCCT
This sequence comes from Planctomycetota bacterium, assembly GCA_011369445.1. GTDB lineage: Bacteria > Planctomycetota > DRQF01 > DRQF01. The sequence continues at coordinate 22,201 of DRQF01000299.1, read as the reverse complement.
TGGTTGGCTACCTCGTTTCCGAAAAGACACGGGCTCTGGACTTGAGGGTCGTCGTCGAGAACAAGCGTCTTCCGTCCTGGGCGGAGGATTACCCCCTTCGTCCCGGGATGTTCGGCAAGGTGGATGTGATCACTTCCACGAACAGCGTGCCGGTGCTCCTCCCCGAATCAGCCATCGTCCACGATGGGACCGAGAACTACGTCTTCATCCAGCAAGAACCGCTCCATTTCATGAGAAAGCCCGTTCGCTACCGCGAAGGGGCTCACGGCATGGTGGCGGTCCTCGAGGGAGTGAAGGCGGGTGAGCGGGTCGTGGTCTCCGGGGGCTTCGTTCTGAAGTCCATCACCAAAGAAGACCTCATGGGCGAGCACGACCACTAGAAACGGAAGGTCCCGAAGCATGATCAATCGCATCATCGACGCCTCGATCAACAATCGATTCGTCGTCATCGCAGCCTGGTTGCTGATCGGTGTCATCGGCTGGCAATCCTTTCAGGAACTGCCTATCGACGCCGTCCCGGACGTGACGAACGTCCAGGTCCAGATCCTCACCAACACTCCGGGGCTGGCGCCCCAGGAAGTCGAGCGCCTCATCACGTTCCCCGTGGAGACCGCGATGAGCGGGCTCCCGAAGATCGAAGAGATCCGCTCCGTGTCCAAGTTCGGTCTCTCCGCGGTGACCGTCGTTTTCGACGAGGGGACGGACATCTACTGGGCTCGCCAAATGATCTCGGAGCGCCTCGTCCAGGCGAAGGAGGAGATCCCGCAGGGTTACGGAGAGCCCGAAATGGGCCCCATTTCCACGGGGCTGGGCGAGATCTACAACTTCGAAGTGAGGGGTGAAGGGTACACGCCCATGGAGTTGAGGGAGATCCTCGACTGGACCATCAACTATCAGTTGCGGTCGGTCCGGGGCGTGGTCGAGGTCAACGCCTTTGGCGGCGAGCTGAAGACGTATCAGATCACGATCAATCCCTCCCGACTCGTCGCCTACGGTTTGACTCTCTCGGAGGTCTTTGAGGCCGTCGAGAAGAACAATCAGAACGTCGGTGGCGGCTACATCGTCCACAACGGGGAGCAGTACCTCATTCGGGGCGAGGGGCTCATCGGGGATCTCGATGATTTGGGCATGATCGTGGTCTCCCATGACGAAGAGGGGACTCCGATCTACGTGAAGAGTCTGGGCAGAACGGAGTTCGCGCCCATGATCCGCCAGGGCGCGGCCACGAGAGACGGTCGCGGCGAGGCCGTCGTGGGCATCGTCATGATGTTGATGGGCGCCAATTCCAGAACCGTCGCGAAGGACGTCCATGCGAAGGTCCAGGAGATCCAGAAGAGTCTCCCGCCGGGCGTCACGATCGATACCTTCTACGATCGAACCGAACTCGTGGATCGGACCATCGGCACCGTCGCGAAGAATCTCGTCGAAGGCGGCATTCTCGTCATCGTGATCCTGCTCTTGCTGCTCGGCAGCCTCCGTGGAGGGCTTCTCGTCGCCCTGACGATTCCGTTTTCCATGCTCGTTGCCTTGATCTGCATGCGTTACGCCGGACTCTCGGGCAATTTGATGTCTCTCGGCGCGGTCGACTTCGGGATCATCGTGGATGGCGGCGTGGTGATCATCGAGAACATCGTGCGCTATGTGCGTCACCACCGAAACGACCCGCGACCTCACCTCGAGAAGGTGAGAGCAGCTTGCCACGAGGTGGCCAGGCCCTGTGTGTTCGCCGTGGGCATCATCATGATCGTGTATCTGCCCATCCTCGCTCTCAGGGGCGTGGAGGGGAAGATGTTTCGCCCCATGGCCCTCACCGTGGTCTTCGCGATGGGAGGCTCGTTGATCTGCGCTCTTACCCTCATGCCTGTCCTCGCCACGTTCTTCCTCAAGAATGCCACCGAAAAGGACCCGTGGCTCTACCGGATCATGAAGCGCCCGTATAAGCCGCTTTTGAACCTCGTGCTCCGGGCGCCGAAGCGGACGGCCATCATCGCCCTCTCGGCGTTTCTGCTGAGTCTGGGCGTCGCCCCGTACCTGGGCGCGGAGTTCATTCCCAAGCTCGACGAGGGCGCGATTGCCATGCAGGTCTGGCGCATTCCTTCGATCTCGCTCGAGAAGTCCAACGAGATCAGTACGCAGGTGGAGAAGATCGTCAAGGAGTTCCCGGAGGTGAAGACCATCGTCTCCAGGACGGGGCGGCCCGAGATCGCCACCGACCCCATGGGAGTCGAGATCAGCGATACGTACATCATCCTGAACCCGAAGGATTCCTGGCGTTTCGAGACGAAGGCCGATCTCATCGCGGCGATCAACGAACAACTCACCTCGCGGGTTCCTGGAGTGATGTTCTCCTACTCGCAGCCCATCGAGTTGCGGGTCTCGGAACTCATCAGTGGCGTTCGATCCGACGTGGCCGTGAAGATCTTCGCAAACAGCGGAACCTTGCAGGACATGAAGGATTTTGCGGACAAGGTGGCTCAGGTCGTTGCCAAGGTGCCGGGGATGGAGGAGGTGAAAGTCGAGCAGACCGTGGGGTTGCCCACTCTCAGAATCACCCTGGACCGAGAAGCCATTGCACGCCTTGGCATCAACGCTCGCGACGTGCTCGACGTCGTCGAGACGATCGGGGGGAAGCCACTTGGCGTCGTGATCGAGGGCCAGCGCCGCTTCATACTCCAGGCGCGATTCGACGCATCGGTACGCGAAGAGCTGAATCGCGTCCGCGATCTCAAGGTCGCCAGCGTGGGCGGGGACGAGGGGGGACGTCGGCTCGTTCCGCTGGGGCAGGTGGCGAAGGTCGAGGTGGTATCCGGCCCGGCTCAGATCAGTCGAGAGAACATCGGCCGTCGCATCACCATCGAGGCGAATGTGCGAGGGCGCGACCTGGCATCGACCGTCGCGGAGGCGAGGGAGGCCGTGGATCGAGACTTGCGGCTGCCGCCGGGCTGGTCCATGGCCTGGGGCGGCCAGTTCGAGAACCTCGAAGCGGCGTCGAAGCGGCTCGTGATCCTGGTTCCGCTGGCCCTTTTGCTCATTCTCGTCTTGCTCTATTCGACGTTCTCGTCCCTCAGGCTGTCCTTGCTCGTCTTCATGAACGTGCCTCTGGCTTTGACGGGCGGGATCGCTGCGCTCTTCATTCGCGGCTATCCCTTCTCGATCTCGGCGGGCGTGGGCTTCATCGCGCTCTTCGGCATCGCCGTGATGAACGGCGTGGTTCTCGTCTCATATATCAAACGATTGAGAGCGGATGGGTTGAGCGAGGTGGACGCCGCGCGGGATGCAGCTGAGGGGAGGCTCAGACCGGTGCTCATGACGGCGCTTTCCGACATCATCGGCTTCGTGCCGATGGCGATTGCAGCGAGTGCGGGAGCCGAGGTCCAGAGACCTCTTGCGACCGTCGTCATCGGCGGTCTCGTGACTTCCTTGTTGCTGACCTTGCTGGTCCTACCCGCGGTCTACCGCTGGTTCGCCTCCGACAAGGACGCGATTCCCGCATGAATCACCGTCCCCCGTCTCGTTGGGAACTTCGTGCCTCTGCGTCTCCGTGGGAGGTCTCCTGGAGTCGGGACGTCCTCGTCCCGCGAGTGTGGAGGGACGATCCTTCCCATGGGGCGTCCAGTGGAGGCTGAAGCCTCCTCTCCCAACTTCGCCGTCGGGTCCTCGCCGCGTTTGAACACCCCGTGCATCCCTCGGGCGTCCGCCCGGTCAGTAGCTGGGGAGTGAGATCACGCCGAGGTCGGTGAAGCCGGGATGGGCTTGGAAGACGAGGCGGCGGTCGGGTTTCAGGGCATCCCGGCTCTTGGACCAGAGATAGAGTACATAGTGGCGGCCCGGGGCCAGATAGGGGGCTTTCGCCAGGACGAAGCCTCTGTCGTCGGTACGAAGTCGATTCCATGCGTCATACCAGGAGCCGTTCTCGAGGAAGCGCCGCAGTTGCCGTGGGTCGGGGAAGGCGTCCGCCAAGTCGCGACCACTTTTCCTTCGCAGGTCATCCGCATTCAGGCCGTCTAGGAGGCGACGTACGCCCGTTCGGATGCGGGCGAGGCGCTCGGGATCTGGCGAGTTCTCTGCCTCCTCCTCCGGTGGCTCGTCGAGCCCTGCGATGGTGGGGGCCGGCTGACCAAGAACGCGTCGCCTCCACAAGATCTCTCGCATGGCCCGGGCGCTCGCTTCGTCGTCGTAGGGGACGACGGAGGCTTCCACCCAGGGCAGCCCTTCGGACAGAACGCCCACGCAGCGAAACGTGATGCGCTGGACGGAGGTCGGCATCTTTTCCAAGTCGATTTCGAGCTGACCGGCCAGGAGACGCTCGACCGCCGCTTTCGAGAGCGGAACCGTGACTCGGTGTTCCCTGGCCGAGGCCAGGTCGCTTCCGAAGCCGAGGACGAGTCGGCCGGTGTGGGCCTCATCGAGGGCCTGCCTTTGCTCTGGCGAGAGGCCTGAGTCCAACCGATAAAGGCCATCCGGGGAGGGCGCGACGGCGACATGGCGGCGAGGCGCGAAGGCTTCGCCCTGATCGAGATGGATCGTCATGATGCGTCCCAGGCCCGTGAGGGTCGGGGGCGCCTTGACCTCCACCGTGACGCGGCGTCCCGGGGGCGGCGGCGTGATGATGCGAAGGCCATCCGGCGCGTGGTCGAGCTTCTTCCACGGTGTGCGATAGAGCAGACCGTCGGTGATTCTCAGGTATGGTGTTTCCTCTCGCCGGATGCTCGTCCACTGCAACGCGCCCTGGCGACGAATGAGGGTGAGGGGGGCCTGCTGGGGGGACGCGCCTTTTCGGCACCGGGTCCCGACGAGTTCGAGGGTCGGTCGATTCCCGAAATCGACGATGAATCGCGTCCAGGAGCCTGTGCCCCCGGATGGGATCTCGAAGGGGTTCTTGGCGCGCTGTGGGGCGGCGGGCTTCGTTGGGGGAGCCTCGCGGAGGCGCTCATCGGCGGCCTTGACCCCGCCCGGGTCGTCCTCGTTGGCGAGTGTGCGTCGGTCCATGCCGGTTTCATATCCGTCCCGTCGCTCCACGCGAACGACCCGGTCGTCCCACTCCTTGCCTTCGAAGCGGCTCCTGAAGAAGTCTTTCGTCCTGTAGAGGTGGGCTTGTCGCGGGATCTTGATGAACCCGGTGACGCCGGAGATCACGGCGACGTAGTAGACCCCATTGAGTGTTGCATACTTCTGTTGCGACCGGCGCCTGCGGTGCGGCAAGAAAGACGAGAAGCCGCCAGTGCCGAAGCGGGTCTCGAAGGTGGCCATCGCCGGCGGTTCCTGAAGCACGTCCTTTGGAGTCGCCGAACGATCCGGGAGTGTCGTCCCTGTGCGTGCTTCGAAGCGGGGCACGCCAGCGAGGTAGGGGAGGGGCTGCCCGTCCTGGTCAATGAATCTCAATCCGACGACGCGCCAGCGGCCGGGAAACTTGACCTCGTCCTGCAGCTTTTCGTCAGAGCTGACGTTGAACGACGCGCGCGTGTATCCGTAGCCGCCTCCGTCGAGTTCGACTCGGAAAAGACCCGGTTCGAGGCCATGTCTTCCAAGGAGGCCGAGAGACCCCTCGAGGTCCCACCGGATTTCGCGAATCTCGAGGCCGAACGGGCCCAGTCGCCGCCACAGGCGGAGGCCTGGCCTGCGTCCGATGGAGCGCCTATCCAGACGCCGCCCTTCGGCGTCCACGAGTCGGGCTTGAATGCTCGCTTCGCCTGCCTTCAGCCGGCGGTCGTAGAGGGGCTCCCAAACCTGCTCCGTGGGGACGATGTCTTCGCTGCTCTCCTCTTCATGTTCCACCTGAGCGGGCATCTCCTCCGCCCCCGCCTCACGGTGCCGCGTCGCCTGAACCCGGTCGGGACGATCCGGCTCGGCCGAGACAGCAGCCTCTCGGGGGCCCATGAGGTCTCCTGTGTCCTCTCCCCCCGTGAAGGCGTTCCAGGCCAAAACGAGCATGATTCCCAGGGCGCCGAGCCCCAGGGCGAGCTTCCCTCTGCGAGTTTCCATGACTCGATTGGACGATGACGGCTGGGGGGAGTTCAAGGAAAACCTTGAACCTTCGCGCCTCGGGGCCGTGAAGGTCCACTTTCCACGTCGCTTCGCGTCTCGTAGCGTGAGGCGGAACCATGAGGAGTGTTTGCCGTGCGGAATCGTCTTTTCTTGCTGTTGGTGGGGTGTGTGGCGGGGCTCGTCGGGAGCTGCGGGACGCAGGAAACCGCGGAAGTGGACGCGCCACCCGCGATCATCGAGGAAGTGGATGCGTTTCTCAGCGCCTATAGCGCGACGTATCAGAAGCTCTACACCGAGGCGTCGGAAGCCCAGTGGGCGTCGAATACGAAGATCGTCGAAGGGGACGACACGAATGCGAAGCGCACGCAGGCGGCGGAGGAGGCGATGGCTCGGTTTACGGGAAGCGCGGACGTCATCGACCGCGCCCGGGGTTTCCTCGAGCACAAGGATTCGCTGCGGCCACTGCAAGTGAAGCAGTTGGACGCCATCCTTTATGCGGCGGCCAACCAGCCTCAGACGGTTCCGGATCTCGTCAAGGCTCGCATTGCGGCGGAGACGCGGCAAACCGAGCTGCTCTACGGCTACGACTACAAGATCGACGGAAAGTCGGTGACGACCAATGCCATCGACGACATCCTCAAAACCGAGAGCGATCTGGGGAAGAGACTGGCGGCTTGGGAAGCGTCGAAGCGGGTCGGCGTCGGACTAAAAAAGGGGCTCGAGGATCTGCAGCGGCTGCGCAACGCCACCGTGCGTGCGCTCGGATATGACGATTACTTCAGCTACCAGGTCTCCGACTACGGCATGAATCGTCGCGAACTCCTCGACCTCATGGAGAAACTCAACAAGGAATTGCGCCCTCTCTATCGCGAGCTGCACACCTACATGCGCTATGAGCTGGCCAATCGCTACGGGCAACCCATCCCCGATCTCATCCCCGCGGAATGGTTGCCGAACCGCTGGGGTCAGGACTGGGGTGCGTTGGTGACGGTCGAAGGTTTTGATCTCGACGGCGCGCTGCGGAAGAAATCGGCGGGTTGGATCATCCATCAGGCGGAGCGCTTCTATCGCTCACTCGGATTCGAGGCCTTGCCCCAGAGTTTCTGGGATCTCTCGTCCCTCTATCCTCTGCCCCCCGGAACCACCTACAAGAAGAACAATCACGCTTCGGCCTGGCACATGGATCTCGAGCGCGACGTGAGATCGCTCATGAGCATCGAGCCCAACAGCGAATGGTTCGAAACGACCCATCACGAGCTCGGACACATCTACTACTATCTCTCCTACGCGAATCCCGACGTGCCGATCGTCCTGAGGGGAGGAGCCAACCGAGCGTTCCACGAAGCGGTGGGATCCCTCATGGGGTTGGCCGCCATGCAGCCCCGATTTGCCCAGACTGTCGGCGTGGCCCCCGAGATGGCCCCCGACCCGATCCAGAACCTCCTGAAGGAGGCCCTCAACTACGTTGTCTTCATCCCTTGGTCGGCCGGTGTCATGACCCGATTCGAGAACGATCTCTACGCGGCCGAACTCCCGGCGGACCAGTGGAATGACAGGTGGTGGGCCCTCAAGGCAAAGTACCAAGGAATCGTCCCTCCCGGGCCGCGGCCGGCCGACGCCTGCGATCCGGCGACGAAGACCCACATCAACGACGACGCGGCCCAGTACTACGACTATGCGCTCTCCTACGTCATCCTGTTCCAGTTGCACGATCACATCGCTCGCGAGATCCTCCACGAGGACCCTCACAACACGAATTACTACGGTCGTCGCGATGTCGGGGAGTTTCTGCGCGGACTGCTTCGCCCGGGCGCTACTCGTGATTGGAGAGAGCTCTTGAAGGAAGCGACGGGAGAGGGATTGACCGCGAAGCCCATGGTCAGATACTTCCAGCCCCTCCTGGACTGGCTGAAGAAAGAGAACGCCGGAAGAAAACATACGCTTCCTCGCCTCTGATTCGGGGAGCTCTGGCGTATAGGTCTTCGTTGATAGGATGGATGCCCCGCATCGATGGGGGGACGCGAGGAGTTCGAGGAGACAACTCATGAAGGATTCGTTGAAGCTCGTCCTTGGATTGCTGCTTTTGGGCGGCTGGGCCGCGGCGCAGACCGAGGAGCCGGCTCAAAAGGACCGAGTGATCACGGGAGCCGTCACGGCGCTCCTCGAGGAGGCCCACGTCACGCGCCATCCTCTCGATGACGAGATCTCGGAATGGGCCTTCGAGGCCTATCTCAAGAGCCTTGACCCGGCTCGCCTGCATTTCTTGGATTCGGACATTCGCGGTTTCGCGAAGTACCGGGACGACATCGACGACATGATGCGGTCTGGGGAGTTGGCTTTCGCTCACCGGGTTTTCGAGCGTTTTCGTGCGCGGGTTCGTGAGACGCGGGACATCATCAACGAATTCCTCGAGAAACCGCTGGATCTGGAGAACAAGGAGTACTACGCCATGGACGGCGAGTCCGTCCCGTGGCCGAAGGACACCGCGGCCAAGAGGGAACGACTCCGTCAGCGATTGGAGTACGAGTGGCTCTCGCTGGAGGAATCCGGCGTCGATGGGGCGAAGATCGCCGACAGGCTTCGGAAACGGTACGACCGTTTTGTCGAGCGCCTCGGCCAGGAGACCGACGACGACATCCTCTCTCGATTCACCAACGCGGTGACCACGTCCTACGACCCCCACAGCACCTACATGTCGCCCAAGGCTTTCGAGGACTTCTCGATGAGCCTCACGCTGGAGTACCAGGGGATCGGCGCCTTGCTGGGGGAGGAAGACGGTTTCATTCTCATCCGGCAGATCTTCCCGGGCGGCTCCGCCGCTGAAGACAAGGACCTGGCTCCCAAGGACAAGATCCTCGCGGTGGGGCAGGGCAAGGAAGGGCCCATGGTGGATATCGTGGGGATGCGCATCAGCGATGCGGTGCAACTCATTCGCGGGAAGGCTGGCACGTGGGTGCGCCTTGACGTCAAACCGGCCGGAGGCGGACCCCGCAAGATTCACCTGCTCCGGCGCAAGAGGATCGAGATGGAACAGTCGGCGGCCAAGGGGGTCGTCTTCGACGTCGTCTCCGACAATGGGAAGACGACGAAGGTGGGACGCATCGATCTGCCCTCTTTCTATCGCGAACAGAAAAGGGCGTCGCGCGACGAGAAGGACTACCACAGCTCGACCGTCGACCTGCGTCGTATCCTGGAGGAGTTCAAGACTCGCGGAGTCGACGTCGTGGTCTTGGATCTTCGGTCGAACGGCGGCGGCTATCTTCCAGAGGCGCTCGGTGTCGCGGGCTTGTTCCTCGACGAGGGGCCCGTCGTACAGGTGAAGAATGGCCGGGGGCGCATTCGTGAGTTGGACGACCCTTCCGAGGGGGCCGTGTGGACGGGTCCTCTTGTCGTTCTCACGAGCAGGCTCAGCGCCAGCGCCAGCGAGATCGTCGCGGGAGCGATTCGCGACTACGATCGCGGACTGGTCGTGGGCGACCCGAGCACCCATGGAAAGGGAACCGTGCAGACGACGATCGACGTGGCCGATGCCGTGCGGATGAAGTCGCTCGGTAACCTAGGCGTCCTCAAGGTGACGATCCAGCAGTTCTTCCTTCCCAATGGCGACAGCACTCAGGTGCGAGGTGTCCCCTCCGATGTGGTCGTGCCCTCGTGGAACGATGTTCTCGGCGAAGGCGAAGCGGAATTGCCCCACGCTTTACCCTTTGCTCGCATCCGTCCCGCTCCGCACGAGGATGCCGGGCAGGTGCGCGCGGACATTGTGGCCGCATTGCGGGAGGCCTCGGCGCAGCGCGTCGCCAATTCGCCCGACTTCAAGAAGCTCGTCGAACGCATGAAGGCCTTTCGCGCGTTTCAGGAGAAGAAGCTGGTACCTCTCAAGAAGGAGGAGTACTTCGCCCTTCAGGCCAGCTTCAACGCCAAGGATCCGACGGCGAAGAAGGCCGAGGACGCCTCCAAGAACGACGGCGAGGCTCACCCGGAAAAGAAGACGAAGGACCGTAGGACGGAGGTCCTTCCGAAGAAGGTCGAACTCGTCACCGTGGGCAAGAAGCCGAGTCCCTGGATGCAGGAGATCCTCGCCATTGCCAGCGACTACGTTCGCATGTTGGCCAAGCGGCGCATCTGATCCTCGAAGGAGACGCCCCTCATCATGTCCGAAGAACAAGTGGGAACGTTGGTCGTGGTCTGCCGAGAGGGAATGGGACACGGGGATCCCGAACTCCAAAAGCGGCTCTTCGGCGCCTGGCTGAAGCTCGTCCAACAAGATGGCCGCCTCCCCGGCGCGATCGCCTTCTACACGGAAGGTGTGTTGCTGGCGCGTCAGGGTTCCGCCTTCGTGGACGACTTGCGCGCGTTGGAGGAAAAGGGCGTTCGGCTCATCTTATGCAAGACGTGCACGGATCACTTCGGGATCACTGACGACTTGGCGGTGGGGATCGTCGGGGGAATGGGCGACATCCTTGCGGCCCAATGGCAGGCGAGAAAAGTCATCGCTCTTTGAGGATGCGGGGCCGGCCCTTTGGGCCGGCCCCGCGTTCCCGTCAGGCTTCGAATTCGGCCAGGCGGACCGGTTGGCGTCGGGGCCCCCAATGGCCGGGTCGCGATTCGAAGACTCCGGGCATGGCGTTGCCGCAGTATCCGCAACGTCCCTGGGCATCCAGATCCCATTCGAGGATGGCATACCCATCTCGACCGATCACGCAGTGCTTGCAGTGGGGGCAAAACGTGCTCTGGCCCTCCGGGTCGATCACGTTGCCCGTGTAGGCGAAGAACACGCCCTGGTCCATGGCGATACGCCGGGCGCGGCCGAGGGTTTCCGGAGGCGTGGGCGGGACGTCACGCATTCTCCAGTCCGGATGGAAGGCGGTGAAATGCATGGGGACATGTGGGCCGAGGTGTTCGACGACCCAATCCGACATGCGACGGATCTCGTCGTCCGAGTCGTTCCACCCGGGGATGAGCAGGGTCGTGAGTTCCACCCAAGTGTCAGTGTGGCGGACCACGTACTCGAGGGTCTCCAAGACCGGTGAGAGCTCTGCTCCCGTGAGCTTCCGATAGAACTCTTCGCTGAAGGCCTTGAGGTCCACGTTGGCGGCATCCATGTGCGCATAAAACTCGGCGCGGGGTTCGGCGCAGACGTATCCCGCCGTCACTGCGACGGTCCGGATTCCCCGTGCGCGACAAGCACGGGCCACGTCGACGGCGTACTCATGGAAGATGACCGGATCGTTGTAGGTGAATGCCACGCTTCGGCAGTTCAGGCGTTCGGCGGCTGTTGCGATGACGTCCGGCGCGGCCTGGTCGGCCAACGTGTCCATTTCCCTGGACTTGCTGATATCCCAGTTCTGGCAGAACTTGCAGGCGAGGTTGCAACCGGCTGTCCCGAAGGAGAGCACGGGCGTCCCGGGAAGGAAATGATTGAGGGGTTTCTTCTCGATGGGGTCGACGCAGAAACCGCTGGAGCGACCGTAGGTGGTGAGAACCATGTGGTCGCCCTCGCGGGCGCGGACGTAGCAAAACCCCCTTTGGCCCTCGTGGAGTTTGCAGAACCGGGGACAAAGATCACATTGAATGCGGCCATCGTCCAGGCTGTGCCAGAACTTGGCCGGGAAATCAGGGGCGTTCGTGGTCATGGCCGGGCTCCTTTCGGCAGGGAATTTGCATGGGAATCCCTGCCCCAAGTGGGGGTTCTCGGGCCCGCTTGGGCTGCGAGCCCTGAAGGAGCTGCAAATCCTGGACCGGAGGTGCGAGCCATGGCACTGCTCAGAACAGCGAAACTGGCGGGACAATGGTACGAGCGAGATCCCCGGCGTTTGGCGGCACAGATCGATGAATGGACGAGTCGGGTGGAGCCTTCCGCGGGGGCGCCGCCGGTGTTCCTGCTCGTACCGCATGCCGGGCACATGTGGTCGGGGGCCGTGGCCGGGCGGGGTTTTGGCGCCCTGAAAGGCGCCGATCTCAGCCGCATCGTCCTCCTCGCCCCGTCTCACTACGTCGCCTTCCCCGGGATGGCCTTGCCGCCCCGTGAAATGGAACTCCTCGAGACTCCCATCGGGGACTTGGAGGTCGACCAGCAGTGGTGCCACCAACTGGAGGCCGGGAGCGAGCTCTTCCTGAGAAGGCGCGATGCCGTCGATATGGAACATGCTCTTGAGGTCGAATTGCCTTTCCTGGCCCGACTGTTCCCTCGGGTTCCCGTCGTTCCCCTCGTCTGCGGACAGATGGACAGAGCCTCTGCCAAAGAGGCAGGGCTGGCTCTCGGGGATCTCATGGAGGACGGGACCGTCCTCGTGGTCTCCAGCGATCTCACCCACTACGGAGCGGACTATGGCTTCGAGCCTTTCGGGCCGGGAAGCCCCTCCGTGTGGCGAAAGGTGGAAGCCATGGACCGGGGTGGTCTCGAGCGCATCTTGGCGGGGGATGCCGAGGGCCTGTTCGACTACATCGGCGAGACGGGTTGGACGGCCTGCGGCGCTCTGCCCGCTTCCGTAGCCCTTTGGGCTCTCGACGTGGATGTGGAGGGGGAGATTCTCGACTACACCTCGTCGTCAGCGATCTCCGGCGACGATCTGCGGTCGGTGAGTTATGGTGCGGTCTTGCTCCGCAGCGAACAGCCCCTCGTGCCCAAGGCCTTGAGGGTCGCCCTGCGGCAACTCGCCGCGGACGCCATTCGTGAGGCCGTGGGACTTTCTGGCTCGCCCGCGGTTCGCCCCGATCACCCCGGTCTCGACCTTCGCCGGGGGGCCTTCGTCACCCTGACGAAGGGGGGAGAGCTCAGGGGATGCATCGGGCATCCCACGTCCGATCTTCCCCTGGGCGAAGTCATCCCAAAAGTGGCGCGGGACGCGGCCACGGCCGACCCACGATTCCGACCCTTGACGGCCGAGGAACTGCCGGACATTGCCCTGGAGATCTCCGTGCTTTCTCCCCCGCGAAGGGTGGCGAGTCTGGAGGAGGTGCGCGTGCCTCATCACGGCCTGCTCATTCGCGGACCAAGCGGCGCGGGGCTACTCTTGCCCCAGGTGGCCCGGGAGTACGGTCTGGATCGCGACGCCTTCTTCGCGATGACCCTGAGGAAGGCCGGGCTGGCGCCCGACACGCCGCCCGAGTCCGTTGAGATCTATGTCTTCGCGGCGACAGTGTTCTGATCGAAGGGAGGTACGACGATGTTTTCGAGGATTCTGGTGCCAGTGGACTTCAGCCCCAAGAACGAACGGGCGATCGCGACCGCACGCGAGATGGCGCGCGGCAAACCCAAAGGGCGCGTCACACTCCTCCACGTCATCGAGCCCGTGGAAGGGGAGTGGGACAAGGAACTCGAGGGCTTCTACGAGAAGCTTGAAAGTCGCGCCGCCAACGAAATGACTCGGCTGATGGAGTCACTGGGCGACGGGGATTTCAAGGCGGAGTCCGTCATCGTGGTGGGTAACCGTCTGAAGGAGATCGTCCAGCGTGCCGGCGACCATGACCTCGTGATCCTGAGTTCCCATCCCATCGCCTTGGACGACCCGCAAAGAGGAGGCCTGACCGTGAGTTACCGAGCCGCCATCCTCGCCCCGTGCCCCGTGCTTCTCGTGAAGTGACGCGGGCTACTTCCCGCGGGCCTTCTTGAGCTCGATGAGCCGTTTTGCGATCTCCTCGCCGTGGGTGCGCACATCCAGTTTCGTGATGACGTCCGCGATTCGGCCGCCACCGTCAATGATGAACGTGACACGTCGCGACCACTTGCCGCTCTTGGCGAGAACGCCGAACTTGCGGGCGCCGCTGGCGTCCGGGTCGCTGAGCAGGGGAAAGGTGAGCCCTTCCGCCTTCGCGAACGCTGCTTGTCCTTGCACGTCCGACATGGAGATGCCCACGATGCGGCCTCCGGCGGCTTCGATCTTGTTCGCTGCGTCCCGCAGCGATCTGCACTCCAACGTTCAGCCGGGAGTTCCGGCTCGAGGGTAGAAGGCCAGAACCGTCCATGTCTCCTTCGCGCGGAGTTCCTTCAGGGATACTGCCCGTCCCTGCTGGTCGTTCAGCGTCAGGGCCGGTGCGGCGTCGCCCACATGAAGCGGGTCGATGGCCGAGTCGGCCTCGGTGCTTTGCACGGTAGAGGCCGCAAGCGTGGCGACGAGGGCGAGAAGAATCCAGTGAATGCGCTGCATGGCGGCTCCGAGATGGGGTCTACTTGATGGCCGTGGCGACGAGCTTGTCGTCCTTCTTGACGTAGGTGACGGTCACCTGTTTACTGACCAGACCGCTGAGGATTTCGGTCGTGAGCGCTTTCTCGTCCGTCTGAAACGTCGTCTTCGTGCCATCTTGCGACTCCAGCACGATGGAGCGTGTCAGAGGGTTCCAAGTGACGAGACGGCCTTTCATCGTCTTTTTCTTGGCGACCTTATCGGCGACCTTCTCGGCCACCTCCTTGGTTTTCTCCGCCGCCCTGGCGGCGTCCTCTTTCACTTTGTTCTTGTTGATGGATACGGTGAATTTTTCGTCACCTGTTTTCTCAACCGAATACCAGCCGCGGAAATATCCGATGACGCCCAGAATGACCGCCACCATGACGAGGAATCTGATGAGTTTCATGGCAATGTTCCAGAAAATGTGGGAATGCATCTTGTCAGATAGGCCCGTTGCGGACAAACGGGCGATGTGGAGCCCATCCCTGATTCCTGGTACGTTTTCACCTCGCCTCGACGGGCTGTGTCCACGCAAGGAGAACTGGAAGGTCGATGGAAGTCGTCATCATCAATCTGGTCATGGGAATCGCCTGTGCGATCCTGGCGGACACGCGAGGCCGGAGTGCCTTGGCCTGGTTTCTCTTGGGATTCTTTTTCGGTTGCTTCGCTCTCATCGGTCTCTTCGTCATCCCTGATTTGAAGGTCCAGGAAGAAAAAGAAAGGCGCCTGCGAATGGAGAACCGCCGTCTCCGGGAGCAACTTCGCAAGGACCGCGCCATCGCGGACCAACGCTACCAGGAGCACCTCCAGCGCCTGTCGATCCATGACCGAGCGCTCGGAATGGATACGCGGCCTCCCCAGCTCCAGGCCGCGGCCGAAGACGTCGCTGGCGTTCTGCCTGCGACCGAGGATATCCCCACTCAAGGCTGGTTCTATGCCCCGGAAGGGGCTGCGGAGCCCGAGGGGCCGGTGGGCCTTGCGGATCTGCGCGACCTTTGGTCGCAGGGGACCGTTGGCCCCTCCACACTTGTGTGGAACGAAACCATGAAGGATTGGACGACCGTCCGGGACGTCGATGGCCTGGAGGAGACCCTTCATGGCTGAGGACTCCTCCAAGCCTCCTCACCTTCCCGTAGGCGCTTCGGATGCCATGGCGAACCAAGCGCCGAAGGAGGGATTTCTCTTCTTCGATGGGATTCTCGAGGGACCTCGGGGTGATGCGGAGAAACTCCACGAGGCGGTCGAGCGCCTGAATGCGGTGGGCATGGTCGAGGCTCAGCTCGACATCTCCGGCGGCCGCTTCACGCTTCTTCTGGACGATCAACCCCGCCCAATCGGGCGCGAGGAGGAGGCCCGAGAAGAAGCCTTTCTCGCAGCGCTCCAGGAGTTGCTCGATGCGCTGCCCGACCGCGGTGTCGTCGAATCCACGCTCCGATGCACCGCGATCGATGGTGGTCGTGTGCGAGAGGTTCTCTTTGCGGTCGACGGGCGCAAGCTCAATCCGCTCGCCCGCACCCGGGACGCCAATGCGGAGGACCTTCGCAGAATCCCGCGGCCGCTTCCGGACAGCGCGGACCTGAGGGGCCTCCCCCTCGCCAAGGCCTTTGCTGTGGTGGCCCTGCTTCTCGTGGCAGCCGGGTTCTCGGCGTGGCGGAGCGGTTGGGTCGACCGGCTGCTGGCCCCCGCTGAGACCGAGCTGAGTCGGGACGCGGGCGATTTCGAGGGGCTTTTGTCGATCGATGTGGATCGTGTCTGGGGGAACTATGAGGTGACTCTCACGCGGGGGCCATCCTATCCCGCGGACGCGGAAGCGGTTCGAACTCTGGAGGAGGCGCGGAACGACCTTGCCGCCCGCGCGGCCGTGCGTGCCGTGGCGGATGGGGGACGGATCTACGTGCAGTTGGTGGACGGGGATGGCGAGGTCCTCGCCGAAGAACCGGTGGGTTTGGCAGCGCTTCTCACCGATCCCGAGGGCAAGGTCGAAACGAGACTGCCTGGACGCATGGGGGTTCGATCCGCCCGCCTGTCCCTCACTTCTGGCCTCAAGGACAGATGACGACGCCGGACGAAGAAGACGGCGCACCCGAGCGGAGGTTTTGGCCCGAAGCTCACCCTCCGGAACCCGAGGATGGGATTGATCTGGTCTGCTCAGAGTGTGGAACCCCTTGGAGCGTGCACCGCGACATGGCGGGGTTCCGATTGCGCTGTCGGTGCGGGGCCTGGGTCGTCATTCCTTCCCAGCAGGACGGCAAGCACGGAGTCGTGTCCGGGTGGTTGGAACCACCTGACGGGGACGGCGGAGCGCCCGGGCCCGGGACGAAGTTGGTAAGGACTCGGGCGAAAAGAGGGGAGCCGGAGTTCTCCGATTTGCGCCACGCGCCGCTCGACGTTCGCAAGCGTTACGCGAATCGAAGTTTCCTCGTGCTCGCCTTCGTCCTCGGCGCGTTCTATGTCCCGGCCATTCTCGTGCAGCTCTGGGCGCCGCCCTCGAAGCAGGTCTCTTGGATGCCGGTGGCGTCCGTCTTCTCGGGACTGTTTGTCGTCACTCTTGGGTTGCTCGTCGGGGACGCCGCGTTTCGCGCTCTCCGCCGGACCGCGGCGCGCTACTTCATCGAGGCCGGAATCGTCGGCGCTTTCTTCGTCGTCGCGGCCCACTTCTATGTCCGCTTGGTCGCCGGGAATGGCCCGGAACCTCTCGATCCGCTCATCCGGGACCTCGGCTGGTATGGAGCGCTTTTCGTCGTCGCTTTCTGCCCGGCGGTTTTCGAAGAGATTGCCTTCCGCGGTATCGTCCAAAACCGTTGCATGAGCTATTTCGGGGTCGACCTCGGGATCATGGTGACGGCCGTGGCCTTCGGCCTGGCCCATGGATTGGGTCTGGGACTCCCGCTGCAGATGGGGGCGGGCTTCTACCTGGGCTATCTTCGGGCTCGTTCGGGAAGCCTGATTCCCGGGATGCTGATGCATTTCCTCTACAACGGGAGCTTGGTCCTACTGGCGGCGCGTTGATCGATCGCCAACCCCGGATATGGCCCTGGATTCCAGCCCCCCTTTTGATCCGGGGCCGGGTTTGTCACCGTGGGCCCCCGGCCACCGGAGCCGGGTGCCCCGAACTGGGGTCGGCCATTTGGACAAGGAGATCTGCAACTTGGCTATTCGCATTCAGTTGCGCGAAAACGAGCCCATCGACAAGGCTCTTCGCAAGCTCAAACGACTTTGCGCCAATGAGGGCGTTTACAGCGGTTTCAAGGCTCGGCGCTTCTACGAGAAGCCCAGCGAGCGCCGTCGTCGCAAGGCCAAGGAACGGATGAAGGTCATCCGAATCGCCCAGCGTCTGCGCAGCCAAATGCACTGAATCGATCGAGCCCGGCGCCCCCGGGCTGCCGCGGCTCAGAGAATGACTTTCGCCAGCCGCGATGCCTGGAATACGCCGTCCCGGTCCATCCACCAGGCGGCTCCCACCACCAGATTGCTGACCATGACCGGGAGGATCACGTAGGTGACTCCCTCGCTGGCGAAGCTTGCTTCCAGCTGAAGAACGGTCGGGATCTCCGGGTCCAATCTCTCGAATCCCAGATAGTCGAAGTTCGGGAAGGGCACGGGCTGGACATAGCCCTGCCCCGAGCCCACGAACAAGTGGAGGTGGGCCTGGTCCTCGTCCCTCTTCGCGACGCCGATCTGCAGGAACCCGGCGGAGACGCGCGCCATGGCGATGGGTTGCTCGGAATACGACGCCACGGCGTAGTCGATGGGTTGGACCACGCCTGACGTCATCGTGACGGTCTCGAGAGCGATGTCTGGGGCCAGTAGCGCGTTGAAGAGATTCTCGTCGTCCGAGGCGCCCCCTCCCAGTTCGGCTCTGAAGCAGGTCGTCACGAAGCGGCGAGCCCATGCGGATTGATCCGCGCTCGACAGGGTTCCGAAGGTGGGGAATCCGCAGAAGTTCACTTGGACCCCATTGGAGGTGGCGTCCGTGGCGGCGAAATGCCCCATGCCGCCCACTTCGACGTAGAGGCTGTGACGAGGACGCCCCGTTCCCTCCGGCCCGCGATCGAACCACCACCGCACCCCCTGGGGAGGGGAGAAAGGGTCCGCGCCGCCGGCGAGAAAGAAGATGTTGCCCTTGAAGCTCTCGGCCAGACCTTGGGCCGCCTGCGCGCCTCCGGTCAGCCCCGTCGGCGGCTGGGTGCACCCCGCACTGATGTTGGGAACGGCTGGCTGACCGTTCACGGTGTCCACGTAGGGCATGAGGGAGACCAGGGTCTCGACGCGATCATCGAGGGCGCTCAGATAGAAGTTGGCCGTGGCGCCCATGGAATGTCCCAAGGCGCCCCAGCGGGCATCTTGCGTCGTGTCGATGTGGCCTGAGAGAAGAAAACTCGGGAATTGATCCGCCAGGTTGGCGACGTGATGGAGGAGCGCGTAGCTATCGAGCGCCTGCGTCGCCGGATTCATGGCGTCGAAATCGGGGAGACCGTTGGGAGCGATCGGCAGATAGACGGGAGCGACCACGACGAACCCCCAACTCGCCAGCGTGGCCAGAAGATTGCAATAGTCCTGGGGAATGGCGGCCCAACCGTGCTGAAAGACGATCATCGGGAAGACTCCCGGGGCTGGAGATTCCGAGACGTTGCTTCCCTGATTGAAAGGCAACTGGCTCGCGGAGCCGGGTCCGGCCACGGCGGGATAAAAGACGAAGCCGAGGACGGCCGGCGATCCCACAGCACCCGCCATGGCGGGTGGAAGGGCCGCCGGGGTTTCCGGGCTCAGATCCACGAGGCCCAGGCTGCTCACGGCGTAGGGGCCGAATTCGCCGTTTTGAGCGGGCATCCGCGTGGTCAGGACGAACAGCAGGCTGAAGATGAGGAAACGGACGAAGCTAGGCATGGAACGGGTGATCCTCGATTGCGGGCAGGCGCGGATTCTATCACAAGTCGGTCCCGGATCGGACCCCGCCAAGCCTCTCGAGTCCTCGAAATCCCGTTCCCGCAGCCTCCGAAGCCGGTTTTTTGCGATTTCCTTCATTTGCGTCGGAACTGTCGGTTTCCACTTATTCCTTGGCGAAGGCCGTCCGATAGAGGCCGTGGGGGGGAACGAAGCGACACTTGGATGGAGTTCAAAAAGCCTTGAACGGAACAGTCCCCCCGCCCTTTGACCCCCGGTGTTTCCACCGGCGTATCGAAGTCTACGCCCTCCCGCCGGCCGCGGCCGAGGTCATCCGTCTCACCCAGAGCAGCGAAGTCGATGCCGACGATGTGGCCGCCGCCGTGGAGAAAGATCCCGGCCTCGCTCTGCGCTTGGTCCAGATGAGTAACTGTTCTCTGTTCGCTCGTCTAGAACAGATCTGCTCCGTGGGAGAGGCCGTGAGATTCCTGGGCTTTCGTGCCGTGCGCCTCGCGGCGGTGAGCCTTCTGCTCAAAGCGTTGAGAGACGACGACAACGGGGACCCGCGGCAAGAGGCCTACTGGCGTCACGCTCTCACCGTTTCGGTGGCAGCCCGCCATCTTTCCCGGGCCAAGCGCGTGTGGCATCCGGACGAGGCCTTTCTGGCCGCCCTCCTCATGGACATAGCCGTACCCGTGATCCTGAAAATGGACTTGCCCTGTTACGAGCGGATGTTGGGGCCGGATCGGGGGCACCCCGACCCCCTCGAGGAGGGAGACTGCTTGGGAGCTCACCATGGGGACCTGGCCGCCGATTGCCTGGAGAAGTGGGGGATACCGGACCACGTGGTCGCCGCCGTCAGGGGTCACCATTTCCCGGAAACCGTCGTGACGCCCCCCGAGGCCCGCCCCTTCGCCGTCCTATTGGAGATGGCGCATGGTTTGGCGGATTGCCTTTGCCGTGGGGAGGAAGGTGTGAGTGATATGGCGGCGCGCGTCGGTCGATTCTGGTGTGGTGAGTTGGGCTTTCTTCCCGAAGAGTTGGGGCCGTTTCTCGACCACCTCACCGAGGAAGTCGCCGCCGCCTCCGCCGTCTTCGAGCTGGACGTCGACGTGTCACCAGACTGGGCGGCTCTCGCCGCTCATGACTTTCCGCCTCCCAGCGTTGCATCCACGTAGCGCCGGATGCGGCGGAGCGCTTCCGGGTCGCACCACTGAGTCATGACGACATCGTCGACTTCGGCGGTCGCACGGCGCCAGCGGTCGAGAGTCGGCCGGCGGAGCGCCCATTTGGTGAGGGCATGCGCGGCGGGAGGGAGGTCGGCGAGGCTGCTCAAGACCTCGACAGCTCTCGCCTCGAGGTCTTCGGCCGGCACGACTTCGTGGATGATTCCGAGTTCGCGGGCGCGCTCGGGGCCAACGAGGGTGCCATCGCCGATCACTTCGCCGAGGACTTCTGGCCGCAACGAGAACCGCAGGAGTTCCAGCGCGATGAGCGGAAAGGGCACGCCGACTTTGAGTTCGGGCACACCGACCTTGCTTCGGCCGGCAGCCATGATGCGGCGGTCCGCGCTCAGGGCGACGAGACAGCCCCCGGCAATGGCGTGACCGCCGACGGCGGCGACCACGGGTTTCTCCAGGGCGAAGAGGCGAACCAGCGTCTTCGTGAGAGCGGGCAGGAAGGCGCGGATGTAGGGTTCTCCCTCGTCGAGGACGCGCAGGAGATCGACGCCCGCGGAAAAGGCTTTTCCATCAGCGCGAAGAAGAAGCCCGTGGACGGCGGGGTCTTCCGCTTCTTCGACCGCTGTCGTGAGGGCTGTGCACAGCTCGAGGTCCAGAGCGTTGACAGGGCCGTGAGCCAGCGTGACGATTCTCAGGGCGCCGCGGTCTTCGATGCGAATCATGGGGTCCCGTCCTCCGGTGAGTGTTGTTGGCGGCGTCGGCCACGCGATCGAGTCGCCGAGGATTCTACGAGCCCGGGCTCCCTCTCCGAAGGGGGCCGCCGGTCCCCAGCCAAGACTATTCTTCTGGCATGTTGCCTCTCTTGCCCAAGACCCTGGAGCGCCTTACCGTCCCGCCGCTGAAGATCCAAGGGATCAAGACCCGGCTCGTACGCTTCATTCTGGGCTCGATTCGTTGGGAGGGACGGGGCCGGTGGGTGGAACCTTTTCTCGGCTCCGGCGTCGTGGTCTTCAACCTCCTGCCTCGAAGAGCGCTTCTCGGCGATCGTAATCCTCACATCGTTCGGTTCTATGCCGACCTCCAGAAGGGCGTCTTCGCGGAAGGCGACGTGCGCGGGCATCTCGAGCATGAGGGGGCGCTCCTTGCCCGCCGGGGTGCCGATCACTACTACGCCGTCCGAGAGCGCTTCAACGCTTCTCATGATCCGCTGGACTTCCTTTTTCTCAATCGCTCCTGCTTCAACGGCATGATGCGCTTCAATCGCTCGGGGGGATTCAACGTTCCCTTCTGTCGGAAGCCGGAGCGCTTCTCCAAGGCCTACGTCTCGAAGATCGTCAATCAGGTGGGAGCCCTTCGACGCGCCATGGAGGGTAGGGATTGGGAATTCCGGTCCTGCGACTGGAGCGAGACCGTGTCGGATCTGATGGCCGAGGATTTCCTCTACATGGATCCTCCCTATTTCGGCCGCCACGCCGACTACTTCAATCAATGGGATGAAGAGGATGCGGCCCGACTCGCCGATCGCGCCCGCGCCGTCCCCTGCGCCGTGGCTCTTTCCATGTGGAAGTCCAACCGCTTTCGCGTCAACGAGCATCTTGAGGCTGTTTGGGGTTTTCTCGAGGAGCGAACGACCGAGCACTTCTACCACCTGGGCTCGAGCCTCGAATTGCGCCACTCCATGGTCGAAGCCCTTCGCCTGTCTCCCCACGTCGCCGTGGCGTCACGTGAAGGCTAAAGCCTCCCTTCCCAAGTTCGCCGTGAGAGGTTCTTCTGTTGGAGTCGGGACGTCCCCGTCCCGCGAACGCCGAGTGGTGTGATCCTTGCCCCGTGGGGTCAAGTGAAGGCTCAAGCCTCCAGTCCCTTCTTCGATGCGGCGTCGTCGTTTGGACCGGCGGCTTCAGCCGCCACCGGTGCGCCCAGCGAGGGACAGGATCTCACCACCAAGGTCACGAGCGGGAGGGGTGCGAATGAAATGTGTCCTTCACG
>DRQF01000298.1 GCA_011369445.1 Planctomycetota bacterium | reverse complement strand
GGGGCTTTCCGCGGTTTCGGCGCTCCCCAGACGATTTTCGCCTGCGAGAGGATGATGGACCTGCTGGCCCTTCGCGTGGGGGTCTCGCCCGCGGAGATTCGCCGGCGCAATGCTCTCCAGGTAGGGGACACCACCTGCACCGGTCAGGTTCTGAGTGGAAGCGTCACCGCACGCGACGTGTTGGAAGATGCCTTGGATATTTCCGGCTACGAGCGGAAAAGGAAGGCGTTTCAACAGAGTGAGGACGGCCGCTGGCGCGGTATGGGCGTGGCCCTTTGGATGCACGGGTGCGGCTTCACCGGCAATGGGGAAAAACACCTGGCCAGCCGGGTCCGCGTGGGGCTGCGGCTCGATCCCGATTCGCCGGACGGAGTCAGAGCCTCGATCTTCACCTCTTCGACCGAGATCGGTCAGGGGATGCGAACCACGTTTCGTCAGATCGCCTCCGAAACCCTGGGGCTGGCGCTCGAGTCTGTCGTCGTCGAGCGCCAGGACACGGGGCTCGCGCCCGACAGTGGCCCCACCGTGGCGTCCCGCACGTGCATGGTCGTGGGAGAACTCGTCCACCGTGCCGCGGCGCGCTGTCGCGAGATGGTCTTGGCCGATGCGAGTCCCGATGACACTCTCGCGGATGGGCTCATGTCCGGGCGATTTCCGACCGAAGGGGTTTCCGCCGAGGTCGAGTACGAGCCGCCGCCGGGCGTTGAGTTTGACGAGGTGACCTACCGCGGAGCGGCGTATCCCGTGTACGGCTACGAGGCGACCGTCGTGGAGGTCGAAGTGGATCCTGTCACGTTCGAGGTGCAGATTCGCGACGTCGTTACGGTCGCCGACGTTGGGCAGCCGATCCACCCCGTCATCGTGGAGGGGCAAATCGAGGGTGGGACGGTTCAAGGTTTGGCGTACGGCTATTTGGAGACCGTAGCGATGGTGGATGGCGGGATGGCGAACGGTCGCATGACCGACTACATCGTCCCGACCGCCTGCGACATGCCGCGGATCCGCGTCCGACTCCATGACGCTCCGTGGCGAGGAGGTCCTTTCGGAGCCAAGGGGGTGGGTGAGATGCCTCTCGATGGTGCGGCACCCGCCGTCGTGTCCGCCATCTCGCAGGCGCTCGGAGGTCTACCCTTCCGCCGCGCACCGCTCACGCCGGAACGCATCCTCCGGATGTTCCTCCAAAACGGGGGGGCGATCTGACCATGCGCATCGCAATGACAGTCAATGGCGGCGCCGTCGAGCTGGACGTCCCTCCATTCAAGAGGTTGTTGGATGTGCTGCGCGAAGATCTCGATCTCACGGGAACGAAGGAGGGGTGTGGCGAGGGTGAGTGCGGCGCGTGCACGGTTCTTCTGGACGGCGAGCCTCTCTGCGCCTGCCTGGTGCCGGTGGCCCGTTGCGACGGGGGAGAGGTGGTGACGGTGGAGGGCATCATGGGCTCCAGGGGCCCGGACGCCATGCACCCTCTCCAGGCGTCCATGGCCAGGTTGGGTGCTTCCCAGTGCGGAATCTGCATCCCGGGCATGGTCGTGATGGGAGCCCACTTCGTCGATGCCGCGCGCCGTGAAGGCCGTGTCCCGACGGAAGAGGAGGTCCGAAGCGCGATCGCCGGGAACATCTGCCGATGCACCGGCTACGTCAAGATCGTGGACGCGGTCCTGGATGCCGTGCAGGGAGGCGAGGTGTGAGGGGGACGCGTGCCGCTGCAAGAACGGAGGTGTTTTCTCCCCATAGCCTGGAGGCCGCGGTTCAACTCTTGGCGGAGGTCAAGGAGCCTGTGCGCATTCTCGCCGGAGGCACGGATCTCATGGTGGAGGTGGAGACGGGGCGGAGCGAGCTTCCGGGGCTCGTCTTGGACATCAGCCGGATTCGCGACCTGCGATTTGTCGATGAGGGGGATGAGGGCGCCATCCACATCGGCCCCCTGGTGACCTTCGCCGACGTGCGTCGCTCAGCTCTTCTGCGGGAGAAGGCTCCTGCGCTCTGGCAGGCAGCGGGCCTCGTGGGCGGCGAGCAGATCCGCAATGCGGCGACCTTGGGCGGCAACATCATGAATGCCTCGCCGGCGGCTGACGGCATCCCACCTCTTCTCGCGGCCGAGACCCATGTGGTCCTCACGAGCTCCGAGGGCTCGCGCCGAATCCCCCTCTTCTCGTTTTTCAAAGGCTATCGGACGACGGTGGCGAAGCCCGAGGAACTCCTGACGGAAATCGTCCTCCAGCCTCTCGCCGAAGGCGCCCACGCGTACTTCCGGAAGGTAGCGCCCCGCAGGGCCCAGGCGATCTCGAAGGTCGTCTTCGCCGGCCGTATCCATGTCGCACGCGACGGCGCGGCTGCCGTGCTCAAGACGGCGCGGCTGGGGATCGGCGCCGTGGCCCCGCACGCGTTGCGACTCTTCGAGACCGAGCGCCTCCTGGGTGCTCAGGTGCTGACGCCTCGTCTCATCGAGGACGCCGTGCGCACTCTCCGTTCGGAGATCGCTCCCATCGACGACGTTCGCTCGACGGCCGATTACCGTCGCGCAGTCGCAGGCAACATGCTCCGGGCGTTCCTCATGGCGGGCTTGACGAGGTCCGAATCCGGAAAAGCGGGCTTCTGAGTCCCGATTCTGCCGCTTGTTCGGGCCACCCCGGACCCTTAGAATCCACCGCTCGGCACCCGGGGAATCGGGAAACCCCGCCTCCATATAGCGGATCACGGACCGATGGAACCCAGCGTCCTCGTCTCCCTACTGATCGTCTTGGGCCTCGCCGCGGCGATTCCCGTCGTCATGGTGATCCTGGGGCGTGCCTTCGGCCCGAAACGGCCGACAGAGGTGAAATACTCCGTCTACGAATGCGGCCTCGAGCCTCCTGTGGACGCTCGACGGCGCTTCACCGTCAAATTCTATGAAGTCGCCGTTCTCTTCGTCGTGTTCGACGTGGAGGTCGCTTTCCTCTTCCCCTGGGCGCTTCTGTTCAAGAAGAGCTCCGGATTTCTCTTCTTCGGCGAGATGATCGTCTTCCTGGGCATCCTCGGCGTCGGTCTGTTCTACGTCATCAAGAGAGGAGCTCTCGAATGGGAATAGAGTCCTTCTTCGCCAACAAGACGGGGTTCGTGGCCACCCGACTCGACCATTTGGTCAACAACGTGGTGAACTGGGGGCGCGAGAACTCGCTGTGGCCCTATCCCTTCGGGACGGCGTGCTGCGGAATCGAGTTCATGGGAGTCGTATCCAACACCCATGATGTGGCTCGGTTCGGCGCCGAGCTAGTCCGTTTCAGTCCCCGTCAGGCCGATCTCCTCGTCGTGGCGGGCACCATCACCTACAAGATGGCGCCGATCCTGAAGCGCATCTATGACCAGATGCTGGACCCGAAATGGGTGATTGCCTTCGGCGTGTGTGCTGCTTCCGGCGGATTCTACAACAACTACTCCGTGGTGCAGGGGATTGACCGAGTCATCCCCGTAGACGTCTACCTGCCCGGTTGCCCACCGCGCCCCGAAGCGTTCTTCGACGCCATCATCGCCCTTCAGAAGAAGATTGAGAGCGAGAAGCTGGATGACCACGACCGGGAGCGCCGACCCCAATTGCGCCCCGAAACCGATACGTCGTGGAAACCCGACCGTCTCATTCAGGCCGGGCCGACTAACGAGGGGAGAGACTGACGTGGCGACCAGTGACGCCATCATCGATCAGGTCAAGGGTCAGTTCGGCGAGGCGGTTCTCGAGTCGAGCACCCCTCTCGGTTTTCCCACGGTCTGCGTGGCCAAGGACCGCGCCCGCGACATTCTGACCTACCTGCGGGACGAGCCTGGCCTCGAGTTCGACGTCCTCACCGACGCCACCGCCGCCGACGGCTTGAAGTATCCGGAACCGTGGGACACCCGTTTCCAGGTCGTCTATCACCTGAGGTCCAGTCGCGACGGGAAAAGGCTCCGCGTGAAAGTGGGCGTTCCGGAAAGGGATTGCACCCTCGCTTCCGTTCACGATCTATGGAAGTCCGCCAACTGGGCCGAGCGCGAGATCTTCGACATGTTCGGCGTGCGCTTCGAAGGTCACCCCAACCTCAAGCGCATCCTTTGCCACCACAAGTTCAAGGGCCACGCGCTCCGCAAGGACTACTTCATCCACGACGGGCAGTGGCTGGACGAGCCCGAGACACTTCTGGACGAAATCGGCGACTGGGGCGAGAACCCGGCCGATGAGGGCTTCTCCGAACTCGTTCCCGTTAATTTGGGCCCGGCTCATCCGGCCATGCACGGGACCCTCCGCGTCTTCGCGAAAATGGAAGGCGAGACCATCGTCAAGGCCGTGCCGGAGATCGGCTACCTCCACCGAGGTTTCGAGAAGCATTCCGAGACCGGCAATTGGACGATGGTGATTCCGTACACGGATCGCCTCAACTACTGCTCGGCCATGCTGAACAACATCGGCTACGTGCGCACGGTCGAGAAGATGTTCGGGATCGAACCCACGGAACGATGCCAGTAC
Source organism: Planctomycetota bacterium (assembly GCA_011369445.1). Taxonomy (GTDB): domain Bacteria; phylum Planctomycetota; family DRQF01; genus DRQF01. The sequence continues at coordinate 14,039 of DRQF01000298.1, read as the reverse complement.
ATCCGTGTGATCGTGGGAGAACTCTCTCGCATCATCGACCACTGCGTCTGCCTGGGGGCGATGCTGGTCGACCTCGGTGCTCTCACGAATTTCTGGTACCTGTTCAACATTCGGGAACGGATCTACCACCTGCTCGAAGGACTCTGCGGAGCGCGTCTCACGTCGAGCTACGCGCGCATAGGCGGGATGGCGCACGATCTGCAGGACGGCTTCGAGACGGAGTTGAGAGAGATTCTCCGTGACATGCCCCGCAACGTCTCCGATGTGTTGGGTCTGATCGCGAAGAACAGGATCTTCCTGGATCGGACCGTGGGAATCGGCGTGATCTCGCGCGAAGACGCCCTTTCCTGGGGTTGGACCGGGCCCTGTCTGCGCGCCACCGGCATTCCCTATGACCTTCGCAAGGTCGAGCCCTACGACGTCTACGCTGACTTGGATTGGGATGTCGCGACGCGGGACGGAGGTGACGTCCATGATCGAGCGATGGTCCGCTTCGACGAGATGATCCAATCCATGAGGATCATCGAACAGGCTCTGGATCGCATGCCCGAGGGGCCCGTGATGGTGGAAGACAAACGGGTCGTCTTGCCGGAGAAGGACAAGGTCTACTCCTCCATTGAGGGGCTGATGAACCACTTCGTCCTCATCTATGACGGCATCAAGGTGCCGGCAGGCGAGGCCTATGTGCCCACGGAGGCGGCCAACGGCGAACTGGGCTTCTACATCATTTCGGACGGATCCGGACGCCCCTATCGCATTCATTGCCGGGCTCCCTCTTTCTACCTCTACTGCGCATATCCCAGTTTGGCGGAGGGCAACATGGTGGCGGATGCCGTGCCCCTTCTGGGTTCGCTCAACATCATTGCGGGGGAACTGGACCGATGACTTCGCAAGACGGAAAGATGTCGGAATCCACGAAAACCGGTGTGGCCACGCCGGCGCTGAAGTTGTCCGCCGACGCCGAGGCCAGGATCGACGATCTGCAGAGCCGCTATCCGACGAAAAAGGCGACTCTGCTTCCCGTCCTCTGGGAGATCCAGAATTCCGAGGGCTGGATCAGCACGGAATGGATGGAGTACGCGGCCCGGCGCTGCGATGTGACGCCGTCCCATGTGCTCTCCGTCGTGACCTTCTACACGATGTTTCACCAGCAGCCGGTGGGGAAATACCACGTCCAGGTCTGCCGGAACATCTGCTGCCACATGGTGGGAGCGCCCGACCTCATCGAAGCCGTGGAATCCCGACTTGGGCTGAAGCACGGTGAGGTCTCCGAGGACGGGAAGTTCAGCCTCGAACATGTGGAATGCCTGGCGGCCTGCTCCTGGGGGCCGGTGATGCAGATCAATCGAACGATGCACGAGAACCTCACTCCCGAAGCGGCGGTGAAGGTCCTCGATGGATTGGAGTGAAGCCGTGACTCGAGTCCTCTTCGAGCATCGAGACGAAAAAGACGTTCACACCTTTGAAGGTTGGAAGGCCGTCGGCGGATTCAGCGCCCTCGAGAAGGCGTTGAAGATGAAGCCGGAAGAGGTGGTCGAGGAAGTGAAGGCCGCGGGCCTCCGCGGTCGTGGCGGCGCGGGCTTTCCGACAGGCGTGAAATGGGGCTTCATTCCGAAGAATACGGACAAGCCCATCTATCTCTGCGTCAATGCGGACGAGAGCGAGCCTGGAACTTGCAAGGACCGCGTGCTCATGGAGGATCTGCCCTTCATGTGCCTCGAGGGGGCCATCATCGCGGCCTATGCCATCAAGGCATCGATGGCGTTCTGGTACATCCGCGGGGAATTCGATCTTCCCGAGCGACGGATGCGGGCGGCCATCGAGACGCTCAGGGAAAAGGGGCTCATCGGGAAGAACATCCTGGGCTCCGGATGGGATTTGGACTTCGTCATCCACCGCGGGGCCGGCGCCTACATCTGCGGAGAGGAGACCGGTTTGATCTCCAGCTTGGAGGGCGACAAGGGGCAACCCAAGATCAAGCCACCCTTCCCCGCCATCAAAGGCGCGTTCGGCTGTCCCACCATCGTGAACAACGTGGAATCCTTGGCGGCCGTGCCGTGGATCATGCGAAACGGAGCCTCTGCCTACGCCAAGTTGGGAACAGAGAAGAGCAACGGAACGAAGCTGTTCAGCGTGTCCGGCCAGGTGAATCGGCCGGGGGTCTACGAGGTGGAGATGGGCTACCCCCTGCGTGATCTCCTCGAGAACGAGTGTGGCGGAATGAAGCGGGGCCGCGCCCTCAAAGCCGTGATCCCGGGGGGCTCGTCGATGCCGGTCCTGCCCGCCGAGGTCGCCCTCCAGACGAATCTCGACTACGAATCCGTGCAGGCGGCGGGCTCGATGCTGGGGTCCGGCGGAATGATCGTCATCGACGATTCGCAGAGCATGCCGGAGCTCCTGAAGATTCTCGGTCGATTCTATTCCCACGAGTCCTGCGGACAGTGCACTCCCTGTCGTGAAGGAACACCGTGGGGGTCTCGTGTCCTCGACCGCGTGGCCGATGGCGCGGCGCGTCCGGACGATTTGGAAACCCTGGAGAGGATTGCACGGTTCCTCAGTGGAACGACGATCTGTTTGCTCGCGGATTCCCTTGCCATGCCGATCAGAAGCTTCTTCCAGCATTTTCGGGAGGAGTTCGAAGCTTTGGTGCCGACCGAGGCCGGCGAGAAGAGTGGAGGTTGAAGTGACCGACACGGTGAAGGTCAACATCGACGGCCAAGAAATCGAAGTGCCCAAGGGCATGAACGTGATCGAGGCCGCGAAGAAGGTCGGGGTCGAGATCCCGCACTATTGCTATCACTCCCACCTGAGCGTCGCGGGAAACTGCCGCATGTGCACGGTGGAGATCGAGGGCATGCGCGGCCTCCCCATCGCCTGCAACACGGGCTGCACGGACGGAATGGTCGTTCACACCGACACCGAGAAGGTGAAGGATACCCGTGCGGCCGTGCTGGAGTTCCTGCTGCTCAATCACCCCATCGACTGTCCCATCTGCGATCAGGCCGGGGAGTGCATGCTCCAGATCTACTACATGGAGCACGACCGGCAGGATTCCCGAGTGGCGCTCGAGGAGAAGGTCCATAAGGGCAAGGCCATCGAGGTCGGTCCTCGTGTCATGCTGGATCAGGAACGGTGTATCGCATGCGCCCGTTGCGTTCGCTTTTGCGATGAGATCACAAAGACTGGTGAGTTGCGGCTTTTGAACCGCAGCAACCACACCACGATCGACACCTTTCCGGGGATCGAGCTCGACAACGACTATTCGGTGTGCACAGCCGACATCTGTCCTGTGGGCGCTCTCACGAACAAGGATTTCCGCTTCAAGGCGCGTGTCTGGTTCCTTCAGCACGACGACGAGATTTGCCCCGGCTGCGCGACCGGTTGCAACGTCGTGCTCGACCACTACGAGCAGATTGAACTCGAAGATTGGAACGGCGTCGCCTATCGCTTGCGACCCCGCATCAATGACGACGTCAATCAGGCCTGGATGTGCGACCACGGACGTCTCGAATACCACAAGGTCAATGACGATCGACTGGATCGACCGATCGCCCACAACGTGGAAGTGAGCTGGGAAGGGGCGCTGACGAATCTGCGCAAGGTTCTCACTCCGCTTGCCGACGAGAAGGGGGCCGTCGCCGGTATCGCCAGCTACGATTGCACAAACGAGGAGATCTGGCTCTTCAAGAAGTTGTTGAAGGAGGCCTTCGGCACCGAGGGGGTGGCGTTGATTCCGCAGCGCGCCGACGGTCCCGAGGACGACTTCCTCATCGACGCGGACAAACACCCCAACCGTGCGGGATGCCAACTCGTCGCCGGCGACGATCTGATCGAGGGCGAGGCCGTGGCGGACTATCTCGAGGGGCGAAAGGCCGTCATCGTCCTCGATGCCGACCCGCGGTCTGCCGTCCAAGCGGCCTCTCTGAGGGATGCGTACTCCGCCGTGAAGCAGAAGATCATCCTCACGCCCGCGAAGAATGCTTCCGTCTTTGACGCCTCGTTCGTGTTGCCCACGGTGAGTTTCGCCGAGAAGGACGGCACGTGGGTCAATCGCCAGGGTCGGGTGCAGCGTATTCGCCGTGCGATTCGGCGAAGCACCGCGGCCAAGCCGGCGCTCGATGTGTTGGCCGAGCTGGCCGCCCTGGCGGGGCTGCAATGGGGCGAGGACGAAAGGGAAGCCGCCGCGGTCTTCGAGGAGATCGCAAAGGACCACCCTCGTTTCAGGGGCCTGGACTATGACGTCATCGGACGACTGGGTGCTCCCCTCGAGGACCGTTCGGCCATGGCGAAGGAAGGAGGAACCGTCTGATGGACTCGTTCGGCTGGCTCCTCCTCAAGGCCTTCATCCCCTGGTTCGTGCTCTTGAACATGATCCCGATCATGATCTTTCTCGAGCGCAAGGGTTCGGCTTTGATCGCCGACCGCATCGGCCCGAACAGAGCGTTCATTCCAGGCCTCGGGCTTCGCATGGCGGGAATGGTTCAAAATCTCGCCGACGTGGTGAAACTGCTCTTCAAAGAAGAGTTCGTTCCGAACCACGTCCATCGACGGCTCTACGTCTTCGCTCCCATGCTTTCGCTTTTCGTGTCTCTCACTGTCGGAGCGGTCATCCCGATGACGCCGGCGATGGACCTCGAGGGCGGCGTGTTTCAGGTGCAGGGGATCGACGCCAATATCGGCATCCTCTACGTGCTGGCCATTTCTTCGCTCGCCGTGTACAGCGTGACGCTTGCCGGCTGGGCGTCGAACAACAAGTACGCCCTCATGGGCGGTTTGCGTGCGTCGGCTCAGATGATCTCGTACGAGTTGAGCATGGGGCTCGCGGTCGTGGGCCTGTTCATGGTTTACGGCAGCACCAGTCTCGGAGACATGGTCGCCTCCCAGAACGACACCTGGGCCTGGGTGCTTCCGCGCTGGGGTGTCTTCCTTCAGCCCATCGGATTCGTTCTGTTTCTCGTTGCCGGTTTTGCCGAGACGAACCGCAACCCCTTCGACCTTCCCGAAGGTGAATCGGAGATCATCGGTTTTCACGTGGAATACGGGGCGATCAAGTTCGCCCTGTTCTTCATGGCCGAGTACATCCATATCGTCGTGGTGAGCCTGCTCATCGCAACGTGCTATTTCGGCGGCTATCAGATTCCTTGGGTGTCGCCGGAGACCATCCAGAAACCGGACGTCGCCGCAATGCTCGGCAAGGTCTTGCTCGTCGGCGGAATCCTCGTGGGGTGCGTGATCGGAATACAGCTTCTCAAATGGCACCTCTCCAATCGCAAGATCTGGAAGGACGACCGGAAGCGAGAGGGACTCGTCCTCTCCTTCCTTTTCGGTTGGATTCCAGCGCTCATCGCCCTGATTTTGTTGGTCGCGTGGGATGGAACCTTCGGCGCGACCGGGGCGGGCCTGTTGGGGGGCTTCATCGGATTTCTCGTACTGATGCTGAAGACGCTTTTCTTCTGCTGGCTGTTCGTGTGGGTGCGATGGACTTTGCCCAGATTTCGGTATGACCAACTGATGGATCTCGGCTGGAAGCTCCTCGTCCCGGTGGGGCTTTTGAACATCGTCTTGACGGGCATCTTCGTGAAACTGGGCATCTGGTAGGAGAGCGGTCCATGTCCGATCTCGACATCAATCCGAAGGCTGAAGAGCGGATGAGCCTCTCCGAGAAGCTCTATCTGCCCGAGATTGCCAAGGGACTGAAGATCACGTTCACCCATCTTTGGGGGAATCTGACGGCCTTCGGTCGCATGCCCACGGTGGCGTATCCCGAGATCCGCAACCCCTTTCCCAAGCGATTTCGCGGACGACATCGTCTGACCAAAAAGCCCGATGGGACACCTCGCTGCACCGCATGCATGTGCTGTGCCACGGCGTGCCCGGCCGCCTGCATCCACATCATCGCGACCGAAGTGCCCGACCCTCACGTCGAGAAGCGGCCCGAGCGGTTCGATATCGATGAGTTGAAGTGCGTCGTCTGCGGGCTCTGCGTGGAAGCGTGCCCCGTGGACGCCATCCGAATGGATACCGGGGTCCCCGTCGATCCGGCCTATAGCCGAAAAGATTTCATCCACACGAAGGATCTGTTGCTCTCGACGAAGCCGGCCTCCGGCGAGGAGGGTTGCTGATGGAACGGCTGATCTTTTACGTCCTCGCGACCGTGGCCGTCGCGGGAGCATTGGGGACGGTGAGTTTCAAGAACCCTCTGTCATGCGCGCTCTCGTTGGTCGTCACCTTCGTGGCTCTCTCGGGGCTCTACTTTCAAAACGATGCCCCCTTCGTGGGGGTGCTCCAACTCCTCGTCTATGCTGGCGCGATCATGGTGCTGGTGATCTTCGTGATCATGCTCTTGAATCTTCCCGATGTGCAGCTGGAGCAAGAACGCGTGTCGCGCCAGGGAATCCCATTGGCGCTTTTCCTTTTGGGACCGCTCGGCGTTCTGGTCATCTCGAGGCTCATCTCCATCGAATTGGGTGAGAAGCCGGAAGTGAATGCGTCCTTCGGCTCGGCGGCCTCGGTCGGGGAACTTCTCTTCGAGAAGTACCTTTTTCAGTTCGAGATCATTTCCGTGGTATTGCTGGTCGCCATCGTGGGTGCGGTGGTCCTGGCGAAGAAGAGGTTGTGATGGGAACGGAAGCCTATCTCATCGTCGCGTCCTTGTTGTTCCTCATAGGGGCGTCCGGATTCCTCCTCCGAAGGAATCTCCTCGTCATGTTCATGAGCATTGAGCTGATGCTGAACGGCGCGGCCCTCCTTTTCGTCACCTTCGCTCGTCACTGGAACCGCATGGACGGCCAGATCTTCGTGTTCTTCATCATCGCGCTGGCCGCGGCCGAGGCCGCCGTCGGACTGTCCATCCTCATCGCCATCTTCCGGCTGAAACACCGGGTCAACGCCGATGAGTTGAGTGAGTTGAAGGGGTAGGTCGACCATGGAAACCCTCGTTGTCCTGATTCCTCTGCTCCTCCTGGCCGGATCGGCCATCTCGGGCATCCTTGCGCTCGCGAAGACCCGGGGGCATGAGGTGCCCGACCGCGCCATCTCATGGATCGCTTGCACCGGCCCGGTTCTGGCCTTTCTCTTCACCGTGTTGATCTTCAACAACATGGGGGAGGGGCAGGTGCTCGTGGCCGGTTACGACTGGATTCTCGCCGGCGGCGCTTGGATCAAGGCCGGGTTTGCCGTGGATCATCTGACCATGGTCATGTTGATGGTCGTCACGGGCGTCGGCAGCCTCATCCACGTCTACTCCACGGGTTACATGAAGGGAGATGGGGGGTACGCCCGGTACTTCTGCTACCTGAACCTCTTCATGTTCTTCATGCTCGTCCTGGTCATGGCGAACAGTCTCCTTCTGCTCTTTGTGGGCTGGGAAGGCGTGGGGCTCTGCTCCTACCTTCTGATCGGTTTTTGGTGGGCGGACGAAGCGAAGGCCCGTGCGGGCATGAAGGCTTTCTTGGTCAACCGCATCGGTGACGCCGGGTTCCTTCTGGGCATGCTGGCGATCTACAAGACCGCAGGTACGTTGAATTTTCAGGATCTCCGCACTTTCGTGGCGGGGAACCCCGAGGCGTTTCTGCAGGGGTCGGGTTTTTTCGGAGTGAGCCTCGCCACCGCATCGTGTCTTCTGCTCTTTCTCGGAGCGACGGGCAAGTCCGCGCAGATTCCGCTCTACGTCTGGTTGCCCGACGCCATGGCCGGCCCGACGCCTGTGTCCGCGCTCATCCACGCGGCGACGATGGTCACGGCAGGCGTCTACATGATCGGGCGGATGAACTTCCTGTATGCCTTGTCGCCCACCTCGATGATCGTCGTCTCCCTCGTGGGTGCATTGACGGCGTTCTTCGCCGGCACCATCGCGATGACGCAATTCGACATCAAGAAAGTGCTCGCGTATTCCACGGTGAGCCAGCTGGGCTACATGTTCATTGCCGCCGGACTGGGCGCCGTGAGCGTCGCTGTCTTCCACCTGGTGGCGCATGCGTTCTTCAAGGCGTGCCTCTTCCTCGGGTCGGGGAGCGTCATTCACGCGATGGATGGCGAGCAGGACATGCGCAAGATGGGCGGCTTGCAGCGCAAGATGCCCATCACTTTCATCACGATGGCGGTGAGTGCTCTCGCCATGGCGGGAATTCCACCTCTCGCCGGCTTCTTCTCCAAGGACGAGATCCTTTGGAAGGCCTTTTCCAGCGAGCTCGGCCACGGATGGTTCCTCTGGTTGCTCGGCATCGCGGCCGCCTTCTGCACCGCCGTCTACATGGGGCGTCTCATCTTCATGACATTCTTCGGCTCCTGTCGCGCCGACGAGAAGACGCGCGCCCACATCCACGAATCGCCGAAGAGCATGACCGGCGTGCTGGCCGTCTTGGGGGTGGGGGCCGCCGTGATCGGTTTTCTCAACGTTCCCCATTTCTTGGGGGGGCATGCCGCATTCTCTCACTACGTGGATAGCGCCCTGATGGCCGCGGGCGAGGAGCCTCTCGCCGCGGAGACGGGAAGCGTGGCCGTCGAACTTTCTTTGGCGCTTCTTTCCGTGATGGTCGCCTTTGCGGGGCTCATGCTGGCTTGGAGATGGTGGGTGAAGGACCCGAGCCTCCCGGCGACCTATGTCGATCGCTATCCCGAGGTCTACGAATTGGTCCACGACAAGTACCGCGTGGACGAATTCTACCAGGGGGCGATCGTCGAGCCGTTGGAGAACGTCGCCGACGGAACGCTCTATAAGGCCATCGACCGCAAGGGCGTTGACGGTGCTGTCAACGGAATGGCGAGAGCCTTCCGCTGGTTAGGCGCTCGGCTCGCCTCCGCCGAGACCGGAAACGTTCGAACCTATGTCGCCGTGATGATCGCGGGCATTCTTCTCGTCATGTTGTCCCTGTTGACCTGAGAGGGGGAAGATCGTGCTTTCGCTCGTCATATTCCTGCCGCTCTTCGGAGCTCTCTTCATCCTCGCGGCTCCCTCTCTCGAGGAGAAGCGGATCAAGTGGGTTGCGCTCGCGGTGACGATCTTGGATTTCCTCGTCAGTCTACCGCTTTGGTTTCGGTACGACGGCGACTCGGGAGTTCTCTTCCAGCTCGGGCAGTCCGCGGAATGGATCCCTTCGTTGGGTATCCGCTACGAGGTGGCCCTCGACGGGATCAGCCTGCTCTTGGTCCTGCTCGTCACCTTCATCATGCCCCTCGTCGTCGTGGGGTCGGTGAAGACCATCACGCGTCGCCACCGTGAGTTCTACACCCTCCTGCTCGCTCTGCAGACATTCATGCTGGGGGCGTTCGCCGCGCGCGACCTGTTCCTCTTCTACATGTTCTGGGAGCTGATGGTCGTTCCGATGTTCCTGATCATCGGCATCTGGGGCGGCAAGCCTCGGATCTATGCGGCGCTGAAGTTCTTCATCTACACCCTGTTCGGGTCGCTCCCCATGCTGGTTGCGGTCCTTTATCTCTACACCAAGCTGAAGGCCCAGGCGGCGGCGGATCCTTCGATCGAGGCCGCTTACTCCCTGGATGCTCTCTCTTCGCTCACTCTGACGCTCAAGGAACAGTGGCTCTGCTTCATCGCCTTCGGGCTTTCCTTCGCCGTCAAGGTGCCGATGTTCCCGTTCCATACTTGGTTGCCGGACGCGCACACTGAAGCGCCGACACCGGGTTCGGTCGTTCTGGCTGGCGTTCTTCTGAAGATGGGTGGCTATGGTTTTCTGAGGTTCGCGATTCCATTCTTTCCTCTGGCGGTGCAGCAGGCGGTTCCGGCCCTGTACTTCTTCGCCGTCGTGGGCATCGTCTACGCAGCGCTCGTGGCCCTCGTGCAGACGGACGTGAAGCGTCTCGTCGCGTACTCGTCCGTGAGTCACATGGGGCTCATCGTTCTGGGAATCTTCGCCCTCAATCCGGACGGTGTTCGGGGTGGCGTATACCAGATGCTCGCCCACGGATTGACGACCGGCGGGCTGTTCCTGCTGGTCGGCATGCTCTACGAGCGTCGCCACACCAGGGAGTTCTCGGAGTTCGGAGGCGTGGCCCACCGCATGCCGGTGTATGCATTCTTCTTTCTCGCCATCACGCTCGGATCGATCGGCATGCCCGGTTTGAATGGGTTCGTGGGCGAGTTTCTGATCTTTCTCGGCACGTTCCGCGAGAGCCCCGTGACGGCATTCATCGCCGTGACCGGTGTGATCCTGGGGGCTTGGTACATGCTGACGACGGTGAAGAAGATCTTCTTTGGCGAGATTCGCAACGACGCGAATCGCAGTCTCGTCGACATCGACCGACGTGAGATCGCCGTTCTCGCGCCGCTGTTGCTGATGATTATCATCATGGGCGTCATGCCGGCGCCGTTTCTGAACAAGATGGAAGCCAGTGTTCAGGCGGTTGTTCAGGGCTACATGACCGCCGTGGGGAGATAGCGATGACTTGGGAGGACACAAAGAGTCTGATGCCGCTCCTGGGCCCGTTTCTGGCGGCGCTGGCGATTCTCGTCGTCGGGGGGAGGAAGGAACGGGGACCGAATCCCCTGCTCCCTCTCCTTGCCTTGGCCGGATTCGGCTGGACTCTCGTCGGAGTGGGATGCCTCTGGCCGCTCGAAGGAGCTCACGATGCGTTCGCGGGCGGTTTGCGGCTCGATGGGCTGGGCCTCGTCGTGGCCTTGCTCGTCTCCTTGGGCGGTGCGGCGTGCACGTTGCTCTCCGTCGACTACCTGAAGCGGCGGGGGCGCAATCTCCCGGAGTTCTACGTCCTCGTCCTGTTCTCGGCGCTGGGAATGATGGTCATGGGAATGAGCACGAACTGGCTCTCCCTCCTCCTCGGTTTGGAGACCATGTCCCTGGCCCTCTACGTTCTGTGCGGATTTCTTCGCGATGAGACGCGATCCGTCGAGTCGTCCATCAAGTACTTTCTGACGGGCTCCTTCGCCTCGGGACTTTTTCTCTTCGGCATGGGGCTCCTCTACGGGGGAACGGGTTCCTTCGAATTCCGGGATTTGGGCGGCGCGATGCTGGACGCTCAAAGCCAGCCCTTGATCGTCGTTGGCGTGGGTTTCCTCCTTGCCGGATTCCTGTTCAAGATCGGGGCGGCCCCCCTCCATATGTGGCTTCCCGACGTCTATGAAGGGGCCCCCACGCCCATCACCGGATTCATGGCCACCGGCGTGAAGGTGGCGGCGTTTGCGGCCGTGATCCGCGTCCTCTCGGAGATTTATCAGCACGAGCACGTGGGGTTGAGGGACGTCCTTTGGTGGATCGCCCTGATCACGATGATCGTTGGGAACGTGGCGGCTCTGGCGCAAACGAGCGTCAAGCGCATGCTCGCCTACAGCTCCATCGCCCACGCCGGCTATCTCACGATCGCTCTCGTCGTCATGCGAGGCGCCGTCGGGGAGAACGGCGCCATCGACTTCTCGGGGAGTTTGGCCGCCAGGGCGATCCTCTACTACCTCCTCGCCTATCTGGTGGCCAACATGGGGGCCTTCGGCGTGCTCTCCTACCTGGAGAAGCAGGGGGGCAAGGGGCTCGCCTACGAGGATCTGGCCGGGCTTGGTTTCAAGCACCGCTTTCTTGGGCTGGTCTTGTCGGTCTTTGCCTTGAGCTTGGCCGGCATTCCGGGGACCGCGGGTTTCGTGGGGAAATTCCTCGTTTTCGGTTCCGCCGTAGACGCCGGAGTGGGCACCGCCGACAGTTCCTTCGTTCTCCTGGCCGTTCTGGGCATCCTGAACAGCTTGGTCGGCTTGTATTACTATCTGCGCGTGTTGATACAGCTCTACGCCAAGCCGCTTGCCGAGGACGCGTCGACGAGGGGGGCCCCTCTCGTCGGGATGGGAACCGGGCTCGTGATCGTCGCGAGCTTCATTGGGACCCTCTGGTGGGGTTTCGGGGCGGACTTTCTGAATCTGGGCTTCGGTGTGGAGCCGGCCATGCGAATGATGCAAGGCGCATTGGCGACTCTCAGGTAGAATCGAAGCATGCTGGATACCCTGTCGAGTACCGTGTTCTTGACCGCCATGAGCGTTTGGCTGGGCGGCGTTGTGTTCTTTTCGTTCTTCACGGCTCCCGTGATCTTCGAGCGACTGCCCAGAAATCAGGCGGCGGATCTGATTTCCGTGATCTTTCCGAGGTATTACAACCTGGGTTACGTCTGCGGCACGCTGATGATCATCTCGGGCTTCTACCCCGTATGGTTGGAGCCAACCGGGAAGATGGCGTGGTTGTCATGGGGGCTGGCCTTCCTGGCCACGGCCCTTTCGGCGTATGCCGGGAAAGTCGTCATGCCGCGGGTGAGACGCCACCGGCAGACGGCCGCCAGCTCGGCGGGTACGGCGGAACATCCGAGGAACTTGAGCGCCTACAACCGCTCGCATCAACTCAGTGTGACCCTCAATTCCACCGTGTTGATTCTTCTCATCACGCAGGCTTTGATCTACGGCTATCGCGTGCGTTTCATCGTCACGGGAGAGGGCTGAGCGACCCAGTACGCCGCAGGCGCCTCCTCCGCGGGCCCGTTGAGTTCTCCCGACCTGGCCCCCCCCGCCCCGCGGATTCCCTTCAGCGGGTGAAGATTGCTTGTCGATGCAACTTGGGGAAGCAGGGGGAAGGACTCCCATGGACATTGCGCTTTTGGTCGACACCTTTTGGCACATGTCTCGCGCGGGCGAGATCGTGTCACGTCCCTTCGGGGACTCGACGCTGCTGGACATCTGCCTGCAGGGCTTGGCCGCTCTCGACGCGCCATGTCGAAAATACGTCGTGGCCGCGGATCGCTCCACCCAGGCTCGGGCTGCCCAGTATCCGGGCCTCGAAGTCGTCCGGATCCGTCCCCACGCTCGCACGGTCCAAAGAGGATTGGCTCGCCGTTACTCCTACCTCGAGTCCTTGGGGGAACAGTGGTTCCTCGAGGTGAACCCGATGTGGCCCCTCGTTCATCCTGAAGTGTGGTGGTCGGCGGTCGAGGCGCACCTGGCGGAGGACGGACCGGGCCTGGTCAGTGTCAGCCGTCTTCGGGGGAGGTTCCACGTCGATGATTCTGGCGAGGCCCGTGGGAGCGCCGAGGGCAGCGTTCTTTTGGAAACGGATGCCTTTCGGATTTTCTCGAAACAGGTCATCTTCGGCGAGGGCAGCTATTTCGGAGCCTCCGATGTCGCTCCCATCCCGTTTCCCGTCCCCCGAGAGGCGGATTGGCACGTCCAGGACAGTCGGGCATTCGCGGCCGCGGAAGCCGTCTGGGCCCACCGCAGGCTCGAACGCCCACTCGCCCTCGTCTGAACCCTCGAGCCCGTCTTCGTGGGACCGTTGACGTGCCGCCCGCGTTCCATTAAACAGGAGTCCCTCGACCCCTTTGGAGTCGATGCTTGCATCCCCCTGATTCGCCGCAAGGAGTTCCCGAACATGGCCAAGGATATCAAGATCGTCAGCGTGTCGATCCCCACGAAGCTTGTTCAGGAACTCGATCGGGTGTGTGACCTCGAGTTCAAGAATCGCAGCGAACTGTATCGCGAGGCACTGCGCCAGTTCTTGAAGCTTCGCCGATGGCAGAAACTCCGCGAGTACAGCACGGCGAAAGCGGCGGCCGCGGGAGCGGACGGCGTGGACCTTGAAGCCATCATTGCTGAATTGACCGTCTGACTCATGAGCGCGCCAACCCCTCAAGTTCTTGCCGTCGACAATGGAGTCTGGCTTTCCGGTCTCATCTACGGGGGCCCCGCCGAAGAGTTGATCCAGCTCGGAGTCACCGGCGGTGTCAGGCTGGTCACGACTCAGTCCATGATTGATTCCATGGTCCGCATCCTGCGCGAGCGATTGGGCTTCTCCGAGGCGGCACTCGAGCAGGTCGTCCAGTTCATTCGGGAGTGCGCGGAGGTCCTCGAAGACACGGTGCCCCCGGACGGCGACGCGGCGTCCACCTTGCGGCCCGCCGCCGGGCCAGGCGAGTACGCCGTCCTCGATGCCGCTGACAGAGGAGAGGCGAGCGCCATCGCCGTCGCGGGCCCCTCCCCGCTGCAGCAGATGCCCACTTGGCAGGGCATCCCCATCGTTCCGTTGGCTTGAATCCGCCCGTCGCCG
>DRQF01000297.1 GCA_011369445.1 Planctomycetota bacterium | reverse complement strand
TTGAAGGCGACCAAGTCGCGGTCGCCGGAGCATTGACGCGCTGCACGATAGCACTGTATATTACAGTTCGTTCTGTGATTCATGCTCCGATGCAGCCTGGAGGCAAGCGATGACGCCCGAGAAGAGAGATGATCGGAAGAATGGTGACGCGCGGAATGAGCCGTCCTCTCCCCCACGCCCGGCATCGAGTTGGCGTGACGATCCCCGGTTCGGAAAGGGGGGGCCGCCCCGGCCGAGGTTGGACGACGCGTGCATCAGCTACCTCCAAATGCACGCCGCCTTCGAAGATCAGCGGCGCCCGGGTTCCCATGCCCGCAAGCACATCGATCAGTGCGAAGAATGCCAGAAGCATCTGGCCCGTTCGAAGTGGGAAAGCGAACAGGAAGAGGCCTTCCTCTCGTCCAAGGAGGTCACCGACTTGGTCGCCGAATACGCCCGACGCTTCCGTGTGCCGGTTTGGCAAAGGCGAAAGTTCATCGCCGCGGCCTCCGTGGTCGCCTTGGGTGCCCTCGGACTCGGCGCCAAGGCTTGGTTCGGCCGCAGCGGACCCCGCCCCGTCGGCAATGGTGGGTCGGTCACGCCCAATGCGGACCGCGCCCTTCAGGACATCCTGACCGACCTGGACCGGGCGTATCAAGAGGGCGGTGTCCAAGCGATCGTCAAGGTGTTTTCTGAAGGCAATGAAGAGGAAGTTCTTCGTGCGGAACACTGGCTGACCTTTCGGCAGCATCAGAGCCTCATTGGCACACTGATTGGCGCCCTATCCGATCCCCGCATCAAAGTTCGCATCGGCGCACTTGGTGCGCTTCGGCGCATGCCTCCTCTCGCCGTGAAACCCTATCAGAATGCGCTGAACTCCGCAGTTGCGTCGGAGCCAGACCCACAGATGGCCAACCTGCTCCAGACCTTCGCGAATGCGATCGCCAGGGCGCGATGAATGTCTCTGTCCCAAATTACTTCACAGGGAGCGCTGGATTCACGATTTCAGTTTCCGGCGCGCCGGGGACTACGGCCGAGGTGATCGTCACCGGAGAAGGGTGCTCAGTACGGCTGACCATCTCCCTCGACGCCAACGGCGATGGCTCAGCTTTCCTTCGTGCTCGATGCCTCGGCGATTTCCTCTTTGTGCTTGTGCGCGACAACGCAGGAAATGTAAGGAACACTGCTACGGCGGCGATCTGACTCTGGGTTAGAGAATCTTTCCATCGACCGAATACACCGGCCTGGACACCGTGCACCGTGTTGACAGGCGAAAGGCTGGCCTGTAGGGTTGGAGTCAAGCTGTTTCGATTCCTGCTTGATTCAATTCGGAGAGTTGCGATGACGTCCAAGAAGAAAGGCTTCATGGACGGTGGGGACGCGCGGAATGAGCCGTCCTCTCCCCCACGCCCGGCATCGAGTTGGCGTGAGGACCCCCGGTTCGGAAAGGGGGGGCCGCCCCGGCCGAGGTTGGACGACGCGTGCATCAGCTACCTCCAAATGCACGCCGCCTTCGAGGACCAGCGGCGCCCGGGTTCCCATGCCCGCAAGCACATCGATCAGTGCGAAGAATGCCAGAAGCATCTGGCCCGTTCGAAGTGGGAAAGGGAACAGGAAGCGGCCTTCCTCTCGTCCAAGGAGGTCACCGACCTGGTCGCCGAATACGCCCGACGCTTCCGCGTGCCCTTCTGGCAACGACGGCGGGTCCAATTGACGGGCGCCCTCGTTCTCCTCCTCGCATGCGTCGCCCTCGTCATCTTCTTGGCAACGAAGAATGCCACCCGCGGGGCCGACAGCGTGCTGTTCATCAACCCTGCCGTCGGCAATAGTGGGTCGATCACGCCCAATGCAGACCGCGCCCTTCAGGATATCCTGACCGACCTGGACCGGGCATATCAGGAGGACGGTGTCCAAGCGATCGCCAAAATCTTCGCACGAGGAACGGAGCAGGAAGCTCTTCGCGCCGAGCACTGGATGGCCCTTCGAGTGGATCCGAATCTCATCGGAGTCCTGATCAGCGCGCTTTCGGACCCACGACTCAAAGTTCGCGCTGGGGCGCTTGCAACTCTCAAGCGGATGCCCCCTCTTTCGGTGAAGCCGTACCAAGGGACATTGAATGCTGCTGCCTCGTCCGAAACGAATCCGGAGTTGTCCACACTTCTCCAAGCCTACGCCACCGAAATCGCAAGGGCGCGATGAATGTCTCGGTTCCCATCTCCTTCCCCGGCATGACCGGATTTGCAGTGTCGATCTCGGGGGGATCCGGCGGAAAGGCCGAAGTCATCATCGACGGGGAAGGATGTTCGAAGCGCATCATCATTCCGCTGGACGCCAACGGCGAGGGGACGGCGTTCGTTCGTGCACCCTGCCTCGGACGTCCCATTCTTCTTTTCGCCCGCGACGGAGCAGGTGATACGTCAACAGCGTCGACGCAGTCCATCTAAGACTGTCTGAGGCGGCTGCAGCTGGGGCTTCCCCCTTTGATGCCACTCGGACCATCCGGGTTCCCGGCCCGTCGCTGTTCCCGAGCTCAGTATGACTCAGGGCCAAGAACTGGAGAGGGCCTTCCTTCGATTCGCGGTCGCCAGAGCATTGACGCGCTGTACGATAGCACTGTATATTACAGTTCGTTCTGTGATTCATGCCCCGATGCAGCCTGGAGGCAAGCGATGACGCCCGAGAAGAGAGATGGTTGGGAAACTATGGACTCGCGGAGCGAGCCGTCCTCTCCCCCACGCCCGGCATCGAATTGGCGTGACGACCCCCGGTTCGGAAGGGGGGGGCCGCCCCGGCCGAGGCTGGACGACGCGTGCATCAGCTACCTTCAAATGCACGCCGCCTTCGAGGATCAGCGGCGCCCGGGTTCCCATGCCCGCAAGCACATCGATCAGTGCGAAGAATGCCAGAAGCATCTGGCCCGTTCGAAGTGGGAAAGGGAACAGGAAGCGGCCTTCCTCTCGTCCAAGGAGGTCACTGACCTCGTCGCCGAATACGCCCGACGTTTCCGCGTGCCCTTCTGGCAACGACGGCGGGTCCAATTGACGGGCGCCCTCGTTCTCCTTCTCGCATGCGTCGCCCTCGTCATCTTCTTGGCGACGAAGAATGCCACCCGCGGTGCCGACAGCGTGCTGTTCATCAACCCTGCGGTCGGCAGTGGTGGGTCCGTAACGCCGCACCTCGACCGAACGCTCGCAGGCATCGAAAGCCGGTTGGATCAGCTCTTCAACTCGACCGGAGCAGTCGGCGTCGCGGCCTCCCTGAACGGCGCATCCGAGCAGGAAATCCTTCAGACCTTCCGATGGATTGCCGTCAAGCGGAAAACTGCAATGATTCCTACGCTCATCGGTTTTCTGGGCGACCCGAGAATTGGCCTGCGCCGCGGTGCGGTGGGCGTCTTGCTGCTCCTCCCCCTCAGTGCCAGCAAACCGTTCCTCCAGAGTATCCGCCAGGCTGCGGCCAGCGAAACGAACGCCCAGCTTCGAGGCGAGATGGAACAGCTTGCAGTCCTCGTCGACAAGGCGTGATGACGGTTTCACTCAGTCCACTCGGCATCTCCGGGAGCGCGTTGTGCGTCTCCGTTTACGGAGCTCCCGGAACATCTGTCGAGGTCGTCCTTGACGGTGACGGGCAGAGTGTTCGATTCGTCATTCCGATCAAATCAGGGGACGGTTTCCATTGTCTGCGGCTTCCAGCGGGCTTCGGTCGAGCGACCATCGCGAGCGTCCAGGGCGCACAAGGCCCACCCACCACGGTCATCGCGCCGCGGATCTGAGCGATCGCTGTTCATGATCCGTCTCC
>DRQF01000296.1 GCA_011369445.1 Planctomycetota bacterium | reverse complement strand
GCAATGAACCGCCCTCCCAGTCGTCCCGGGATGAGATCCCGATAGAGCATGCCGGCCCGGCCCGTGTTCCACGCGTCCTGGGAGGGCGGGTCTACGAGGACGAACTCGGGGCGCAGGGGGGGCACCTCCACAGGGGCAAGGGGGCTGACGAGATCGATCGTCGTGCCCCCCGGAGCGATGAGGACGCGGGGTTCCTCGGAGGGCTCGCAGGGCAGGCGCAACGTGACGGGCGAGCCCGCGGCCTTCGCGTCCAGGCGAAGCCGGACGCCTCGTCCCGCGATCACGGCCACCCGGGGTCGGTCGGCGGGGAAGATCATCTCCAGGTGGAAGCCCAGCTCCCGCATGAAGAAGTCCAGGGTCGTGGCGAGGTCGGCGCAGGGCGCCACGACCTGGCTGGCTTCTTCGGGAAAACGATTCTTCTTCGCTTCGTCCATGGCGGTCAGCTTAGCCGGACGCTCGGACTTTGCGAAACGCCTGTTCATCCCGCCGCGCGACGAATCTATTTCTTCTCGTCGGTGTCGTCGCTTTCGCCCGACTCATGAACGACCTTTGCATCCTTGGGGGCGTGAGTCGCGTAGGAAAACACCTCGGGGGCCGGATGCCTGTCCAGCGCGAGCAGGTCGAACTCCATGGCAAGGACGTCGGCGCCGAAGTACCGGTAGACGATGTGCACGGACTCGACGAGCCCTTCTTGCGGATCGATCGCCAAGGTGAGGGTGACGAGGGCATTCTTCATCAGGACATCCGGATGTTCGGGGTCCGTCGGTACGACCTTGGATTCGAAGATGCGGCGTCCATCGATTCCAGTGCGAATCTCACGCCAGTCGAAGTCCTCGTCCAGCCGAGTGAACCGATCCCAAGAGAGGAATTCGAGTAGCATCCTAGGATTGAAGGACCCGTCCTTGGCCACGAGGCCGCCATCTTTCGTGCGGGCGCTTTCAGTTTCCGCAAGTTTCTTGCCGGAGGTGAGCGTCACCGCGTTGGCCGTGGGGTCGTACTGCCAAAACGTTTTCCCGTCGTAGCCGCTCGTGGCGTCTTGCTCACGGCGATCGCCAAGAGGGACGATGAGCAGCTGGTTGTTCCTGGTCACGAGAATCCGATACCGAGGGATGTCCGGCTTCTCTTTCGGGTCGCCCAAGAGCGCGTTGAAGAAGGGGGTCTTAAACGTGACCTGGATCTCCGCATCGTCGTGAGCCGCCAGAGCGCGTGTTGCCTTTTGAAGGAGTTCGGCGGCGGACAGGGGCTTCTCGTGGCGAGGAGTGAACACGATCGTGACGATCGCCAGGATGACGGCCGCGGCGGCCAGCAAGCTCTTGACGGGAAGAGCCCGCTTCCAGATGGGCTTTTCGGCAAGAGACGCGTTCAGCATCGTCTCCGGATACGGAGGAGCCTGGACGAGGAGACCGCGGAAGGCCTCGCCCGTCGCCTTCGTGACCTCCATGATGTGCGTCCGTTCTTCCTGACAGAGCGAACAGGAGGCGAGGTGGGCTTCCATCGCGACCCGCTCTTCCTGGCCGAGTTCCTGGTCGAGGAGTGGAGTGAGCATTTCTTGCACGGTTTCACATGGCATGGTCATGAGAGATCCTCCATTTGGGCTTCCAGTTTCGCGCGGAGGCGTCGGCGGGCGCGGTGGAGCGTCGTCCGAACCACGTCGGTGGTGATTTCCAAAATCTCGGCGATCTGGGCATAGGAGTCTCCCAGGCCGTCGCGGAGCCAAAGAACCGCCCGCCATACCGGCGGGAGATCCTCCAGCGCTTCCCAAAGAAGCTTCTTACGTTCTCGCCGTCGGGCGAACTCGTCCGGGGAGTTCTCGGGCGCTTCCGGGTCCCCCTCGATCAGCGGGAGCGCCTTTCGCGGCCGTCCCGCTGCGTGGTCCAGCGCGAGCCGCCGCACGATCGTCAGCAGTAGAGGCCGGAGCGGCCGGTCGAAATCGATGGCCGACTTCGTGGAAAGAAGTTTCAGGATTGCATCCTGGGCCAGATCCTCCGCCGCGTGGCGGTCGCCGGTGATGGCGGCAGCAAGGCCCCAGACTTGGGGCCAAAGGCGCTGCACTTCCAGCCTGGCTTTCGGATTCAGGCGAGATGTCGTGACCATGGGGCTCATCCTCCGCGTTCAGAGGGTCTCACCCCAGGGATTGCCCATCGTTAACCAAAAAAGTCATGGATATGGTGTCCGGCGTCACACTCGCGGAGCCAAGCCGGCCCATGAGGGTTCAACGGCGGCGAGGAAGCTGATCGAGGAAATCCGGCACGGCAACGGCTCGAACTCGTGGAGCCAGTTCGTAGTTCGTTCGACCGCCGTGGACGACCGTCAGCGAGTGCAAGTCCAGATCCTTGAGCGCGCTCCGCATCGAAGGAGTGAGGGAGGGGGATTCGGTCCGTTTGAATTCAAAGCCGACGCGTCGACCGCTCTGGATGATCAGAAGGTCGAGCTCCGCACCGCCATGGGTTGCCCAGAAGAACACCTGCTCGCTCGGCGTGCGCATCGTGCGGAGGATCTGCTCGATGAGAAAGCCTTCCCATGAAGCTCCGATTTTCGGGTGGACGTCAAGGGCCTCGCGGCTGTCGATCCCGAGTAATGTATGGAGCAGGCCCGAGTCGCGGAGATAGACCTTGGGGGACTTGACCTGTCTTTTCCTCAGGTTGGCGTGGAAGGGTTGGAGCTGACGCAGGACAAACGTTGACGTCAGGAGATCGAGATAGCGACGGGCGCTGGGTTCGGAGCATCCGAGGGCTCGGGCGAGTTCGGCGCCGCTCCAAAGTTGCCCGTGGTAGTGGGCGACCATCGTCCAGAACCGGCGGAGAGTGGTCGCTGACGTCGAGAAACCGAGCATGGGGATGTCTCGCTCGAGGAACGATCTGATGAAGTCTCGCCTCCACTCCACCGATTGGGATGCACTTCGGGCGAGGAACGACTTGGGGAATCCCCCGCGCACCCACAGCTTCTCCCAGTGATGACGTCCCACCTCTTCGAGCACGAATCCGTCCATCTCGAGGTAACTGATGCGGCCCGCGAGCGATTCCGAAGACTGGTGGAGCAACTCAGGCGATGCGCTGCCGACGACGAGAAAACGGGTCGCTGGGCGAGGCCGGTCGACGAGGACGCGCAGGAGAGGAAAGATCTCCGGGGCCCGCTGAATCTCGTCGAGGACGACCAAGCCTTCGAGGGGGCGCAACGCAAGTCCTGGGTCGGCCAACCTCTGGACGTCGACGGGGTCCTCCAGGTCGAAATGGTGAGTCTTTCCCTTCCATTGGCGTGCAACCTCGCGGGCGAGGGTCGTTTTGCCCACCTGCCGCGCGCCCACTAAAGCGACGGCGCGGTGGGCTCGGAGACGCCGGAGAAGCTCGCGCCTCAAAGAGGTCCTGTCAATCTTCATGCATTGAATTTCTAACATCCAATGTTAGAATTTCAAGGTAAGACGAGGAGCTGGCGTGAGCCGAGACGGTCTTTTCGACGACGTGGACGACGAGCGGCCGGCGGGCGCGCCACTGGCGGAAAGGATGCGCCCACGCACGCTCGACGAACTCGTGGGGCAGGAGGGGCTCGTCGGCCCCGGCAGTCTCCTCCATGATCTCTTCGAGACCGGCCAGGTGGCGAGCATGATCCTCTGGGGGCCACCCGGTTGCGGAAAGACCTCGCTGGCTCGCCTCGTCGCGAATCTGACGGATCACCGCTTCGAATCCTTCAGCGCCGTGCTTTCCGGAGTGAAGGAAGTCCGCCGCGTCGTCCAGGACGCCCGCTGGGAGCGGCAGTCATCCGGCCGAGGCACGATCCTCTTCGTGGACGAGATCCACCGATTCAACAAGAGTCAACAGGACGCCTTCCTGCCCCACATCGAGGACGGCACGATCATCCTCATCGGCGCCACCACCGAGAATCCATCCTTCGCCCTCAATGCCGCTCTTCTTTCCCGTTGTCAGGTCTTCACCCTCGAGCCCTTGGATCGCGAAGCTCTGCGTCGCATTCTCGTGTCCGCCCTCGAGGACCGGGAACGTTCCGGCCTTCCCGCCGACATCGTGGTGACCGATGAAGCGGTTGACCTGCTTCTCGACTCCAGTCCCGGCGATGCCCGAGGTCTTCTCAATCGCCTGGAAGCTCTCGTTCTCAGGGAGGAGAAGAAAGGCAATCTCTCTCGCGGCGTGATCGACGTGGAGGTGGTGAAGCGCTCTCTCAAGGACCGCAGTTTCCGCTACGACCGATCGGGGGAAGATCACTTCAACGTGATGAGCGCCTTTCACAAGAGCATGCGGGGCGGCGATCCTCAGGCGGCCCTGTACTATCTGGCGCGCATGCTCACGGCGGGGGAGGACCCCCTTTGGATCGCGCGGCGCATCATTCGATTCGCCAGCGAGGACGTGGGGTTAGCGGATCCGACCGCCCTTAGCGTGGCTCTGGCGGCGCGAGAGAGCTTTCATCTGCTGGGTTCACCGGAGGGCGAGCTCGCTCTCGCCGAAGCGGCGGTCTACATGGCGACGGCGCCGAAATCGAATGCGGTCTACGCCGCGTTCAACGCGGCGATGGATCTTTTGCGAAAAGGAGGTGTCCACGAAGTGCCCAAGGCTCTTCGCAACGCCCCGACGCCTCTCATGAAGCAGTTAGACTACGGCAAGGGCTATGCGTATCCCCACGACTTCGACGAGGCGGTGACGGATCAGGACTACCTGCCGGAGGCTTTGCGGGGCACCCGGTTCTACGAGCCCTCCCCCTTCGGCCACGAAAAGGAGATTGCCCGCCGAATGGCCTACTGGGACGAAATCCGCAAAACGCTTCGGAAGAAGAAGGGAGAGACCGATGAGTCCGACTAGCGATCTCTGGGCGGCGATGGAAGAGATGGCGCGGGGAGCGGGGCGCATTCTCATGGATCACTTCGGCAAGCTCGCCGAAGGAGAGGTGGGTTTCAAGGGGAAAAGGGATCTGCAAACCGTGGCCGACCGCGAGTCCGAAGAGTTTCTCCTGGGAGA
Source organism: Planctomycetota bacterium (assembly GCA_011369445.1). GTDB lineage: Bacteria > Planctomycetota > DRQF01 > DRQF01. Next base: position 23,772 of record DRQF01000296.1, on the reverse strand, counting down.
GATCGGACGGCGCTTCCCGGGCCACGTGATCTTGGCGGAGGAATCCTTCCGCGGAGACGAGCGGGCGACGTTGGACTCAGGATTGCCGGTTTGGATCGTCGACCCCTTGGACGGAACGACGAATTTCGTTCACGAGTTGCCCACCTTCACAGTCTCGCTGGGACTCGTCGACCGAGACGGGCCTGTTGCGGGCGCCGTGTTCGCGCCGAGGCTGGATGAGATGTTCTTGGCCGTACGGGGGGAAGGGGCGACACTGAATGGGCGTACCCTCCGCGTCTCCCGTCATACGAAACTCATCGACGCTGTGCTGGCCACGGGGTTCGCCTACCGGGTCGACGAGATCGCGGACGACAATCTCGACCACTTTTGCCATCTGATTCCCCGCACCCGGGCCATTCGCCGGTTCGGGAGCGCCGCCCTCGATCTGGCCTACACCGCGGCCGGGCGATTCGACGGTTTCTGGGAACTCCACCTGTCGCCGTGGGACGTGGCGGGCGGGGCCTGCCTCATTCGCGAAGCGGGCGGCGTCGTCACGGACATGAAAGGGGGCGACGACTGGCTCTTCGGCCGTCACATCGTGGGCGCCTCTCCCGCCCTACACCCTCTCCTCCTCGCCGAACTCTCGTAACCTGGAGCGGCCGCCCTCGCTGGGGACGTGGAGCCCTCGCCACGTCCTGGAGGCGGGGCGCCTCGCCCCGGGGGAGGGGCACCGCCCTTACGACCGGGCGCGCAGGTCCTTGATGATTTCGTCGTGTTCGGGGAATTGGCCGGTCTCGTCTTTGGAATAGATGAGCTGGCCGTCCACGACGACGTCGAAAATCCCGTTGCTCCCCCGGATCAGTTCAGGCTTCACGCCCAGATCCTTCTCGATGGCGGCCGCCAAACTGGAGGCCTGGGGAAGGTAGTTTCACATGCCGCAGTAGGTGATGCTGACTTTCATGGGCAAACTCTATGAGAAGTGTTCGTCCGCTTCGAGGGGAGGCTCCGTATTGCCTTTCGGGACCTCCACGTCGACCGAGCCCAGCCGTGTCGGCTTCACAGCCCCTCGGTCAGATCGATGAGGTCACGAGCAATGATTCCCCTGCGCTCCAGTTGCCGTCGAACGTCTCGCGGGATTCGTGGGGCAACGGAAACACGTTCAACCGTCCATCCCTGATACCTCTTGTGTGATTCGAGGAAGCGTCTTGCATGCCCCTCTTGCACCGCGACGTCGGCGAGCAGTTTCTCGGCCGATCGCTTGCAGGTGGCAAAACGAATGACGTCCCGTTCGTCATCGATGGCGACAAGGTCGATCTCCGTGTTCTTGCGATCCCAGGGCTCACTTCGCGGATGTGAGCTTCGATGTCTCCATGGGCGCATCCTGGGTTCCTGGCCACAAACTTCAGTACGGCGTCGTAGCGGCCTCTGTGAGTTCCGGAAAGTATGCGGGGGTGAATTCAGGAAAGTTTGGGGGGGTGAGGGTAGCCAGAGAGGGATCGGGCGATCAAGTGCCGAGGGGCCCCCATGGTGGCCCCCCTTTCCCCGTCAGATTGCCATCTGTCGACACATAAGGCAAAACTTTTTTTCTTAGCAACATTGCAGATGTAAGTCTAGTAATAAAAAGGTTTTAAATGTTTGTCTCGTGGGGGCAGAGCCCTCCCAAGAACGCAATGAACGGGCCCGGTTTCTTCACCGGCGTAAGGAAGCACTTCCGTGGCTCCTCGCCGTCCAGCCAGGCCATGTGACTCATTTCGTTCCCATTGGGTCGTGGTTCCGCCTTCGAGCTTGTTCACGAAGACGTGCCGGTTTCCTCTCTTGAATCCGCTGCATTCGGGTCCACCAGATCCCTCTGGACGTCGACGCTGACCGCATCCAGTCCGTCGAACTCCTCCGGTCGGTGGGTGAGAATGACGATCTGGAGGGGATGCTCCGCCATGAGGCGATTCAGAAGTTCCACGAATCGTCGTGTACGGGCGGGGCTCACGGCAGCGCAGGGATCGTCCAAGACGAGGGCTTGGGGAGCCTCCTCGCAGAGGGTGACGGCGACGGCGAGCCGCAGCATGGCATTGGCCAACTCCCGAAGCCCCTCCGACCCGTCCTCGAAGCGCTCCAGCGTTTGATGGGGGCCCGACAGTGCCGCCGGGTGGAGGTCGTCCCCCAGCTCCATGTCTTCGTAGCGACCCGTCGTGACGAAGGACAGGAAGTCGGCGGCCTTGGTTCTCACCGGGCCCGTGACCGCGGCGAAGGTCTCCTTGCGCACCTCGGTCATCACGGATTCCAGTCGCAAGGTCGCCTCCGCTCGGCGTTTCAAGACGGCCAAGCGTTTGCGCCGTTCGTCGATCCTGCGCTCTACCTCGTCCAGGCGCGTGCCCAAGCCGGAGGCCGCGAGTCGGTCGAGTCGATCCGTCAAGGACGCCACGTCTTCCCTGGCCCGTTGCAAACGCTCCCGCGCGTCCTTCAGGCGACGCTTGGACGTGGCGAGGGCGTTGTCGGCGGCCAGCCGTCGCGACTTCGACTCATCGCGCTTTTTCTCGAAGTCCTTGCGCTTGCGCTGTAGCCGCTCCCGCTCCTCCTCGCATCGCCTCATCAGGCGAGCCGTCGATCCCACGCGATCCCGTTCGTCATCCAACTGGCGCGCGGCCTCCTTTCGAGTCGCTTCCCAACTCATGCGTCGGTTTTGCACTTCGAGAAGGGCCGTCCTGCCGTCGGTCTCGGCAAGCTGCCAGGCCTCGCGTCGCTTGTCGACGTCGCGGAGGCGGGCTTGGAGTTTCTCGAGTTCCGACTCCGCCGAACGCACAGCGGCTTCGAGTTCGCTGATCCGCTCCTTCGGCACGGGCTCTCGGCCATCGAGGAATTCGCGCAGCCGTTTGAGCTCGGCTTCGAGGTCGGTGACGGTTGCATCCGCCAAGAGACCCTTGCGTTCTCCCTCGAGAGCGCCCAAGCGTCGTTCGGCCTGTCGCAGTCGCTCGAGATGGGTCGCCAATTCCTCGAGGCTCGCTGCTCCGTGGGCGCTGAGTTGTCGTTGAAGCTCGGCCTCGAGTTCGGACAACGCCGGCCCCGCGTCCGCCGTCCGGATGCGGACGCCCCCTTCGTGTCCGGGGATGCGGACGAGAACTTCGTCGTGCGCGCGGCCTTCGCCGGCCTCCATCGGCACGCCGTCCACGAGGACGTCCAGCGCGGCGTCATCGCAGGTGATCAGGAGCCGCGGGTCGGCTGCCCTCGCGACGTCGATCTTGACGGCAAGTCCGCGGATCCGCTCCATGTCGGCGGCAGTGGGGTGGGGGCCCGCCAGGGCCTCGCGCTCCGCTTCGATGGCGCGGCTCATCTCGGCGATCTGGACGAGCTTCTCCGTCAAGAGATCGGCCCTCGCCCGAGCCTTGCACGTCTCGAGGCACGGTCGCATGTCCTTGAGGTTCGTCTCCAGTTCATGGGACCGGGAAAGAAGACGTTCCCGCTCTTCCGCGAGCTGCCGACCCTCGGCCTCCAGGGACTTCCACGCAGCCGCCGCATCGATCTCTTCGCGTCGGGCGGTTTCAAGCTCGCCCTCCAGTTCCTCGATCCGTTTTTCCAAGAGCCGGCGGGCGGCAAGGGACTCCTCGGCGGACCGTAGCGCCTCCTCCGCTTGCTTCAGGTCCGCCTCGAGGCGGGGGAGGTCCCGGTCCTCGGCTTCCCGCTCGCCCAGCGCCTTGACGTCGCGCTCGCATTCCTCGGTCGCCTTCTCCACGGCCTCCTTGAGCCGAGGAAGCTCTTCTCGGATCTCTTCGTATCGGCGCGCCGACTCCGCGAGGTCCGCACGCTCTCGAAGGTATTCCTCTCGCCGGGCCCGGAGATCGTCCAACTCCTCCTCGAGCCGAGGAATCTCCGAGTTCTTCTTGAACCCGGTTCGCTTGGCCGTGAACTTGTCGTTGATCTCGTCGGCGACCCGGCGGGCGACTTGCTCGAAGAGGTCCGAGGTGGCGGCGCCATCCATGCCCAAGGCTTCGAGGGCCGCGCCGCGGACCTTTGGGATGCCGCGCATAGTCGGGTCTTGGAGCATGAACAGCCATTGAAAGGCGCCCCAGTGGTCGCGTTTCAAGGGACCTCTTCCGAGCTCGGCGCCAAGAAGATCCACGAGCTGTCCCACGGCCTCCATGCCTTCGGAGAGGACTTGCGATCCGCCTTCGCCAATCTGCTCCAGAGTTGTGGAGCCTTTCCCGCCGAACTCCTTCTCGACGGCGAGATGCCGCCCGTCCAACTCGAACTCGAGACGCACGCGGGGCGTCGCGCTCGAACCGTAGGAGGGCAGGCCCTTCAGCCAATCGGCCGTCCCGGACGGACGATCGAAGAGAGCGTGCCGAAGCGCCTGGAAGAGAGTGGACTTCCCGGCTTCGTTGGGACCGTGGACCAAGGTTCCCCGTTCGCCAAAAGTGACGCGATGGGGGCCGCCGCGAAAACGCCGCCAGTGGCTCAACTCGAGGGAGATCAACTTCATCCTCGGGCCTCTTCGGTCAGGAAGCGTCGATAGAGTCGGGCTGCCTCCAGGAGTATGTGACGTTCTTCGTCGTCGCCTGCTGCGTCGATCGCCTCGGCCAGACGCTTTCGAACCAACTCGAGGGCCGGATCGAGCTGCGCGCCCTCCGGCAACGAGGCGTCGTCGGTGAGGATGCGGAGTCCGCGGCGATCGACGAGGAGCCCCGTGCGCCGAGCTTCCTCGTTGCGAAGGCAGGTCTCGAGGTCGGCTTCGAGATCCAGAGGGATTTCGCCTTCCAAGGATAGATGAAGGATGTCTTCCGTGCGGCCGTTCAAAAGCTCCTGCAATCGGTTCACATGGCGGTCTTCTTCGAAGCGAAAAGCTTCTCTCGACCAGGTGAGGGCGCCGGTTCGCAGGGCCTCCAGGTGAGGCGGGGCGGCTTTTTTCTCGATGTCGACGAGGAGGACGTATCCGGCTTCGCGCTCTCGCCAATGGGTCTGCTCGTGGGTGCCGCTGTAAGCGATGCGCACGACGCCGTCGGCTCCCGCGACTCGTCGTAAGCCGTGCCAGTGTCCCAGCGCCAAAAAGTCGAGCCCCGACCTTTCCACGTGCGCCGGATCCAGAGGCAGGGAGACGCCCTTCTCGTGGTCGTCGAAGATCTGACCCAGGAGGTGCCCGTGGGCGAGCGCGACGTGGATGCGGGGGTCCCCCGTCAGGTCAGGGATGTCCGCCAGGACGTCTTTTTGTCCGTGAATGGACTTCACCGGGCAGGGGTGGAGGACGACGCCTTCAGCGATGTCGACGGGTTCGAAGTCCCGGTGAAGGTGGAAGTGTTCCATGTCGTTCACCGCATTGCGATTCCAGACGGAACCCGGCCCGGCAAGGTCGTGGTTTCCCGGGATCGCGTGGATGGGGATGGCGGAGTGCCGCCGGAGGATCGCCCCAACCGCCTCGACGATTTCATCGGCGACGTCGTTCTTCTCGAAGAGATCGCCCGCGGCGAGGACCGCATCGACCCCCTTTTCCTCGGCCAAGGTGAGAAGCCGGTCTAGGCTTTCCAGGCGGGCTCGCGAGACCGCCTCCGCGGCGGAGCCCAACCCCGAGCCCTTCATGCCCATCTGCCAGTCCGACGTATGCAGGAATCGAAACGCCATGGGGGCAGTTTAGCCCCCTCCGCGGACGACGTCTAAGTCACGCCCCGTGTTTTCGGGCCGGCGTCTGAGAAACTCGGTTATGCTGCTCCTTCTTGCCCTGGATATTTTGGAGGACGAACGTGTCGGACGAGATGCACACGACGAGGGAGGGGTGGCTGAACTATCCTCCGCTTCGCAACGCGTTGGTCGCCGGGCTCATCGCCCTCACGGCGTTTCTTCTCGAGACGGGCTCGCGGATCTCCCATGAGACCGCGCGATGGTTCTATTGGGCAGCGATCCCTCTCGGCGCCTATCTCTGGGCCTGGGAGGGCGTGGAGGAGCTCCTCCGGGAGCGCGTCGTCGGGATCTCGATGCTGATGCTCGCTGCAGCCGCCGGCGCGGGGTATCTCGGGATGTGGGACGAGGCTGCGGCGCTCGTCGTTCTCTATGGCGCCGCCGAGGGGATCGAGGAATACACCTTCAAGAAGACACGAGGAGCCATTCGCGCTCTCCTCGATCTGGCTCCGAAGGAAGCCCGTCTTCTGCGTGACGGCGAGACCCACTCCGTTCCGGCCGAGAACCTTGACGTCGGGGACCGATTTCTCGTCCTCCCCGGCGAGTCCGTACCCACGGATGGTGTCGTCGTCGAAGGAGAATCGACGGTCGATGAGGCGGCCGTGACAGGAGAAGCGGAGCCTGTCGAGAAGAGCATTGGGGACAAGGTGTTCGCCGCTACGATCAATGGTGCCGCGGCGCTGACCGTGGAGGCGACGAAGCGCTTTGCAGACAACACGCTTTCTCGAATCATCGACCTGGTGGAGAATGCTCAGGAACAAAAGGGGCGGGCGCAGGAGTGGATGGAACGGTTCGGTCGCCGCTATAGCCCCCTCGTTCTTCTGACTGCTCTCGTTCTCCTGATCGTCGGCATCGCGAATGCCGCGGAGCGAGCGTACTGGATCGAGAAGGCGGTGATCCTTCTCGTCGCGGCGGCGCCCTGCGCTCTGGTGATCTCCCTGCCCATCACCATGGCGGCGGGAATAAGCGGTTCGGCCAAGCGCGGCATCCTCATCAAGGGTGGAGCTCATCTCGAACATTTGGGGACGATCCGCGTCATCGCTTTCGACAAGACTGGGACCTTGACTCACGGTCGACCCCGCGTCACCGACGTCATCCTTCTGGATGGAACCGAGTCGGATCTCGTGCGCATCGCTGCTGCTCTCGAAAGGTACTTCACCCACCCTCTGGCCAAGGCCGTCGTGGACTATGCCGCAGAGAAAGGAATCGAGCCGCCGGAGGCGGACGATACGCGGGCGATTCTGGGATCAGGAGTTCAAGGTGTGGTCGGAGGTCGACTGTGGAAGCTGGGAAGTCCGAGGATGTTCGAAAGAATGGGGATTCCCATGGCGAGCGAGCGCGAGCGCATCGAATCCCTTCAATCTGACGGGAAGACCGTGATTCTCCTGGGGAGCGAGGAGGGCGTCGTCGGCGTCCTTGCCCTTCGTGACTCCCTTCGGGAGAACGCCGTGGCTGTGATTCAGGAACTCCATGATCTCGGGATTGCCACTGCGATGCTGACGGGAGATAACCCCAGGACCGCAGAGAGAGTCGCGCGCGAACTGGGGATCGACGAGGTGCGAGCCTCTCTCAAGCCGGAAGACAAAGTGCACGCGGTCCAGGAATTGATGAAGAAGGGGCCAACCTTGATGGTTGGGGATGGAGTCAACGATGCTCCAGCTCTCGCAACGGCCACCTGTGGTGTCGCGATGGGAGCCGCCGGGACCGATGCCGCCCTCGAGGCTGCCGACATCGCACTCATGGCGGACGATCTGGCGAAGCTCGTGGAGGCCATGAGGATTGGCCGCCGGGCTCGAATCCTGAGTCGCCAAAACATCGTCTTCGCGATTCTTGTGCTGCTGGTCCTCGTGCCGGCGGGCGTAAGCGGCCTCATCTCGGTGGCTGTTGCCGTCCTCGTCCACGAATCCAGTGAACTTTTGGCCGTCGCCAATGGTCTGCGTGCGGCCCGTCTCTGAGGTAGGGAGGCACCCACGAATCGGCAACGAACTCCCAGCTCCATTCGATGCGAGGCGTCTCGGCTCGAATCTACTGCAAGACGAGGTCCTGGGCGTCACTGGTGACCACGAACGGAATGGTCTGGGCGAGGGGGCTCACGACGAGAGCTTGAAGGCGAAGAATGGCGGGCATGAAGCTTCCCTGCGGTACCGTCGCGACGAGGTTGATGCCACCTGGGGGGAGGGGGGCCGGCCCATGGATGACGGAGCCGCCGATCCCGTCGATGTAGAAGAAGGGAAGCGTCAGAACCGGCTCTTGGCCAGGCACGTAGAGTTGGGCACCAAGATAGTACGCTGCCCCGTTCAGGGTCCCGCATGGGGATTCCCAATGAATGAGCAGGTTGTCGCCTCCAGCGAGGTTCTTCGTGTTCACCAAGCCTCCCGCAAAGTTGCCGTTGACGACTGTCGTGAGAAGAAAGTCTTCGCTTGTTCCGATCCGCGTCGCGTCGAACAGCTGTTCGAGGGCCCCCATGTCCGGCCCGAAGCCGCGGACTCGAGGATTGCCGTCCAGGTCTCCTCCGTAAGGAGAGGTCGAGACGCAGCTGGCCGCGTCGATGCAAGGGGAGCCGGGTTGCAGGGAGAAATCATCCATCGTGGGAAGCGTGAACATGGGATCCGCATTGAAGTTCGAGGCGCCCGGGACGATTCCCGGGCCTTGAACATCGCTGAAGGTGAACGTCGGTGTCCCGGTGAAGTGGCCGGGGCCAAAGGTGAACAGGTCGATGCCTCCCAGGTTGCCCCAGACAATCGAGTTCACGAGCGTGAGTATCCCGGTGGAGAACTGCGCCAGGCCCCCGGGGCCTCCAAAACCGAATCCTGACGCATCCCCTCCGAGGTTTCCGACGATCGTGCAGTGGCGGACTTCCAAGGAGGCGCCCGAGTTGACCGTGATCCCACCGGTACCGCCGGCTCCCGATGGCCATCCAGGAGACCCGACGCCTCCATGGTTGTTGGAAATGATGCAATTCTCCATGACGCTGTGTGTGGCGCCGGGATAGATAAATGCGGTGATCTCGACTCCGCCTGTCGCCCCATAGGCGAGGAATCCTCCGTCTGCTCCGACGCAATTCGTCACGATACAGTTGCGAATTGTGGCATTGGACTCGCTCACGATGATTCCGCCCGCCCTGAACGGAGCGGGGTACATAGGGGCCGATGCCGTAATACGAAAACCTTCGAGTGTCGCGGTCGGGAACGGCAGGAGGGCCGGGTTGAAGATCCTCACGCCGGCTATCAGGCTGGAGGGGGCGATCGCGGTGACTCGCGGCCCGTCAGTGGAGCGAATCGTCAGGGACTTGTGGATCCAGATCCCCTCGTCGTAGGTGCCGGGAGCGACGAGAATGAGGCTTCCTGGGGTGGCCGCGTTGATGGCTGCCTGGATGGAAGAGAAACCGCTGCTGCCGGCGGGATCGACATAGAGCGTGGACTGTCCCGTGAGGGACACGGCGAGGATGAGAACGGCGAAGATGGGGGATAGGACCTTCGACATCAGGACCTTCATTGATCGGAGAGGTTGGGCCATGGTTTCTTCCTTCCCGGTGCAAAGTTTCCCGAAGAATACCATTGCGACGCCGTCCGTTGGCTCATCATTCCGTTTTCTTGGGAGGCAAGGACGCGCCCGCGAACCGTTGTGGGGTTCGCGGGCGCTGGGGGGATGGTGGCGCGTGGATTCGATCCTACTGGAAGATGAGGTCCTGGGCGTCACTGGTGACGGCGAAGGGCAGATGGTGTGCCAAGGGTGTCACGACGAGGACCTGGACCCGGACGACGGCGGGCATGAAGCTCCCCGTGGGGACCGTCATGTTGAAGTCGACGCCGCCCGCGGGAAGGGGGATCGGTCCCTGGACGATGCTGCCTCCGATGCTGTCGAGATAGACGAAGGGGAATTGGGGCATGGGTTCTTGACCGGGTACGTAGAACTGGGCGCCGAGGTAGTAGAGGCCTCCATCGAGGCTCCCACAGGGGGATTCCCAGTGCGCGACCAGCATGTCGCCACCCGCGATGTTCTTCGTGTTGAGCAGGGCCTCGGCACTGTTTCCGTTCACCACGGTCGTGAGCAGGATGTCCTCGCTCGTTCCCATGCGCGTCGTGTCGTGGAGGAATTCATAGGCCCCCATGTCCGGGGCGAAGCCGCGCACGCGGGGATTCCCCACCACATCGTGACCTGCAGGATTGGTTGCTGAGCAAACGCCGGCATCGATGACGGGCGACCCGGCTTGGGGTGAGTAATCCCCTGTCGCGGGGGCCGTGAAGAGGGGGTCGACGTCGATGTTACCGACGCCCGCGAATCCACCCTGCACGTCAGAGTTGGAGACCGTGGCCGCGCCGGCAATTTCGTTCGCAGCTGCGCCGAGGTTGTTGGATCCCCCTTGGTTCCCCCAGACGACGCAATCCTCGACGGCTAGCGTGCCGCCGGCTACGAAGAGGCCGCCCGGCCCGGCGTTTCCTGATCCGAAGCCTCCTGAAAAGCCAAGATTGTCGCCTCCCGTATTGTTGGCGATGGTGCAGTGTCGGACGGTGCACGCGACGCTGCCGTTCACGGTGATGCCCCCCGTGCCGCCCTCACCAGGATTGAAGAAACCGGTCGCGCTGCCACCCTGGTTATTCGTGATCGCGCAATTCTCGATCGTGACCGTCACCGAACCTGTTGACAGGGCTCCCTGTGAGAGGTTGATGCCGCCGGTGCCACCTATGGGAGCAACAGCGGGGCCGGCTGCACCCTGACAACCGGTCACGAGACATTGGCGTAATGTGAGATTGGTCGCTGTAGCATTGATGCCCCCGACGAAGCTGTTGAGAGCATTAGGCTGCGAACCGTCCGCAGTGACTCGAAAGCCCTCGATTGTGACGTCGATGCCCACGGGACCGAACGCCAACCCCTGCGTCGTGATCCCTGTGCCGGGGCTCGTGGGAGCGATGGCGGTCACCCCGGGGCCCTGGGTGCTGCGAAGGATGAGGTCCTTCACCACAATCGACACGTGCTCGTCGTAGATGCCGGGTTCCACGAGGATGGTGTCACCGGACGCCGCGGCATCGACGGCGGCCTGAATGGAGGTGAAGGCGGCGCCGCCGCCGATGTCCACGTGCAGTGTGGCTTGCCCGAAGGTGGGAAGCGCGAGGAATAGAAGGGCCAGTCCGAGGAAGCGGGGGGGATGCATGGTGTTCTCCAAGTAAGACGCGGTCAGCTGGACGTCGTCGTTGCGGCCGCGCGGCTAAGGTTTGACGTTTCTCTGCCACGACAAGGCGAAACGGTGCCGGTACTGGTCGGCATTTCTTGTCTTTTTTTGGCAAAGGCCGGGGTTTCCGGGGGAAGCGGGGGGCGGCCGCCAGGATCCGTGACCGCCGGTTGGCCGTGGGTTTGGTGCGAAGGAGGGGCTCCCTCCACGGACGCCGGCATCCCCGAAGGTCGTGCCGCGCGCGTCTGAGGCAAGGACGCGCCCGCGAACCGTTGTGGTGTTCGCGGGCGCTGGGGGGATCATGGTGCGGGGATTCGATCCTACTGGAAGATGAGGTCCTGGGCGTCACTGGTGACGGCGAAGGGCAGATGGTGTGCCAAGGGTGTCACGACGAGGACCTGGACCCGGACGACGGCGGGCATGAAGCTCCCCATGGGGACCGTCATGTTGAAGTCGACGCCGCCCGCGGGAAGGGGGATCGGCCCCTGTATGATGCTGCCTCCGATGCTGTCGAGGTAGACGAAGGGGAATTGGGGCATGGGTTCTTGACCGGGCACGTAGAATTGGGCGCCGAGGTAGTAGAGGCCTCCATCGAGGCTTCCACAAGGGGACTCCCAGTGCACGACCAGCATGTCCCCACCCACGATGTTCTTGGTGTTGAGCAACGCATTGGCGTTGTTCCCGTTCACCACGGTCGTGAGCAGAATGTCCTCGCTCGTTCCCATGCGCGTCGTGTCGTGGAGGAATTCATAGGCCCCCATGTCCGGGGCGAAGCCGCGCACGCGGGGATTCTCCGCCACGTCGTGACCCCGAGGATTGGTTGCAGAGCAAACGCCGGCATCGATGACGGGCGACCCGGCTTGGGGTGAGTAATCCCCTGTCGCGGGGCCCGTGAAGAGGGGGTCGACGTCGATGTTCCCGGTGCCCGCGAATCCTCCCTCGACGTCACAGTTGGAGACCGTGGCTGCGCCGGCAATTTCGTTCACGGCCGCGCCAAGGCCGTTGGTGCCGCCTTGATCACCCCAGAAAACGGAGTTCTCGACCAGAGCGGTTCCTTGCTGGGCGTCCAAGGCGCCGATTCCAGGTGGAGCTATTGGGGGCGTACCCCCGCCCATTCCTCCGACGTTTCCGCTGAACGTGCAGTGACGCATCTCGCACGACGTGTTGACTCCCTGCGAGATCCCTCCGGCACCCCCGGAGGTCGTTCCGTTCCCGCCATGGTTGTTGGCGACTAGGCAGTTTTCCATGATGAGAGTCGTGGGAGCTGTGGTCGTAAAGATGCCACCGAACAATGCGATGCCGCCGGCGGCCCCGTCAGGAAAGAACCCCCCAAACGCGTTGCCGCCCGAGCAACCCGCCACAACGCAGTTGCGCAGAAACAAGGTCGAAAAGCTGGTGACGCGTATCCCGCCCTCTTGAGCAGGGGCGCCGAAAGCAGCGTTGCTTCCCGTCGACGTCATGCGGAAGCCCTCGACCGTCACCGACAAATGAGCGAGTGTGATCACGTCGCCGACATTCACCGCCGTGCCCTGGGTGACAGGCGCGATAGCGGTCACTGCGGGGCCCTGGGTGCTGCGGAGCGTGAGATCTTTGGCGATGATGACATGTTCGTCGTAGACGCCCGGTTCCACCAGGATCGTGTCACCCGGTGCGGCGGCCAGGACAGCGGCTTGGATGGAGGTGAAGGCGGCGCCACCGCCGATATCGACGTGCAGTGTGGTTTGTCCGAAGGTGGGAAGGGCGAGGAACAGGAGGATCAGTTTGAGGAAGCGGGGGGGATGCATGGCATTCTCCAAGTAAGGCGCAGTCAAGGCGATGTCTTCGTCGCGGCCGCGCGGCCAAGGATGATGTCTCTCCCGTAAGGTGGAGCCCTATCCGTGGTGATCCCGGGTGACATTTACTGTTTTGTTCTTGCAAAGGCGGGGGCTTGTTTGGCGGTAAAGGGGCGTAGCCAGGCCATCTGGGCGTTTGTTGCGGGTCCCGTGCAAGGGAGGAATGCCCTGCGGCGGATCGTCGCAGAGGCATGGCAGGGAGGGGATTTGACCCCTTCTCAGGTCCCGAGCCCCTGCCTATAATGCTCGGTTCAACCTGCGGGAGACCCCCCTGGCGGTGAGGGTCTTCTTTGCTTAAGTCATTATTTCAAAGGAACTTATAGATTTCATGGCCCAGTCCAGGATTGTGGTCCGCGGAGCGTCCGAACACAACCTGAAGGGGGTTTGCGTGTCCATTCCCCGAGGGAGCCTGACCACGATCACGGGGGTGTCGGGCTCGGGGAAATCCTCCCTGGCCTTCGACACCATCCACAACGAGGGACAAAGGCGGTTTCTGGAATCCCTCTCGTCCTATGCCCGCCAATTCCTGGGGCAGATCGCCAAGCCCGCAGTCGAGCAAATTGATGGTCTTTCCCCCACCGTGTCCATCGACCAGAAGACGGTGAATCGGAATCCGCGCTCGACGGTGGGCACGGTCACCGAGCTGCACGACCACCTTCGCCTCTTGTTCGCCCGCCTCGGCGAGCCCCATTGCCCGGACTGTGGCGCCGTCGTGAAACCACAAGCCCAGGATCAGATTCTCGATGCGCTCGTCCGCGAGCGGATGGGCCACGATCTTCTCGTCCTCGCCCCCATCGTGAGGGACCGAAAGGGTTCCTACCGCAAGGAATTGGAAAACCTCCGACTCAAGGGCTTCTCTCGCGTTCGCATCGACGGCGAGGTTCGCCGCCTCGATGAGAAGATCGAGCTCGCCCGATATGCCCGCCACACCATCGAGGTCGTCGTCGATCGCATTCGATTGAAGCCGGAGAAGACGAGTCGTCTCGCCGAAGCCTTGGAGCAGGCCGTCCAATCCCCATTGGGTGATGGGTTGGTGGGTATCCTCGACGGAGACGAGCATCTCATGTTCTCGACGAGGAACGCCTGCATCGACTGCGGTAAGAGCTTGCCCGAGTTGGAACCGAGGCTCTTCTCCTTCAATTCGCCCCAGGGCGCTTGTCCGGCCTGCGGCGGACTGGGGCTTTTGCACGATGTCGATTTGGATCGCGTCGTCCCGGATCCGGAACTTTCTCTCCTCGAGGGATGCTTGGCGCCCCTGGGCAAATCGCGCCTGCGAGAGCTGGGTGGCGTTTCGATGGCCACCATGGAGAGTCTCGCGAAGCACTACGGGTTCGATTTGAATTCGCCGTGGAAGGATCTTTCTCGCGAGGCTCGCGAGGCGATTCTCTTCGGGTCCGACGGAGAGAAGATCCATCTCAAGATGGCGCACGAGGGGAAGAACTGGAAGGTGAAGTCGAGTCGTAGGCAGGCTCTGCAGGGGCTCGTGCCCGGTCTGCGCGCCGTCTGGGAGAGGAGCCGACCGAGACACCTTGAGCGTTTCTTCGCCGATCAACCCTGCCCGAAGTGCGAGGGGTCGCGCTTGGCTCCCCTTCCCCGCAGCGTTCTTTTTCGCGACAAGCGCATCCATGAACTCTCACGGATGAGCGTGGAGCGTTTGCGAGCGTTCTTCGAGGCCGTCGCGCTGGGGCCCAGGGAGGAGCCGGTGGGACGACCCATCCTTCAGGAGTTGGAGAGCCGCCTCGAGTTCCTGGTGGCGGTCGGCCTGGGATACCTCAGCCTGGACCGGAACGCCGCGACCCTGTCGGGCGGCGAATCCCAACGCATCCGACTGGCGACCCAGGTGGGGGCGCGCTTGAAGGGCATTCTCTACGTGCTGGACGAGCCCAGCATTGGCCTCCATGCTCGCGACAACCAGCGCCTCATCGGAACCCTCGAGAGCCTGCGCGACCTTGGCAACACGGTCCTCGTCGTGGAGCACGACCAGGAGACGATGGAACGCTCCGACTACATCGTGGACGTGGGGCCAGGTCCGGGCGTTCATGGCGGCGAGGTCGTCCACGAGGGCACTTATCCGCAGATCCTGAAGAATCGCGCCTCGCTGACGGGGCGCTACCTCGCCGGGAAAGAGGAGATCCCTCTTCCGCCAGCCCGCCGCGTTGCCGGCGATCACTTCCTCCGCGTCGTGGGCGCCCGTCACAACAATCTTTGCTCCATCGACGTGAGTTTCCCCGTCGGCCTGTTCACTGTCGTCACCGGGGCGTCCGGGTCGGGCAAGAGCAGCCTCATCGACGACACCCTCAAGCGCGCTCTCGCGGCCCACTACCACCAAGCCCTGGCCAGGCCTGGTGATCACGATGCCATCGAGGGCTTCGAGCACTTCGACAAAGTCATTGAGATCGACCAGAAACCCATCGGTCGAACCCCCAGGTCCAATCCCGCGACCTACACCAAGGTCTTCGATCTCATCCGGGAACTCTTCGCGCAGCTCCCGGAGGCCAAGGCCCGTGGTTGGAGTCGAGGGCGTTTCTCCTTCAACGTTGCGGGCGGTCGTTGCGAGGCCTGCCACGGCGCGGGGGTCAAGACGGTCTCCATGCAGTTCCTCCCCGACGTCGAAGTGGAGTGCGACGTCTGCGAAGGCAAGCGCTTCCACGCGGACACCCTAGATGTCCGCTACCGGGAAAAAGACATCCACGAAGTCCTCGATATGACCGTCGAGGAAGCCCGGGACTTCTTCGAGAATCACCCCAAGATCGTTCGCATTCTGGACGCTCTTCTCTCCGTGGGGCTCGGCTACATCCGGTTGGGGCAGCCGGCGACCACGCTCTCCGGCGGGGAGGCCCAACGGATGAAGCTGGCGAGCGAGCTGCGTCGTCCCCCGACCGGAAGAACCCTCTACCTGCTCGATGAGCCCACGACGGGGCTGCATTTCGTCGACGTGAGAACTCTCATCGATGCCCTGCAGAGTCTCGTCGATCGCGGCAACACGGTGGTCGTCATCGAGCACAACCTGGATGTCGTCAAGGTCGCCGACTGGGTCGTCGATCTGGGCCCTGACGGAGGCGAGGGCGGGGGACGCCTCGTGTATGAGGGGCCCTTGGACGGGCTTCTCGAGGACGGCGCCAGTCACACGGCCGCCGTTCTTCGCGAGCATTTGGGGGTCAGGGAGAAGAAGCGCCGCAAGCGCCGTTACGTGAGCGATCAGTCCGTCCGGGGGGACATCCGCATCGAGGGAGCGAGCCTCCACAACCTCAAGAACGTCGACGTGACGATTCCCACGGGAAGTTTCACCGTCGTCACGGGGCCGTCGGGTTCAGGCAAGACCTCCCTCGCTTTCGACACGATCTTCGCCGAGGGGCAAAGGCGTTTCGTCGAATCCCTCTCGGCGTATGCGCGCCAGTTCTTGGGGCGACTCGAAAAGGCGCCCGTGGATCGCATCGAGGGACTCGCTCCCTCCATCGCCATCAACCAGCGCAATGCCTCCCGCAATCCACGGTCGACCGTGTCGACGACGACGGAGATTCACGACCACCTTCGACTTCTCTACGCCCGCGTCGGAAGACCCCATTGTCCGGAATGCGATGAACCCATGACCGCCACGTCGCCGACCGAGGGGGCGCGTCGTCTCCTCGAGGAACGCGGAGGGGAGAAGGGGTACTTGCTGGCTCCTCTTTTCGACCGGAAGCTGTCCGGTCTCGAAGCCAAGGGGGTGGGCCAGGTCAAAAAGAGGCTCGCCACCCTGCGGACCCGGGGTTACGTCCGCCTTCTCGTGGACGGCAAGGAAGTGCGCTTCGATCGCGAGACGCCTGCCTTGGGTCGGGCCCGATCCGTGTCTCTTGTCGTCGATCGGATGAAGCTTGCCGCCAAGGGGAAGGCGCGCCTCGCGGAGGCGGTCGAGGCCGCGTACGGGGAGAGCGGAGGGTTGGCGATCTGGCAGCCCGTGGACGGGGAAGGTCTGATTCTCACTGAGCATCGCCGCTGCCCACGCCACGGCCATGAGGTGGGGGAGATGTCTCCGCGACTGTTCTCGTTCAACCACCACCATGGTTCGTGCCCGACGTGTCACGGGCTTGGAGAACTCGTGCGCTGTGACGAAGAGCGTCTCGTCAATCGGCCGTTCAGGTCGATCCTCAGGGGAGCGATGGATCACTCCGTCGGCCGTTTCTTCAAACGTAAAAGCTACTTTCGTCAGGCGCTGAAGTCGCTCGCCAGGCATCGCGGTTTCGACATCGAGCTTCCCTGGGAGAAGCTGGAGGAGGACGATCGCGCGGCGATCCTCGACGGCACCGACGAGAAGATCCCCTTCAAGGTGCGCCGTCGCAGGAAGGACAAGGCGAGGGACTTCGAGGCCAACGTCCGATGGCCGGGTCTTCGCGGTTACGTCGAGAAATGGTGGGGCGAAACGGAGAGCGACAAGTTTCGGGGCGAGCTCTCACAGGTGATGAGCAACGCGCCTTGTCCTTCCTGCGAAGGAAAAAGGCTCTGTCCGGAAGCCCTCTCGGTGAAGATCGGGGGAATGGGGCTCCACGAGTTCTCGGGCCTGACCATCGGCGAGGCGAGAAGGGTGATCGATGAACTTCGCCTCTCCCGGGAAGAGGCGGTCATTGCCGAACGGCCGCTGCAAGAGGTGAGGGAACGTCTCCGATTCCTCGAACACGTGGGTCTCGAGTATCTCACCCTCGACCGATCCGCGGCGACCCTTTCGGGGGGCGAGGCTCAGCGAATCCGGTTGGCCACGCAGATCGGCAGTCGCCTCACGGGGGTCATCTACGTCCTTGATGAGCCCACCATCGGTCTCCACCAACGCGATGTGGGCCGCCTGCTGGAGACTCTGGACGAGTTGAAGGCCCTCGGCAACACGATCGTCGTCGTCGAGCATGACGAGGACAGCATCGAGCACGCGGACTGGATCGTGGATCTCGGTCCAGGGGCGGGTCGCCACGGGGGAGAGGTGGTCTACCAAGGGCCACGCAAGGATCTTCATCGATGCAAGGAGTCCCTCACCGCTGCCTATCTCACTGGGGCTTCCGCGCCCCAGGTGCGGAAGAGTCGTCGCACGGGCACGGGGAAGTCGCTGGGCTTGCGGGGCGTGAAGACCAATAACCTGAAGGGGATCGACGTGGATCTACCGCTCGGGTGCCTCACGGCCGTGACGGGCGTGTCGGGGTCGGGCAAGAGCAGCTTGGTCGTCTCCACCTTGGTGCCGGCCCTCGCAAAGAGCCTCGGGCGAAAGGTGGATGGCAAGCCCCTTTTCGAAAAGCTGTCGAGCGCCCGTCACGTTTCCGATTTGGTCGTCATCGACCAGGCTCCCATCGGTCGAACGCCGAAATCGAACCCCGTCACGTACACAGGGTGTTTTGATGACATCCGCGCCCTTTTCGCAACGGCGCCCATGGCCAGGATGAAGGGATACGCCCCCGGGCGATTCAGCTTCAATGCCGCTGGCGGTCGCTGTGATCTGTGCATGGGCCGGGGGGCCGTGAAAGTCGAGATGAATTTTCTCGCCGACGTCTGGCTGACCTGCGAGGCCTGCAAGGGCCGCCGCTACAATTCGGAGACCCTCACCGTCGAGTGGAGAGGAAAGACCATCGCGGACGTCTTGGAAATGGAGGTGGACGAGGCCCTCCAGTTCTTCGAGAATCACCGTCGCATCTGCCGCCCTCTCCAGACCCTCTCCGATGTGGGCTTGGGCTATCTCCAGCTCGGCCAGCCCAGCAATACGCTCTCCGGCGGCGAGGCCCAGCGGATAAAGCTGGCGCGCGAATTGTCGCGGCGGGCCCATGGAAAAGTACTTTACGTCTTGGATGAGCCGACGACCGGGTTACATTTCGAGGATGTGGCCAAGCTCATCGCCGTCTTGGATCGCCTGGTGGACCAGGGGCATTCCGTGGTCGTGATCGAACACAACCTGGACGTGATCCAGGCCGCTGATCACGTGATCGATCTCGGACCCGAAGGAGGTGATGAGGGGGGGCGGATCGTGGCCGTGGGGACCCCGGAGGACATCATGGCTCATTCCGAATCCTACACCGGCCACCATCTGAAGGAACACTTGGCGCGAGCCAAGAGGAGACAAGCGCGGGGTCGGAGGTCGTCCGGAGGCCCCGCGAAACTCAAAGGAGCACAACATGGCTGCCCGGCGTGACGGCCCACTCATCGTCCAAAGCGATCGCACGGTGCTTCTGCATTGCCATCATCCGAAAGCGGACGATGCGCGCGAGCGGCTCGGGCAATTCGCGGAGCTGTTGAAGAGCCCCGACAATCTCCACACCTACAAGATCTCCTCGCTCTCCCTGTGGAACGCGGCGGCGGCGGGACTCACGCCCGCGGAGGTCGTGGAGTTCTTGAACGATTACTCCATGCATCCTCTCCCGAAGGCCCTCACGGGCGAGATCGAGGAGACGATGTCGCGGTTCGGCCGGCTCATCCTGAGGCGACACGAATCCGGGAGTGGGCTCGTTCTTTGGGTGTCCGAGGACCTCTGGGAGCATGTCTCCCAACTGGAGGCCATCGAAGAGTTCATCGAGGGACGTGACGACGACGCGAAGGAAATGGACGTTCCCGAGGCCTACCGGGGCGAGTTGAAACGGGCCCTCGTGCGTTCGGGGTACCCCGTCGAGGACCTGGCGGGCTATGTCGAGGGCGATGCTCTCGACTTCGATCTTATCGAGACCCTCCCTTCCGGAGACCCCTTCGCCCTGCGTCCCTACCAGAGCGCCGCGGCCAGGACGTTCTTCCAGGACGGCGATCTTCGAGGCGGCCACGGTGTCGTCGTCCTCCCGTGTGGCGCGGGGAAGACCATCACCGCCATGGGCGTGATGAGTCTCTATAAGACGAAGACGTTGATTCTGACCAACAGCACGACGGCCGTCCGCCAATGGATCCGGGAGCTCAAGGAGAAGACGACTCTCGATGACGATCAGATCGGTGAGTACAGCGCCGAAGTCAAAGAGATTCGTCCGGTCACGATCACGACCTACCAGATGATCACCTGGCGGTCCGCGAAGTTGGGGGGCTTTCCTCATTTCGAGGCGTTCCTCCGCGAGAACTGGGGACTCGTCGTCTATGACGAGGTGCACCTTTTGCCGGCGCCCGTTTTTCGGATGACGGCCGAACTGCAGGCCCGACGTCGTCTCGGCCTCACGGCGACGCTCGTGCGCGAGGACGGTAAGGAGGACGAGGTGTTCTCTCTCATCGGTCCCAAGCGCTACGACATGCCGTGGCGACGCCTCGAACGCACGGGCTTCATCGCGAAAGCGCGGTGCATCGAGATGCGGGTGCCCTTCGGGATCGAGGACGCCCGGGTCTATGAGCGCGCGGGACGCCGAGATCGCTATCGACTGGCCGCGGAGAACCCGCTCAAGCACAAGGTCTTGGAGGGGCTGCTAGAACGCCACAAGGAGGATCGCGTCCTCATCATCGGGATGTACCTGAAGCAGCTCCACCAGGTGCGGGCATGGACGGAGGCTCCTCTCATCACGAGCCGCACTTCCCAGGCGGATCGCGAGCGCCTTTACGCCGACTTTCGCGAGGGTCGCATCTCTCGCCTGATCGTTTCGAAAGTCGCCAACTTCGCCGTCGATCTGCCTGACGCCAACGTTGCGATTCAGATCTCCGGCACGTTCGGCTCGCGGCAGGAAGAGGCGCAGCGGTTGGGGCGCATCCTCAGACCGAAAGCCCATGACCGGGAAACGATTTTCTACACACTCCTCACGGATGACACCTCGGAGTTGGAGTTCGGCCGGAATCGCCAGCTCTTCCTCACCGAGCAAGGTTACACCTATGAAATCCGCCATGCCCGAGCGACCTTCCCCGACCTCGATTGGTCGGGCGCCGAGCCGCGATCGGGCCTGGCGGGGAGAACACAATGACTTTGGAACGGGCTGTTTCCGTATTGGATGGCAAGCGCCTCGATGGCGTCTTGGGACACTGGGATTTCGATCGGCAATCTTGGCCGCCGACCGAGGAGGAACGTCGAGCGCTCCTCTTGCGCCACCTGAGAAACCCCAAGGAGGTGGCGGACCGGGTGGGGACGATGCCCTCGCGTCTGAGGGAGTTGCTGGTCTATCTGTTGCGCTCCGGGGTTTGCGGCACGCCCAGCGACCTGCGCGACCTCGACGTTTCCGAGTTGCCCCTCGAATCCTTCGAGGTGGTTCCCGTCGCCATGGCCCTCGCGGAGCGGGGGTTCTTGGTCATGTCGGAGTCCCGCAGTACGGGGAAGAGGGTTCAAAAGTTCCACATGCCCGAGGAAACGGCCGAGATGCTGGAGCAGGTCCTCGCGGGGACGGCAAAGCCCATCGACGCCGCCCTGGGGCTGGGGTCATGGCTGCGTTTCGTTGGCCGAGGAACGTGGGGACCCAGTCTCGAGGACATGGGGCGTGGGGATCTCATTGACAGCACGCCCGCGGATCTCGTGAAGCACCTCGTATCCCGAGAGGCCTATGAGGACCGCTGCCTGCGACTCCCGGCCGCGTTTGCGGAAGAGATCCGCAAGGTCGATGAACATGGTGGCGTTCTGGATGTGGATGCTCGTCGTCGCCTCGGGTTGGAGCTCGACGAGGAGACCCTGGAGGACTGGGGGCGCTCCCTCGAGAAGAATCTCCTGGGAACTCTGGAACGCTCGGAGCTCACCAACTTCGGCCTTTCCTGCCGGGATGCCTGGCTCGTCGTTTTCCATGAGATCGTGGATGCGCGTTTGGACGAACTCGATGAATCGATTCAGCCGGATGACGCGGAGTCGGTCCTGAGGAGGGCGCCCGAACCTCTGGGCGACATTCAGGCCGTCGTGGATGCCTTGGAGGAAACCCCCTTCAAACTCAAGAAGAACGGCGAGTATCCGAAGACCGGTTTGAAGCGTCTGGTGAGACAGGCGTTGACGCGAGGCTCTCGTCGCCCCGGCGCCGACGAGGACCTGTTGTGGCTGTTGCAGTTTCTTCAGAGCGTTGACCTGATCCAGCCCGGGATCGACGGTCGTGTCCGGCCGACGCGGCTGTGGAAGGAATTCGTCGTGGCGGCCAGCTTCGAGAAGAGTCGACGACTCTTGGATGGCGTGATGCGGTTGCCTGCGAAGGGTTTTTCTCCGCTCCACCATCGTGCGCTGCGACGCGGTTTCATGGAAGCTCTGAAGGAGCGCCCCAGGAAGTGGCGGTCCCTCCCAGCCCTCGTGATGAAGGCGCGGAATCGTGTCTTGAGGGAGGCTCTGCGTCCCGAGCAGGCCCAGCGGTATCAGGATCGCCACAAGCATGCCCCGTTTCCGCCTCTTGCGACGCCGGACGCCCTGCAGAAGGCCCTGTATGAGTGGATCACGGATGATCTGCTCCGGACGGGCTTGGTGGAGTTGGCCTGGAACGACGGGGACGCACGTCCCTTCGCACTGCGTATCTCCCGTCTCGGGGCTCAGGTCATGGGCATCGAGGTGGAGGATGACGACGATGAGCCCACGGGGGTGGCCCTCATCGTGAATCCCGACCACGAGGTGATCATCTTCCCCGAACAGGCGCCGCCGCACTTGCCTCAGGAAGTGGGGCGATTCGCCGTGCGCCAGAAAGCCGATTACGCCCTCCACTATGTCCTCACCAAGGAGTCGGTGCAGAGCGCCGCCGCCCGCGGACTCACGGCCGATGAGATGCTGGCGACCCTCGCAGAGGCTTCGCCGCACGAGTTGCCCGAGAACGTCGTCTATTCACTGCGGGAGTGGTGTCGGAAGTTGGTTCGCCTCCAGGCCCGCAAGACTTGGCTCATCGAGGCCGAGGACCCCAAGTCGCTGGATCGCGCCCTCAAGGTGGCTGAGCTGAACGCCCTCGTCGTCAGTCGCCCAACCCCTCATCTCGTCGAGCTCTCCGAGGATCCCGCCGCCGCCGGCATCATCCCCCTCCTCCGCGACGAGGGCATCTACCTCTGAGAATCCCGAGGCGGATTCGGGGGGCCTCGCGTTTGGCACACTTGTTGCCAACTTCGTCGTGGGCGCGGCACGCAAGGGCGTTCAGCGTCACACAGAGGTAACGAGACCCACTCCTGGAGGAACACCCATGATCCGGCATTTGACCTTGGTGGCCCTGATCGCCGCCGTTTTCGCCCGAGGAGCCACGGCCCAGCACGTCACGATCTCTCCCAATCCAGTGCTCGGGGGGGTCTTCAGCGTCACCGTCACGAACCTCTCCACGGCGCCCATCACCGTGCCTAACAACGTAGCGGGAATCCCCTTCCGGATCTACACCCCCGAAGGCGACCTCGTGTATGCACAGACTTACCCGAGCGATTTCTTGATTTTCACGCAGATCAATCCAGGGCAGTCCACCACCTATGGCCCCTTGAGTCTTCTGTCGACGATGCCCTTTCCGCTTCCTCAGGGACACTACTTCTTCGAGGTTTGGGGAGGATTCAGCGGCACCTCTTCGATCGGTCAGTTCACTGTGGGATCTCCGGGGACTCCCGCTCCGAAGTTTCTGTTTCGTCGCCGAAATGCCTTCTACAACTATCTTGAGTATCCGGGGGCGTCCGAGGTGATTCGTATCTCGAACGGGACGAATGCCGTGCAGGTCTTGACGGATCTCGGATGGACGGTCATGCAACCGGCGGCCTCCGGGACGGTGGCCTCGGGTAGCTTTTTCACGGGGCCCTTGGGCATTCAGCCTGGTCAGACCGTGGAGTTCCCCTGGCCTTCGGCCGGCTTGCCGGCAACGGGACAGACCCTCCAACTGCAGACGGCGTGGATGACGGGCACGGGATCGTACATCTATCCTCTCCTCGAGATTGCCGGGCCACGGCCCACGAACACTTTGCTGACGGCGGATCTGTTCTTTCCCTTGGGGCGCCAGGTGCCGCTCAACGGCGCCCTCCCCATCGACGTTCGCGGAAAAGCGGACTATCCCTTCTTCCAGTGGATGAACCCTTCGAATACGTCTTTTGCTCTGTTGTTCTCCTTGACCCCCGGAAGCATCCCTCTCCCCGGAGGCGCCGTCCTTCCTCTTGGGATGGATCCCCTGCTGGCTGCCAGCGTCGCCGGAAACCTGGCCCCCTATTTGTTCAATTCACCTGGGGCGCTGACGCCGCCCAACGCGATTCTTGGCACTGATGGGGTGTTGGGACGGGGCTATTTCCTGCACCCGGGGCCCGCCGTCTCGGGGCTCGCCATTC
>DRQF01000295.1 GCA_011369445.1 Planctomycetota bacterium | reverse complement strand
GGCTATCGAAGGATTGAGGGTGCACTGAGAAACCTCGGCCACGTCGTCGTCCACAACACGGTCAAGCGCATCCTCCGAGACCACGGAATCGAGCCCGCACCCGAACGCTGCAAGAAGACGACCTGGACGCAGTTCCTGAAAACACATTGGTCGACCCTCGCTGCTACCGACTTCTTCACGACGGAAGTCTGGACGCCGAAGGGCCTGGTCACGATGTACACACTCTTCGTCATCCGTCTGGAGACTCGGAAGGTCCACATCGTCGGCACGACTCCACATCCAAACCGACAGTTCATGAATCAGGCCGCGCTCGACTTGGTCGGCTTCGACGACAGCTTCCTCTGCGTCGCGACGCACCTTATTCTCGATCGAGATTCGAAGTTCACCGCATCCTTTCGAGAGCGTCTCGAAGAGGGCGGGGTCAAGCCCTTGGTCCTCCCGGCTCGCTCCCCCAATCTGAACGCCTTTGCGGAACGCTTTGTGAAGAGCATCAAGAAAGAATGCCTGAGCAAGATGATCTTCTTTGGCCGCAGGTCGCTTGACCGGGCCATTCGAGAATTCGTCGAGCACTATCATGCCGAGCGGAATCACCAGGGGATCGGAAACGAACTCCTCGATCCGACGGCGATGCCTGACGAAGGGGATGTCGTCCGCGACCAGCGACTCGGCGGCCTCTTGTCGTTCTACCGTCGCGCCGCCTGACGCATCGTCGTCACAACCGATCCTGTCCGCCGTGCGCCCATCCTCCGTCGGCGCTTCCACCTGCCCCTCAATGGGCCACTTTCTTACGTCGCGTCGGCGCAACCACGAGGGATCGATTCACCCAGATTCTACCGGAGGATCAACGCCTAGCCGCGATTCCACGTCGGCTGACTTTCTGCACGCTACGGCTGGGAGGTTGGGGGCGCAGGGGAAAAGAATGAGGCCGCCGAGGTGAATCGGCGGCCTTGGATGTTCGCGACACATCTTGGGTGTCGAGCTCCCCGAGCTGGACCCTCAGTTGCACTGCCTCTCCACCTAAACGTCCGATTCGGTATCGCGTAGAGAATTACGACTTCTACCCATGACGGAAACCGGGATCGGCCCGCCCCTCCCCGATGATCAACGCCAATCCCCGATTTGACGTCGGCTGACTTTCTGCACGCTACGGATACGAACTCCGACCTACTTGTCGGGCGCCCGGCCTCGTTGTTCCAGAATGTCGTTAGACAGAGCGTCGCGCGTTTTCTTGACGGAGCTACAATCAAAGCTGCAAAAGGCAGTGTGTCGTTTTCCATCGAGGTCCCGAAACTCAAACGTGATATTCGCGCGACCCTCATAAGTATCTAGCTTGAGTTCGAATACGATTTCGTAGACTCCAGCGTAAAGGGATCGAACACTTAGAGCTCCAGGCAGCTGCTGCAAATCACGAAAAACTCCGTAAGGAGTCACTTGGGGGTTTCTTACTCGCAGTTGACGACCAGCCTGGAATGCGCTGGTCCACGAATTCTCAATTCCCACAAAGACATCAGATGTTGAAAGATCCATGGTTACGAGCAGTTCGCGATCTCCTTTGAGCTCCTGGATCTTGGAGACACAGAGGTTCAATTCTTGGCCGCGATCAACGAAAACAAGCTCAGCTTCAACCAGGAATTCCGCATAGGCGACCGAGATTACTGCCCTGTCTCGCTCCCTTACTTCAGACAAACCGATGAGCGAGATGTCGATTGTCATCTGGCCACCGCGGACTTTCAATTCCTTCAATTGCTCTTCAGGGCCCGAATACCACTCGATTTTGATGTTGGATTCTACAGCTGACAGGACCTCATGAATACCTCCGTCAAGGTTGTGAATCGTCACATCGAGTGGTTCCCGCAGAAAGGCAGCATCCCCTAATGCGGCGTCGACATATCCTGAGACCACGACCGTCAATTGTGGTGACGGCAAGTTAATGTCGATCTCTTGAGCGGGACGAGTCAAGAACCCGCCCCGGTGTCGCTTCAAATACACGTTTCGCTGAGCGAGCATTTGCTCTCGCGTCGGAAGTACAGACAGGTTGCTTCGCTCCTCAGCCTGCATTTCCGCGTCTTTCGAGCTATTCGCGACAGATCCAACTGAGGCTTTTCTCGAATGGCCTATCGGACGGAAAGCAGGTCTTCGGCATTCAGTTGCGCTTTCACTTGTGCGAGAACTTTCAAGCTGAGCCGGGAGCTCCTCGTCAGTTGAAGTCTCTTTGAAACTGAGTTTCACGATGAGAGCTATTACGCATAGCGCAATTAACACTATTCCGACCCTTGAGGATGTTCTCGGAAAGATCATTGGAGGATCTCGCCCTACGAGTTGTCCGGTGACGAATCATGTGCAGTCCTGAGAGATACGCCTGAGCCTGTGACTCGACCGCCTCCTCCGTGCTTGCCGGGAGTGCCAGCTGAACCGTTCGCGCCGGTGACAGGACCGGCTCCGGCAGAAGGTGTGCTACCTCTTCCTGTTCCACCTTGCCCGCCGGCAGCGGTGTTGGTCACAGGATCGCCTCCGAGACCACCGTGAGCACAGATGCTGTCAGTGGGACTTCCAGTATCAGCTCTTGCATCGCCACCTCTCCCCCCGCTTGTCTGGCCACTGCCACCTTGACCGCCGCGCGCCGCGCTTGAACCGCTACAGGAACTTGCAGTTGCCGCGCCTCCTTGACCTGGGTTCGCCGCGGCGTTCCCGCCATTCCCACCAACCGAAATGGCTGCGCCTGTGCCGTTGTTTGTCGCGGTCGCAGTCCCTCCATTGCCGGTTCCCGAACCAGAACCGCCGATTGCGATGACACCGCCATCGGCTGTAGCAGTCGCTGGTGCGTTGCCTCCAGCTGAGTTCCCTGAAGTCGCACTGGCGCCGACAACAACTTTCCATGTCTTTCCGTTGACGGTGAGAGTCTTGTCGTACGACGTGACCTCGCGGCTTACCATTTCGGCGCGAATGCAACTCGCGAGGCTTTCCGGGTCACACGTACCATTTGAGACGTACGCCCCAATGCACGTCGCGATTGCTTGCTCAAGAGTAGGTGGCGTTTGTGCATAGGCGGTGCCCGATGTCGCGAGAACGAATATCAAGAATGCGATTCGCATGAGGGTCCTCCGTGTTTCGTG
>DRQF01000294.1 GCA_011369445.1 Planctomycetota bacterium | reverse complement strand
GTTCATCCCCGCGCGGGCTCGATCCTTCTTCGGGCTCCCTCCCGAAGGCGAGGCCGGACCCTCGCCCGGCCCCTTTCCCGCATCAGGACTGAAGCTTCTCGAAAAACTCGTGGGCTCGCCGTTTCAAGTGGTTGAAGACCTCCCGCACGGCTTCCTTGGGATCATTTGCGGTCTCCGTCTGAACGAGGACTTCGTCCCGAACGAGGTGCATGACGGCCTTGACCGTGTACTCAGACGTGCCATTGGGAAACGTCTTGGACGCCTCCACGGTGACGACACACGAGGTGATCGAAGGCAACTGGCTGTCGAGCTTGGCCATCCGTTCCTCCACGAGGGCGCGCGTCTCGTCGTCCTCTTCCATGTGACGCCAGATGATCTGCAGGGGCTTTTCCATGGTTTTCTCCGTCCTTTGAGGTTCCGGAGATCATGCCTGCAAAACGCGTGCGCCAAAAGACCGCGATTCCTCCCATGGACTCTTCCCCCCCGGGGGGCATGATGGTGTCCATAGGCGGAACGGCTTTTGCTATTTGCGACCAACCCCGCCGAAGAAGGTGGAAATCACGTTTTTTCCGAGGAGAACCATGCACGAATCCCGGCCAAGCCCCACCCGTTGGTGGCCGTGGCTCCTAGTCGTGTTGGCACCAGGCCTCTTTTTCCTCCCACTCCGGGAGGCGGAAGCCGGCGCGAGCGACACGGCAGAGCCCCCTCATCTCGAATTGACCGACTGGCCTCTCAACACCGTCGAGAAACAGGGCCGCCAAGTCTATGAACTCTACTGCGTCGGCTGCCATGGCGACGAAGGACGCGGCGACGGCGAAGCCGCCACGTTCCTCGACCCCAAGCCCCGCGACTTCCAACATGGCGACTTCAAGTTCAGGAGCACGCCATCCGGGAAGCTGCCGAAGGTGGAGGACCTGATGCATACGATCACCTGCGGTCTGCCCGGCTCGGCGATGCCGAGCTTTCCGCTGGTGAGCGAAACGGAGCGCCGTGCGGTCGCCCGCTACGTCCAGAGCCTCGCTCTCTTCGGCAAGGCGAAGATCGAGCTCAAGAAATGGATCGCTCGGCGCAAGCCCGTCGAGGAATTCATGGAGTCGCTCCCTGACGTCAAAGCCAAGCTCAGAAAGAAGCGCCTCGATGACGTGGCGCCCATCTCCGTGTCCTCTCCTCCCAAGGTCACCCCTGAGCTGATCGCGAAGGGCAAGGAGCTGTTCATGCAGCTCTGCTACAAGTGCCATGGCGAGACCGGTCGGGGCGATGGCCCTTCCTCTCACACGCAGCGCGACTGGAAAGACGCCCAGGTCAAGGTTCGTGACTTCACGCAGGGCATCTTCCGCGCCGGTGGACGGCCAAGAGACCTCTTCCTCCGCATTCGCACCGGCCTTGACGGCACATCCATGGGTGCCACGACGTACGGAACCGACGAGGAGATCTGGGGCGTCGTCCAGTACGTGCTCAGCTTGAAGGACCCGAACGCCAAACCGGCACGTCAGCCGGCGGGATGTTCCACTTCGGAGGAAGGACGATGAGCGAAGCCGCAGCCATCAGCATCGACGACGTTCGCGACGAAGCGCACCCCTTGGTCGACAAGGATCTCGTGCGCTGGCACCTCATCGCGGCCGTCTTCTTCATGTTTACCGCCATGCTGGGGGGATTCATCGCTTCCCTCCAGTTCCTGAATGAGTACCCGTTCAACGGCATCTCCTGGCTGTCTTACGGCCGTCTGCGTTTCCTTCACACGAACGAAGTCGCCTTCGGATTCCTGGTCAATTCGTTCGTGGGCATGCTCTACTATGCCGTCCCACGCCTCACCGGTCGTCGCCTCTTCAATAGGACGCTCGGCTGGCTGATCTTCTTCGTGTGGCAGGCGCTCGTGCTTCTCACGAGCATCGGGCAACTCTTGGGCAAGGCTCAGGCCGTGGAATGGGGAGAGACGCCCACCGGTTTCCGTCCGGGGACGTTCGAACTCAACTACGTCCCGGTGGACTTCCTCATCGAGGTGGGAGCGGTCCTGTTGGCCGTCAACCTGCTCTACCCCATCGCCAAGTCGATCCACAAGAGGCTCTACGTGTCCCTGTGGTACATCACTGCGGGAATGATCTGGCTCATCCTCACCTATGTCATGGGGAACACGCTCCCGGAATGGACCCTTGCCGGCAGTTCCGGCGGTGCGACCGCGGGCCTGTACATCCATGACCTGGTGGGGCTCTTCGTGACCCCCTTCGGATGGGGTCTCATGTACTTTTTCGTGCCCATCATTCTTCGGAAACCCATCTGGAGCCACGCGCTCAGCGTGATCGGTTTCTGGGCCCTCGCGTTCTTCTATCCGTTGAACGGCGTCCACCACTTCCTCTACTCGTCGATCCCGATGAGCGTGCAGTACGGTGCGATCATTGCGACGATCGCGGTGGAGATCGTGGTCACCACGGTCGTCGTGAACTTCTTCGGGACGATGTGGGGTCGAGGGTATGCGCTCCGACAGAGTATTCCGATCCGTTGGTTCTACACCGGAATGGTCTTCTACTTCACCACCTGTCTGCAGTGCTCGTTCCAGACGACGCTCACCTTCCAGGAGATCATCCACTTCACGGACTGGGTTCCCGGCCACGCGCACCTGGTCATGCTCGGCGTTTTCGCCTTTTGGAACATGGGGATGATCGTCTGGCTTTGGCCCCGGCTCACCGGTCATGAGTGGTATAGCCGCCGACTTCTCGGATGGCACTACTGGCTCGTGATGTTGGGCCTTTTGATCATGTTCCTGGACCTCACGGCCGCCGGGCTGGTCCACGGGTTCATGTTCAAGAACATGGCGCCCTGGATGCGCATCGTCGACTCGCTGAAGCCGTTCTGGTGGTTCCGCACCTTTGCGGGCGCGATGATCATCACGGGGGTTTCATGCTTCATCTACAACCTCTGGATGACCGCCAAACACGATAAACCCTACGACTATCGCGTGGACCTCGTCCACGATCCGAAGGAGGCCATCGCAAATGGATAGGTTCCCAAGCATCGTTCTCGCGGCGGCCTTCGGCTGCTTCGCAATCTCCATGCTTCTTTCAGCCCTCTATCCGTGGGCCATCACGGATGCCAAGCAGCCCGAAGCCAGCATCGCGGATGTCGCGGCGAACATCACCGAGGAGTTCGCCGAACTGAAGAGGGCCTACCCGGTCTCGTTTCGACAGAAACTGGGAGACGCGGCGGCCGCCGCCGACGCGCCTCTCGAGGCCATGCAGGCGGCGCACGCCGAGGCCCTCCAGCGAGGTCGCGACCTCTACATCGGGGAGGGCTGCTGGCATTGCCACAGCCAGTTCGTTCGACCCGTCGCCAACGAAGAGGCGAGATTCGGCCATATCCGCACGCCGGCCGAGGAGAACAACGCGCTCCAGCGTCCCGTTCTGTGGGGCACGCGGCGCGTCGGACCGGATCTCACGAACGAGGGCGGCAAGCGGTCCAACGACTGGCACGTCGCCCATCTCCACAACCCACGATCGACGTCACCCGGATCGGTCATGCCCGGTTACACCTGGTACTTCCGAGAGGGATTCCAGGTCTTCCGGCGCATCGACCCGAACAAGGCCGAAGTGGCGGGAATCGATCCAGACACGGCCTACCCCTATCCGGGCCTCTACGATACGGAAGAGGAGGCGCGTGCGGCTCTCGAGACGATCAAGGCCAACCTCGACCCCACCGTGGCGGAAGAGGGCGACCGACTCTTCGTCCGAGAGGCAGTGGGGCCCGACGGCGATGCGCTGTGCATCATCGCGTACCTACAATGGCTGGGAACCTGGTTTCCCGAGAAACCGACGGAGGAGTGACCATGAGTGATTCCAAGCAACCAGACGCCGAATCCGTCGCCAGTCGCAAGGTCGAGCGCTTCATGATGCGTCTCTTCGGCGTCGTTGTCGTCTGCTCGGGGGCCGCGTTTGTTTTCAAGCTCTACGAGTTCTTCGCAGATTTGACGAACAGGGAAGGCCTCCACTTCGCCGGAGCCCATCTTCTCACCTACGTCCTGGTCGCCGGGGGGTTCGCACTCCTGCTGATCTACGGATTCATGAAAGGCCAGTTCACGGACATCGAAAAGCCCAAGTTCGAGATGCTCGAGAAGGAGATCGAATATGACCGACAAGAATTCGACGCAGTCAACAGCTGAGGTGGCGGGCGACGACGACAAAATGTACGAATTCGGGTACGGCCATGGCCGGATGCCCTTCTTCATGAAGATCGTCTGGATCGGTTTCCTGGCACTTTCCACCTGGTACATCGTGGCCAACCTCCTGCCCGCCCTCACGGGGGACATCGGTGGCTGAGCCCCTCCGGGTTCCATGTTCCTTCTGCGGGCTGCCCACGAGATCCAAGCCGTCTCGAGGCGGCCCGCAGTCTCATTCCTCCCAGGTTTTTTGCTGCGTCGGGTGCCGCCTCGCCTCCGAAATAACCCCTGGAGCCGACAAGAGTCGGCGATTCCTGGAGATGCGACTGCTTCTCTCGGCATTCTTCGCCATGGGGGTGATGACGTTCTCGTTCATCCAGCACGGCGGAGCGTTCTACGACCTGGATGACTCGGCAGCCCCCGTCGTTCGGGGGATGATCCAGGTGGCCCTCGCTGCCTTTTCTCTGCCCGTGCTGCTGCTTCTGGGCATCCCCATCCTGCGGGGGGCTTGGTTGGATCTGCGCCAGGGCCTCGTCCGAATGGACGGTCTCATCGTCCTCGCCGTGTCGGGAGCTTGGCTCCTCTCGGTGAGAAACTCCCTTGCCGGAGCGGGCGACGTCTACTACGACACGGCGGCCATGGTTCTCGTCCTCGTCGTCTTCGGGAGAAGGCTGGAAGTCGTCGCACGAGAGAAGGGGCTCTCTGCAACGCGGCAGCTGGAGACCCTTTTGCCCGACCATGCCCATCGTCAAGGCGAGGACGGCGAATGGAACGACGTCCCGCCGCTCGCGTTGAGGCGGGGTGACCGAGTCCGCGTGGAGCCGGGGGAGGCCGTTCCCGCCGACCTACGAATCCTCGACGGCGAAAGCGAGATCATGGCGTCTCACCTCACCGGAGAGTCCAAACCTCTCCCCACGAATCCGGAATGTCTCGTTCCGGCCGGGTCCGTCAACGGCTACGGGACGCTGGTGGGTCGCGTGGAGGCAACAGCTTCCGAAGGCAGCTTGGCCCGCATCCGGCATCTGTTGGAGGCCCCTCTCGAGGCGACGCGATCGATGCGCTTGGCGGACCGCATCGCCGGTTGGCTGTTTGCCGTCACACTGGGGCTCGCGGGATCGGCGTGGTGGCTAGGGTGGAAGGACGGCGGATCTCCGGAGGCCCTGGAAAGGACCCTCAGCGTCCTTTTGGTTGCATGTCCCTGTGCGCTCGGCTTGGCCATTCCCCTGGCCTACCGCGCCGCGCGGGCGGCCTTGGTGGAGCAGGGGATTCTCGTGCGTGACATCCCAGCGCTGGAGAGAGCCGCAGCGATCCGTCACGTGATCTTGGACAAGACGGGAACGCTCACCACGCCCCAGGGGCGTCTGCGTGCGGAAGCCGGTGGATCCGCCGAGGACTTCCTCAAACTCACGTCCCTCGTGCACCATTCCAGGCACCCGCTCGCCGCGACTGTCGACGCCCCCCAGTTGCGCCCGGAAGGGTTGCGCGTCCATGCGGGGGCCGGCGTGGAAGGACGATTCGACGGTCACGCAGCACGCGCGGGAAGTCCCCGCTGGTTGGATGCTCATGCGGCACGCTGGCCCGAGGACCTCGCCCACAGCCGCCGCCGCCACCAGGCCGAGGGCAACACGTTGATCGCTTACGAAGAAGACGGCGAAGTGCGAGCTTTGGGCGTGCTCCACCAGGAGCTTCGGCCATCGGCCCGGGAGGCCATCGCAGCACTGCGCGCTCGGAATCTCGACGTCACCGTGCTCTCCGGCGACACCCCCGAAACGGTGCGAGCCATCACCGACACTTTGGGGATCCACGGCTTCGGCGGGCTGTCCCCCGACGAGAAACTCTCCAGGATCCGGAAACTCGAACGAGACGGTCGCCCCACCCTCATCGTGGGGGACGGCGTCAACGACGCTCCGGCGCTCAAGGCGGCTTCGGTGGGAATCGCCATGGGGTCCGGCACCGAGGCCGCTCGCGCCCACGGCGACGTCGAGATCCTGGACGATGACTTGAGACGGGTGCCCATGTTCCTGGCCGCCGCCCGACGCCTTCGCCGCGTCGTCCGAGGGAATTTGGCCTGGACGCTCGCCTACAACACGGTGGCCTTCGGACTGGCCGTGACGGGACGCTTGAACCCCATCGCCGCCGCCGGCCTGATGATCGCATCCAGCCTGGTGGTCAGCCTGCGCTCTCTTCGGTTCCTCGACAACGCCCCCGGAACCGCCTCATGATCGCTTCGAGCTACTGGGTGGAGGGGTTCCTCCTTGGCCTCGGCAGCGCCGCCCACTGCGCGGGCATGTGCGGAGTGTTCGCGGTCCAAGCCGCCGGTCTTCGACGAGGCCGCACGGCTGCCGGCGGAGTCCTCGCCTGGTGGGCGGGAAAGTATTTCTCCTACCTCTTCATCGGGACGCTGGCGGGGCTCTTCGGCCAGAAAATGCTGGCCACCGCCCCCAGGCTCCAGGGCTGGTTGGGTCTGCTCACCGCTCTCATGATCCTGACGTCGGGGCTCCTCTTTCTCCGGGGGCCCGACGCCGCCTCCGGCGGTCCGATTTCCAAGCTCGCGGCCCCTCTGTTCTCCGCCGCCAGGGCGGGACTCGGACGGGGCGGTCCTTTCGCGCTCGGCGTCCTGACAGGGCTTCTCCCCTGCGGTCCCGTCTACATCGCCGCCCTGAATGGAGCGGCCGGAGGGCACGCGCTCACCGTGGTGGCCATGATGTCGAGCCTCGCCGTGGGCACGCTCCCCATTCTCCTCCTTGTCGGGTTGGCAGGGCGTGGCATCATTGAGCAAAGTCGAGGCCGAATCTTCCGAATTGCCGGATTCGCGGCGATTTTGGCAGCCGGAGCTTTGGCTTTGTACCGCGCTCTTCCGAAGATACTCATGGCTTACAACGCGACGGGAGTCCCACCTTGCTGCCACTGAAGGAAAAAGACCGGGTGCGCATCCTCTCGGCGGTCGCCAGGAAGGGACCGTCCTATCAGACGATCCGCATCGTGGTGATCAACATCTCCCTGGCGATCCTGCTCTTTATCCCCCTGTCGGGAACCGTTCGCGTCGACATCTGGCGAGGACATCATCTCCTGTTCGGTGAACCGGCCGATTTGGCCAAGGCGCTCGGCGGCTTCATCATCTCGATGGCGATCCTCTACGGCCTCACGTTTCTCTCCAACATGATCGTGGGGCGCTTTTTTTGCGGCTGGGGCTGCCCAGTCGGATTCGTGAGTCGCCTCGGAGAAGAGGTCGATGTCAAGGGGAAGAAGGGCCGCAGCAAGCGGGTCATTTCCCACTTGGCGGGGGCGGGATTCGTCGCGACATTCGTCGCTGCCGTCATGCTGTGGTGGGTCGATCCACGGGTGCTCATCGAGGGGAGCATGAAAGCCCGGATCATCACACTCTCGGTTTTCGCCATTCTCTGGTTGGGCGGCTATCTCCATGCCTTTCGGTGGCGCTTCGGCTTTTGTCGCACCGTCTGCCCGATCGGGCTCTATTACCGATACGTGACCTCCCAGGCGCCGATCGGCATCGTATTCTCGGAGGTCCCCGATCCTTGCATCGAGTGCGGAGCCTGCGAGACGATTTGCCCCGTCAACCTGGATCCGAAGCATCTGGGGGAATTCACGGGAGCACCCCAGGACGACCCCGACGCGGAACCTGATCGCTATGGTGACGCGGAATGTCTGCGTTGCGGCGACTGCATCGAGGCCTGTCGCATGGTGTTCAAAGCCAAGCCGGACGTCGTGCCGCCACTGCGTTTCGGGCATCCCGAGAACAAGAAATCCGGCGACGAGGATGATGCCGCCGAACCGGCGGAAACCGAGCCTCTTCGCCCCCCAACTGCCGTGAGCTAGACCGGATCGAGATCACGGCCCGAGATTTGCGGGAGTCCCCACACCATGAATCACAACGCACGCACCATCATGAAACCGGCTCTCACCGTCGCCCCCGATGTCAATCTGGCCGAGGCGGCAAGAACGATGGATCTCCACCGCATCTCGAGCCTGCCGGTGATCGACACGGCGGGCGCCCTGATCGGCGTCATCACGAAAACGGATCTGTTACACTACGCACTGTCGCGCGCTGGCGATTTCCCCGGAATCCTCGTCAGTGAGGCCATGAACCCGTCCGTCGTCACGATCTCTCCCCAGGAGAAGATCAACGCGATGGCGGCGCTCATGGAGCAGCAGAAGATCCACCACCTCTTCGTGGTCGAGGACGGCCGCCTCTTGGGGGTTGTGAGTTCCCTGGATCTCACGCGAGTCCTCATGGACGTCTGTTCCATGCTGGGGGATGTGGGGCGCGGCTGATGGGAGTTCGCCATGCCTCAGCGGGACATCCTCGACCTCTTGAAGGATGATCATCGAGTCATTCTGAGTTTCCTGCGTGCCCTCGATGCCTACGCGGACAGCCTGGACTGCGACTCGGCGGACCCGGACGGAGCCCGGGTGGCTCTTGAGTTCGTAAGGGAATTCATCGAGAAAGGGCACCACGTGCGGGAGGAGGAGGTCCTTTTCCGCTACCTCGCCGAGAAGGGGCGTGGAAAAAACAGCGACGGCCGCCACCTCATTCATTGCCACGACGAAGCCAGGGACCAGCTTGAAGGGATGCGGATGGCGACACCTCCGACCACACCGGACGCCCGAACCGCATTCGTCTGGAACGCCCGCGCTTACACCGCTCTCATGCGAGAGCACATGGTCCTCGAGGAATCGTGGCTCTATCCCCGCGTCGGCGAGCTTTTGAGCGCCGACGATCGAAGAATCCTCGCGGAGCGCCTCAGCCGATACGGTTTTCCACGGGAGGCCTCGATGGAAGCGGCCCACCGCCGAATCGATGCCTTGATTCAAGCGGCGGGCCGAGGATTCGCCGAGGGAGCGGGGCAGCACCCCTCCCCTTACTGAGGATTCAAACTCCAGACCTTACGCGGCAGGAACAAAGCCCCGATGCCAGGCCCGAACAGCCCGCTCGAGGAGGGGAGTTCCATGCTCTGCAAGTCGACGAACTTGGAGACCGGAGCGGCCGAGGGGTTGGGGCCGAAGAGGATGGCCGGGCTCCCGCCGGTGTGCCCAACTCCCGTGAAGACGAAGAAGGGGAAGTCGTTGGGCAGGCAGTTGTCCACGTAGTGCATCACCCCATAATTCAGACTGATCGAACGCCCCGTGGGGAACGCGTCGGGATTGATGCCCACGTAGGAGCCGATCTCCATGCTGACCATGCCGGTCGGGAAAACCCCCGGGATCGGCGTCGTGTCGAAGGGCAGAAGAACCGTCAGAGGGCCGCAGGAGACCCCGCCATGGATTTCCTGGTTGTGCCAGATCGGAGCGCCCACGCCGATGACCGGTCCGCATCCATAGCAAGTCTGAGAGTTGTCTTGAACCGTCCCGAAGATCGCGACGTGCGCTTCCCCGAAACACTGGTAGGCGGGAGACGTCGTGAGGTTGAGCGCCGCCGAGCGGACGGATTCTCCGACGAGAGGAGAGCCGGAGGGCACGCTGGAGGGCCCGAACACGAAGTTGGAAGGCGCGACCAAGCTATAGGTGCGGTTGTTGTGAGCGGGGGGCCCCACCAAAGGACGCGCGCTGAAGGAGGCGTGATTCAGACATCCCGTCACGTGGTTCAGGTTGAGAGCGATGTGCCAGGGACTGGTGCCCACAACGACAGGACCGCAGTCCCTGGCATAGTCGATGTGACCCGTGAAATGCACTGGGAGATTCACCGGGGGCACAGCGCACGGCGGGACGGGACAGGGAGCTCCGGGGGCGATCGGGCTGAGGTTATAGGTCAGGTCGCCGTTCACCAGGAAGCGCCAAACTTGCCGCATGGCACCGGTGCTGAGGATTTCCATCCACGTACGCTCGTACTTGCCCAGCAAGGTCCCCGAGAATGAAGGGTCGCTCACCGTTCCACCCGTGACGGTCACCGGAATGGCGGCCAGGTCGCAGGCGACAAAAAGAGGGGCTCCGAGGGCGACCGTCTCGTTGAACTGGGCCTCCAGATTGCAGTCGAGAAAGCAACCGTAGACTCCCGATTCCGTGAACGCGGGGAAATTGGGCAGATTGGGCTGAGGGGTGGAGCAGCATCCCAGATTGAACCCGTCGTCTCCGAGACACCCGACGGAGATTTGGGCCGAGAGGGTTGCAGATCCCAGAAGGAGGATCAGGACGAGAGCAATCCGACTTCGATTCAACGTCATGGCTGCGATTCCTTTCTTGTCCGATTAGAGGGGCTTTCCATCCGGGAATCGAGTTTCTGGCCGACGGCGGAAACGAATTCTGAATTTTTTGTGCCGACCCAGCCCACCGAGGCACCTCACCCCGCCGCACCCGAGAAGATGTCGTAATCTTATTTAGTGCATAAGGTTACGAACTACGGCCTGACAATGGCGACAGCGAGACCGCCGCCCGGCCTTCGTTCGAATCAAGCCCAGGGCGTCGTTCGGTC
Source organism: Planctomycetota bacterium (assembly GCA_011369445.1). Classification (GTDB taxonomy): domain Bacteria; phylum Planctomycetota; family DRQF01; genus DRQF01. Next base: position 3,442 of record DRQF01000294.1, on the reverse strand, counting down.
GAGGGATCGAAGAGGGTCGGGAGTTCCCATATGACCGCAGCCAAGACCAGACGAAGGCGCTGGACTGTCAGCGTGGAGCAAGTCGTCGTGACGACGACTCTTCTGATGCTTGCGGCGATCGTCATTCCCCTGGCCGACGACGTCGCCATGGCGAGACGGGTGAACCTCGCCAAGAAGCAGACGGACGACATCCTGAGATCCATTGCGACGTTTCGAGACCGGAACGGCACCTATCCCCCGGGTCCACAGAACTCGCCACGATACAACTACTGCCGAGGCCGCGAGGGGGCGGCGGTCCTCAACCCGTGGCTCGCGGCCGGAGACACTCCACTGCTGGCCCGACCCATCGAACGAGATCCCTGGGGCCATCCGTACAGCTATCACATCTTCGAAGGAGACGACGACAGCCCGGATGTCGTGGTCTATTCCTGGGGACCCAACGGAATCGACGAATCGTGGGACGTTGACCTGTGGAAGTCGGAGCAGCTGGGAGGCGACGACGTCGGGGGCTTCTACGAACCCTGACCGAGCTCATAAAGGTGTGCGAACAGCCCCCCCTGCTTCAGCAGTATCTCGGGACTCCCCTGCTCGACCACGCGCCCCCCTTCGAGAACGACAATGTGGTCGGCGTGCTCGATCGTGCTCATGCGGTGAGCGATGACCAGCGCCGTCCGTCCCTTCAACAGCTCTTCCAATGCAGCTTGCACGGCTCGTTCCGAAGCGGAATCGAGGCTGCTCGTCGCCTCGTCGAGCAGCAGAAGTGACGCCCCTTTCAGGATCGCGCGGGCGATGGTGATGCGCTGTCGCTGGCCGCCCGACAGGGTCTCTCCACGCTCCCCCAGGATCGTGTCGTATCCGTCGGGGAGTCCCAGAATGTCTTCGTGGATGTGAGCGAGCCGAGCGGCCCGTTCGATATCCTCCTGGGTCACATCAGGGCGTCCATAGGCAATATTCTCCCTCACGGTGGCGTTGAAGAGGAATGGGCTCTGTTCGACGACCGCCACCTGACGCAGGAAACTCTCCCGGCGGATCGTATCCAGAGGAACGCCGTCGACGAGAATCCGACCAGCGCGAGGGGAATGAAAGCGCAGGATGAGATCAGCCAGCGTGGATTTTCCAGCACCAGACGGGCCGACGAGCGCCACCGTCTTTCCGGCGGGGACGTCGAAGCTGACCTCGTGGAGGACGTCGACCGGGCCGTCATCGCCGTCCTCGTAGGAAAAACTCACGCGATCGAATCGAAGACCTTCGCGAATCGGACCGATGTCCTCGGCGCTCGGGCGGTCTTGGGGTTCCCCCGGAGCGTCGAGGACTTCAAAGATGCGACCGGCGGCCGACCCCGCCTCCTGAATCTCACCGTAAGCGCGGCCGAGCCGCCGGATGGGACGGTACATGGTGGCCAAAGCCAGCAGGAAAGAAAGGAAGGTGCCGGCGTTCAATCCCCAAGTGCCTTCGATGACGAGGTATCCTCCCAGTCCCATCACTCCGACGAGAGTGATGGCATAGACGAGTTCCAAAACGGCGCGCGCCGTCGCCTTGGACGTTCCCACCGCCACCTGCCTGCGGAACCAGCGATGATTGACCCGTTCGAAGCGCCCAAGCGCTTCCTCCTCGGCCTGGAAGGCCTTGATGACGCGAAGTCCCGAAAGGGTCTGGCTCATGGCCTCGAGGCTGTCTCCAAGGGACGCCAAGCTTTTCGCGGACCGCTTGCGGATTCGCCGACCGACGAGGACCGCGAGGGCGGCGAGGACGGGAAGGAGTAGAAACGAGGCCAAGGCGAGTCGTGCATTGAGCCAGAGCGCCGCGCACGCCGCTCCGACGATGACAACGGGTTGAGGAAGCGCGACGAGGAGGACCAGGCTCACACCTCGATACGTGAGTTGAATGTCGTTCGCGAATCGCGAGATGAGATCCCCGGTCTTTCGGCGCCCATAGAACGACAGGGGAAGAGCCATGATCTGACGGACGAACGCCGAGCGCAGATCCGAAACCACGGCCGCCGATAGGCGGCGCCCCAAGTAGATCCTCGCGTAGGAGGCGAAGGCGCCGACGACACCGACGACGAGAAGAAGCAGGAGCGTCAAGACCAGGGCGGCGATCCGAGTGTCCTCCGTGGCGCTCCCGACGGCATCGAGCAGGGCCTGGCCGCCCTTCACGAAAAGGACTCCAAGATCGTCGCCTCCCGCCTCGCCCTGTCCAATGAGGACCTGCTCGACGAAAACCTTCGCGATGGCGATGGGCGCGGTCTCGGCGACCCCGGAGACGAGCACGACCGCCAAGACGAGGGCCATGTCGCGACGCCGATGCGCAACGAAGCCGAAGAGTCGACGCAAGGGCGATGATGCGGTCCGGAGCCGTTCAACCATCCCGATCGTCCCTCAGGAACAGGGCATATCGAGTCTCGCGCAGGAATCCGGTTCCACGCTCGGCCGCCAAGCGCCAGCCCTCATCGCGCAGGCAGCGATCGATCCAACCCGAGGTGTGCGAATACCGGTGAGACACTCTCCCTGTCAGAAACGTCTTCAAACGACGCTGGGCGTAGTGGAGCGCAAAGGGGTGAAAATAGGTGAAGACGACGGCGCGGGACGCCGCACGCGCCGCCTCCTGCACGACGCGAGATCGGGTTGGCTCCGGTAGGTGATGGAGCAGACGGAGACAGAGGACGACGTCGAAGGCGCGTCCCTTCACCGGGAGGGACTCCAGGTCGCCGCGAATCCAGGCGACGGTCCTCTTCTCGTCGCGGCAGCGATCAACGGCTCGTTCCAGCATGGCCGGAGCCAGATCGAGCCCGGTATAAGGGATCCCCTGCAACTCCGACAGGGCGGCCACGCGTCCGACACCGCATGGGGCGTCCAGGAGGGATTCCACGGGCGATAGCCCCCTCAGAAGATCGAGAAGAACACGATTCTCCCTCCCGCGGCGTCCCTCGGCGTCACGCCGGTAGCGCTTTGCGACGCGGCGGTCGTACTTGGTTCGGGCGGCGTATTCCGGAACGGTCATGATTCACCCTATCAAGCCCCTCACGGCTCCGCATCGCCCCGCTCTCACCAGCTCGGGAGCCCGCAAGAGCCCCCCTCACTTGACAAAATCGCCCCGAGCATCCCGGACTCCTGCGGCTTCAGGAGCTGGCCCGGAGTCGAAAGCCAGCGCTCACAAAACGCCAAGAGAAAGAACTTTTTCTTGGCATTCGAATCCGAAATCGCTCTAATGGGGTCACTTGGGCCCGGCCATGTGACCGACGTCCTGGGCCATTTGCCAGTCAATCAAGTCTTTGGAGTTTCCTCGATGAAGAAGTTGCTACCTGCCGTTTTGGCTGTTCTGATCGCCGTCGCACTCAGCAGTCAGGCGAGCGCTCAGCTCACCATCAACGACGCCAACGCGTCCCTCGACATCAACGGCATGCAGCCGAGTGTGGTCGATCCCGCCAACCACCTCATCCCCT
>DRQF01000293.1 GCA_011369445.1 Planctomycetota bacterium | reverse complement strand
GCATCGAGATCGGTGGCGACATCCACGACGGAGACGACGACGACACGGGGGCTGCTTGCGCCGTGCCGTGCGCGCAGCAACGCGGACACACCTTGCAGAGCACCCCGATGGGCGCCCTCCCGCCCGCGGAGGGCGTCGTGGAGCTCCGCTGCGGCCGCATCCACGCTGATGTTGAAGGAATCCACGCCGCACGCGATCAGCTCCTGCGCCCGGGCATCATCCAGGAGGGTCCCGTTGGTGTTGACGTGGACGAGCATGCCCCGCTCGCGAATCGCAGCCACGATTCGCCCCAAGTCCTTCCGCAGGAGCGGCTCGCCTCCGGTGACCCCCACCCCAAGGCAACCGAGCCGGGCCAGATCCTCCAAGGCGAGGTCGAGGTCACGCGGCGCGATGGGCCGCCCCGGCCGGGCGCCGTCCGCGGAATGCCAGGCGCGGCAGAAGGAGCAGGCAAGGTTGCACGTGTAGTTGACGACCAAAGAAGCGAAGAGAGGGCCCCCCGCGGGCCTCCCCCTCCGCGTCAGTCCGCGAAGTCTGCGGGTCCGCCACGCCGTGCGGACCAACGACCTCGCGCGACCGCGGAACAACTGACGCATGCCGAGAGAAAGGTATTGACGCCTCATGAGAAACGCGGGTGAACCTGCTCGGTCGCGTACTCGCCGCACTGCGCGCAGAGAGGAGGGAAGTCGCCCTGCCGGTGACGGTCGCGAAGTGCGGCCATCGCCTCGCCATTCCAGATCTCCTCGAGAGTGCCGTCGTCGAGATGACCGACGGTCAGCTCTCCCTCACTGTCTCGGCAACAGGGCGCCACCCGCCCGTCGGACAGGACCACGAGAGCTCCCCGCCACAACTCACGGCACGGAACGCTCCGGGGCGCGTCCACGAATCGGGGGATGAACTGAACTCGATCGACCACGCCCTCCCACTGCCGTCGGACCTCCGGGGCCTCTTCCTCATTCTCCTCCCAAAGCGTCATGTTGATGTCGATTCCGAGATTCGAACCCGCTTCATCGCGCATGCGCACCAGGCGCTCCACGTTCCGTCGCAAGTCGGCGAGGGGGAATCCTCGAATGGTCTCGTGGGTTCTCGCGGCGCCATCCACGGAGATGGTGATGCGGTCGAGCCCGCTCGCCACGATGCGGTGGCACGTCCGCTCGTCGAGCAACGTGCCGTTGGTGGTGACCATCACGCGTACTCCCCGTTCGACGGCGTACGCGACGCGATCGAAGAAATCGGGAACGAGAAGCGACTCCCCCCACTGGAACATGAGGATGAGTTCGAGGGCGAGGTTCTCGTCCAGGATGCGCCGGAAGGCGTCGAACTCAAGGTCCTTCTTCTTGCGGGACATGTCCCGATTCACCGGGCACATGACGCACGCCAAGTTACAGCGGTTGGTGAGTTCGATGTTCACCGCCGTCAGTCGATGAGAGCGCCGGCTCTTGCGAAGATAGGCCCATTCATTGCCAGCGGCGTGCCAGCGGGAGGCCAAAGTGGGGTACTTGATCTCCAGGAAGCGGTCCAATTCGGGCTTCCGAAGGTAATAGCGGGCCACGATCCTCGTGAAGAGACCGGCTCGGGATTCCCGGGCCTTCTTGGTCATGCTCGAATCCGATGCGCTCCAGGAGAGTGAATTGTATGAGGTGACGGGCAGACCACCAAGAAAAGGCGAACCGAGTCAGTTCTTCTGGATGGGAGACAAGCTGCCCATGGTCCCGCCGGGCGCGGAAGCTTCTCCGTCAGGCAGGGCGAAATAGGAGGGCGGCTTGACCTCGCTGACGGTGAGTTGGGTTCGGCGCAGGCGACTGATGCCACGTTGGTCCTGGATTTCCAAGTCCAAGGGGGCGCCCATGGGGAGATTCGGCATCCGGAAGCGTCCGGTATCGTCGGCGCGCAGGACGAAGTTCCGGCCCAAGTCGCCCGATGGAACGCTGGTGAGAGTCAGCCAAACGATGGCATCGCGAAGCGGGCTTCCGTCCTCCGCCACCGCCAAGCCCTCGAAAACGCCGGGCTCCGGAAGGACGAGCGACAAAGGCGGACTCCCCTGCTCGATACCCCCCTGACTGACGACCCCGAACTGGGGGTGGAACACCATTGCGGAGTAGACCACATCATCAATCAGGCCGCGAACCCGAAAACGGCCGTCCGCGCCGGTCACGGCTTGAGCGGTGTGCGCCGTTGAAGACACCCGCCCCAGAGGACGACTTTCGAACATGACGTGGGCGCCCTCCACCGGGATCCCGCTTTCCGTGACGACGATGCCGGACAAGGTCCAGGTGTCCGTCAACATCAGGACCTCGGTCCGAACCTGGGCGGGATCGATGTGATCGGGCGCGCGGAAGAAACTCCGAGCGGAGACATCCTTGTCGGAGGCCCGCACCATGTACTCGACGCCGGGGCGCAAACAGCTGAAGGCGCAGGTGCCGTTGCTCCCCGTCAGATCGAAGGCGGCGACTTCACCGGAGCGGGCCTCGACCACCGCCACGGTGATATGGGGACGTGCCTTGCCACCGGGCCCCTTGACGACCACGAACAGCCGTCCGCCAGCGCGCAGGTCGAAATCGCGAACGCTACGGGTACCTGCTTCCACACGGACATGTTCGACGCGAGGACGCGCGAACCCACGAGGCCTCAAACGAACCGTGGCGAGTTCCGGGGTCACGCGCTCGAAAGCGTAAAAGCCATTGGCGTCGGTCGCCGTCGATTCCGCGAGGCTCCCGCCGTGCCAAAGATCCACCTGCACACCCACCACCGGTCGCGCATCCGGGCCGAACACGTGTCCGACGATGGCAGCGGGCCGGGTGAGCCGTATGACACGACGCCCCGGATCTCGGAGGCGGTATCGACGCACGGCATAGCCGGGAACATCGATCTCGACTTCGTAGACGCTGTAACCATCCGCTCGGAACTGCAGGGATCCGTCCGTCAGGGGCAGTTCGACGGCACCGTCGGCCACCATGGCGTCCTGATCGTTCGCGGCATTGATCAAAGTCGCGCCCGTGCGACGCCGAATGATGATGCGGCCTTGGCGCACCGGACGCCCCTCGTCGTCCAGGATCGTAAGCATGTAGCCATCGGGCGGCAGCTCGGACGCCGCCAAATCGGGAATGCTCTCGCCCACCGGAGGGATCGGAGCCTCCATCGCGGCGGGGGCGTTTTGTCGCGGAGCCACGTCGGTGGCGACGGCAGCGGCAGAGACCATGTTGGAAAACGTGGGCGGACGCTCGACAGGCTCCTCCTGCAACCAACGATGCAGCCAGATCCCGACTCCCAGTGCAAGGAGGATTCCCGGCAACCAAAGCGGCCATCGACTTGTGAGCGACGTACGGCGCATGGCCATTCCACTCTCTTCGGGGCGTCGGCCCACGATCAAGCCAGGTCAGTGTATCGAGTTCGTGCGAGCGAAAGCTGCTCTCTTCATCGACCGACGCGACGGTTCAACGGAAGAGAACACTCCCTTGGGCTGCCCCCCGTGGGCCCCTCCCGAGGTGATGGTCATATTACCGTCTCCCGGAAGGAGCGTCCATGGAGAAATGGGACGAAATATCGCGACCCCACACGGGGTCGGCGTCTCGGCGCCAGTTGCCCCAAGAAGGCTGTACCACGGAACTTACAAGAAACCTTGGTTCCTCGGCCCCCGAGGCACAACCGAATTCAAGCAAGATGAATTATATCTCGCAGGCTCAAAAAGGCACGTCGTCGTCGTCCAAGACCGCCCCACCGCCGGACGACGACGCAGGCGCCCCGCCCCAACCCGGATCCCCGTCGGACGACGCCCCCATGGTCCGCTCCGATTCGCGGCCCCCGTCCCGTCCGCCGCCCCCGGTGCCCAGGAACTGGAAGTTCTCCACGACGACCTCCAGCTTGCTCCGCTTTTGTCCCTCCTGGGTCTCCCAGCTGCGGTAGTTGAGACGGCCCTCGATGAAAATGGGACGCCCCTTCTTCATGTACTTGGCGAGGGTTTCCGCCTGACGGCCAAAGGACACGCAGTCCACAAAACAGGTCTGCTCCCGCTTCTCTCCGGTTTTCTGATCGGTCCAGACCCGGTTGACCGCGAGGCCCAGTTGGCAAACGGGTTGCCCGCTCGGCAAGAAACGTGTTTCCGGGTCACGGGTGAGGTTTCCCATCAGAAGAACCTTGTTGAAATTCGCCATGAGACAGTCCTTTCTGCTCGAGGGGGCCGGGTTTTGATTCCTGGGGGACTCAAGAGCCCTCTCTTCGCGGTCGATGAAGAGATGAAGAGCGGCACCTCTCCCGCTGCCCGCGGGCTGGGTGCTCGACGAAAGCCGACACTGGACAGGTGATCGGCCGGGAGAGTAACCGATTCCGGGGACAATTGGAGGTCCTTTCATGGCCATTTCACCCGTACGAGAACGCCGACGGCATCCGCGGATGAAGCTGGACCGTCCCCTGGACTCGGGCCCAGCTCATGACCGCAAAGCCTGCCGCATCAAGGACATCTCCCCCATCGGAGCCGCCGCCTGGGTCCCGGAAGCCGTGGATGAAATGACCCTGATGGCCGTCCGTATCGAGCTCGAGCTGCCGGATCGCGAACCCTTGGTGGTCGAGTGCCAAGCCGTGGTCGTCCGTTGCGAGGAGAACCCGGACGGAGGATATGAGCTGGGGCTCTACTTCGCGGACCTCCCGCCCCAGACGCGGGAAGAACTGGAGCGTTTCATCGCGACCTCCGTCGATCTCGACGCCTGAAGGCCGTCGCCCCGAGAGCTCCCGCTCCCCGGGACTCCTTCAAGACGCATCAAGTGGCTCCGGGTGACGAAAAGTTTCCCCGCCGGCCGCGATGAGCACCCTCTCCTGGCCGCTCAAATCCGCAACCACCCGCAGGTCTCCAGCCCCCTGATCCTTCCACCAGGTTCGCAAGCTCTCCCCTCCCCACCCCGGAAGTTCCAGGACCACCCAAGGCATGGGATCGAGGTGTCGGAAGGCGGCGAGAATGGCCCGATGAAAGGAGAGACCGTCGCCTTCCCGATCGAACAGGGCGGCCGCGGGCTCATGATCCCTCACTTCGGGCATGAGGTCCCAGCCCTCATCCGGGCGGATATAGGGAGGATTCGACACGACGAGATCGACGCGGGGCGGGGGACCCGCCCCCAGAGTCTTGAGCAGATCCCTCTCGACGAAGGTGGCACGATGGTCCAGACCAAGATCCGCGGCGTTCCGGCGGGCATACTCGAGAGCCTCGGCCGATCGATCCCAGCCCTCCCCGTGAGCCTCGGGGAATCGAGAGAGGATCGCAAGAAGGATGCACCCCGACCCCGTGCCCAAGTCCAGGACGCGGAAACGGGAGCGCCCCTCCATCAGGGTGAGAGTCGCTTCGACGAGGCCCTCCGTTTCCGGACGCGGGACGAGAACTCCCGGCCCCACGGCGAAATCGAGCCCGAAAAATTCGCGCCGCCCCAAGATGTAGGCCAAGGGTTCGCGTCGACCCCGCCGACGAATCAGCTCGCGGTAGCGCGCCCGCGCGTGGGAGTCGACAGGCATGTCGAATCGGGTGTAGAGATCGATCCTCGTCCAACCCAAGACGTCCGCCAACATGAGATCGGCATCGAGACGCGAGGTCTCGATGCCTTTGCGTGTGAGATAGCCTGCGGCCGCGGATGCGAGTTCCGCAACGGTCCAAAGCTCTCGGGACATGGAGATCAGGCGCTGGGCGTCGACCCCGCGTCGCCGTCCTTCTTTTCCGCACCCTCGTCCGTGGCGGGGCCCTTGGACTTCTTGGCGTCCTTCCCCGGACCACGTCCCTCGAGGCGAGCGCGACGTCGCGCCTCGGACGGGTCCTCCTTGGGCTTCGCCGTCGCAATGGCGAAGACGATCGAGGCGATGACGAACAGGAACAGAAGACTCACCGTCCACACGGTGAAGCGGAATCCGGTCCCAAAGACCTCATTCACGCGATCCAGCCGCTTGCGGTCCAGGCTCGTCTGATCCTTTTCGATGTAGACGGCGAGCCCGGAGAGGAAAAGATCACCCAGCCCCCAGGAATGGACCTCCTTGGTGGTCTTGAAGCGGAGACTCTTCTGCGCCTGCCAATCCATCCGAGCGGCTTTGCCCACCACGTTCATCGGAACGGGCTCCGCGTTGATGGCCTTCAAAGCGGCGTCCCGTTGAGCGTATTCCTGCCGCTGGGTCATGTCCAAGTGGGCGTAGAGCACGACCACCGCCACGATCTCAAGGGCGAGAATCGGCCAGAACGTCAACCGGCCGCTCTTGATGTTGGCGATGCACGCCCACGTGCAGCCGATGGCACCGGTCAGAAGCCCCAACTGGAGCGCGGTCCAGCCGCCTCCGAGCCCCACGCCTTTCCACGGGAACGCGCACCCGAGGACCAGCGCCACACTGAACCACAGGAAGATGTAGAACTGATTGTGGACTCTTCCCGTGTAGATGTGCTGGGAATTGACCACGAAAACGGGGGTGGGCTCCGGCATCTCCGGCGCCTTGGACTGATTGTCGGCCATCGTCACTTCTCCAACTCCTCGAGGCTTGCGAGCCTCTGCTCCTTGTCGAACTCCATGAGGGGCTCGATGAGACATTCCAGCTCACCGGCCATGATCTTGTCCAGGCTGTACAGACTCAGGTTGATCCTGTGGTCCGTCACCCGGTTTTGCGGGAAGTTGTAGGTGCGAATCCGCTGGCTCCGGTCACCGGAACCGATCAGGGACTTTCGGGCATGACTGCGTTCCGCGTGCCGCCTTTGGAGTTCCTGCTCGTAGAGACGACTGGCCAGGATCTTGAGAGCCCGGGCACGGTTTTTGTGTTGGGACTTCTCGTCCTGGCAGGTGACCACCAGTCCCGTCGGAAGATGGGTGATGCGGATGGCGCTGGCGGTCTTGTTGACCTTCTGTCCGCCAGGGCCGGAAGAACGATAGGTGTCGATCTTCAGATCCTTCTCCGTGATGTTCACGTCGACGTCGCTGGCTTGAGGAAGCACCGCGACGGTGGCGGCGGAAGTGTGGATCCGTCCCTGGGTCTCGGTGGCGGGGACGCGCTGCACTCGGTGACCCCCGGACTCGTACTTGAGGCGCTTGTAGACGTTCTCGCCCACGATTTCGACGATCACCTCCTTGAATCCTCCGGACGCTCCTGATTGGGCGTCGAGGATCTCGACGCGCCACCCCCGTGCCTCCGCGTAGTGGATGTACATGCGAAGGAGGTCGCCGGCGAAGAGGGCGGCTTCATCGCCCCCCGTGCCCGCCCGGATCTCGAGGATGATGTCCCGGTTGGCGTCTTCGTCATCGGTGACAAAAAGCGCCTTCAGGTCGTCCATCTGCTGATCGAGGCGGGTCTCGAGACTCGCGATCTCTTCTTTGAACAGCGCGATCTCATCGGGTTCCGTGAGGTCCTCGACCGCTTCCCGCGCGTGCCGGAGTTCGGTCTCGGTCTGGAGAAACGCTCGGTAGGCTTCCACCCGGGACTTCAACCCTCCCTGTTCTTTCAACAGGGCGGTGTAGCGATGGTGGTCCCCCATCACTTCCGGGTCGACGATGAGCGTCTCGAGTTCCCGGTAGCGCTCCTCCAGCTTTTCGAGTGCGTCGCGTAGCGCCATGCGGGAGTCGTCCCACCTCCTTGGACCGGAATTCAGTTCGAGGAAGAGTCCTTCTGGCCGGCCTTCGCATAGCGGCGGCGGAACTTCTCGACGCGGCCCGCGGTGTCCACGAATTTCTGCTTCCCGGTGTAGAAGGGGTGGCACGCGCCACAGATTTCGACCCTCAGCTCTTCCACCGTGGCGCGGGTGACGAAAGTGTTTCCGCAACCGCAGGTGACATGGCATTCCACGTACTTGGGATGAATGCCTTTCTTCATGACTGCAATACCTTTCGCGGCGTCGTCCGCAAGATGGGCTGACGAATCCTAAGATGCTTGATTGAACAGACTTAGAGATTACCCAGAAAATGGTGTGTACCTTACGGAAGCCCGGGGAGCGAAACAAGGGCGAAGGTGCGGGGAAGGGGCGAGGGCCCCGAGGCTTCTGGAACGTCCCCGTCCGGGCCGGGTTCAAGGAATTTCGGAGGCGACGCCGCAAAGACGGGAGCCCCATCCTCCGATGACCAAGACCCTGGGCTATCCCTTTGGGCCCCTTTCGTGTTAGAACCCGCCATCACGTGCGCACGCCGGATCCCCGGACGGAGTCCCATGAGCTTCTATATCTCGAAAAGCATCCTCGATGTCGCCAGCCGCACCCGCCTGGGGGTCGTGGAGCTGGCGGGTTGCGAGGTCGGCTACGGGCACACCAGCCTCGACGACATGCGGCTTCGGGTGGTGTCCCGGGTTCGCAGGGATATCCGCGGCGCCGCCGCCCTCAAGTCCGTACCCCAGATCGCGGGCTTCGACCAGTTGCGCTCCTTCTTCGAAGGCGAAATCCGTCGGCAGAGCACCCGGGCGGAACGACTATTGGAAGGCATCCTGCAGGGTGAGCCCATGCCCGTCGAGAACGACGCCGAGGACACTTGCACCCTTCTCATGCTCTTCTACAAGTTGCCGGTCATCCTCGTCGACCCGACGGCTCTACGAGGAGATATCGGCCTCGCCCTCGGGAGGCCTGGGAGCAGTCTGGAGATCGTCGAGTCCCGCGAGTCCCTCTCCACGGACGGCAAGCTCGTTTTCGCGGACGATCTCGGCGAATTCACGTCGCCCTACGCTCAGGGAAAACGGGGTCTGGTCACCGAACGCAGCCAGAACTTGCTTCTGATCGGCGTGTTTCCTGAGAACGTGGGGGATTCCATCGTCAAGGACTTCATTCGCCGCAGCTCGAATTGGATGGTGAGCCTCTGCGGAGGTGAAGTCGTGCAGGAAGGGATGGTGGGCGAGGCCGAAGCGGGTCAGTGACGCCCCGCTTCGGAGAGTGCGCTCACTCGTTCGGGTCCTTCAAGAAGTGATCGTAAATGAACAGTTCGAGGCGGCTGCGTTGATCCTCGTCGATCCCGAACGGGAGGAACTTCACCGCGACTTCCCGCTGCCCTCCCTCCATGGGAATGACCCGGACCACCTGACCGACCACGTCGACGGGCTCATCCAACTCGGGGATCATGATGGACGCCCGGATGTAGGCCCCGTCCTCCACCTCGAAGTCCGTGACGAAGGCGACCCCGCCCAGTGAAACGTTCTTCGAGTATCCGACCTCCACGGGTTCAGCCGTCTCGAGATCGCCGAATTCCGTCGCGGGCTGGAAGCTGACCTTGAAGTAGTCATCCAACCTCAAGAAACGACGCTTTTCGATGACCTGAATGGGGGTCTTCCGGTCACTCATTTTGGAGCTCCAATTCTCCCGTGTCTCGGGGTCTCACCCCCCGGACAGCAGGCACTCTAACATTCTCGGTCCGTCCGGTGGTCCATCTTTCGAGGATTCCGGGCCAAGAATGAAACGAATTCCATGGATGAGAGTTTGGACCCGGGCCGGACAAATCCCGCCTCCCTGGAAAACCGGGGGTACGATGACAGTGGCGAGTGGAGTCTTCGACTCCGAACCGAGCGATCTGGGAGGGCGGTCCTCCCATCTCGAATTGAAGCGCAACCCTGAAGCTTCGGCCACACGGCCCCACCCCGGTCGTGTGGCCATTTTTTTTGTGCCCGAGGGAACGACTCGGGGTCAATCCGGGCACCCTGAACACCCGATGAAGAACATGGATGGGACGGCGTGCGCCCGCCTGGGGAGCGCGGCGCACCCCGCTCCTGAATTCTTACCCCCGAGGACGAAAGAGAGACTTCATGGCAGCCATCGACGAGATCTTCCGCATCATCAAGGAACAGGGGGCGAGCGACCTCCACATGGCCTCCGGGTCAAAACCCATGATTCGCCTGCACTCGTCCCTCCAGGCGGTGGACTACGCGGAACTCACGCCAGAGCTGAATCGCAAGCTCCTCTACGAACTGATGAGTCCGGAACAGGTCAAGCAGTTCGAAAAGCACAAGGAGATCGACTTCGGATACGAGATCCCCGGCGTCACCCGCATTCGCTGCAACATCTTCGAGCAGCGCAACGGCATCGGTGGCGTGTTCCGGCTCATTCCGACGGAGATCCTCACTCTCGACCAGTTGAATCTCCCGGACCAGTTGACGAAGTTCTGCGACCTTCATCGCGGCCTCGTCGTGGTCACTGGCGCCACGGGCTCGGGCAAGTCGACGACCCTCGCCGCCATGATCGACTACATCAACGATCATCAGCCCAAGCACATCCTCACCATCGAGGATCCGATCGAATTCGTCCACAAGATGAAGAAGGCGCTCATCAACCAGCGGGAGGTCGGCTCGACCACCCACTCGTTCGCGAACGCCCTGCGCGCGGCATTGCGCGAGGATCCCGACATCATTCTCGTGGGCGAGATGCGGGATCTGGAGACGATCAAGCTGGCGCTCACGGCCGCCGAAACGGGCCACCTCGTGTTCGGCACCCTGCACACGAACAGCGCCGCCCAAACCGTCGACCGCATCATCGACGTCTTCCCCGCCGACGAGCAGTCCCAGATCCGGGTCATGCTCTCGGAAGCGCTGAAGGGCGTCGTGGCGCAGCGGCTTCTTCCCAAGCGGGGAGGGCGGGGCCGCGTGGCCGCCGTCGAGATCCTCGTCGCCACGTCCGCCATCGCCAACATGGTCCGAGAAGGCAAGACCTTCCAGTTGGACAGCTTGATCCAGACGGGAAAGAAGGACGGGATGGTCTCCATGGACTCCTCCCTCTCCACGCTCGTCCAGGAGGGCATCATCGAACGGGACGTCGCCATGGCGCACATGAAGGACAAGGGAGTCCTCCAGCGCACCCCCATGGGCGTCTGAACTCGACAGGAACCGAATCATGAGCACCAGCTCCGACACACAGCGGGTCTACGGAGACCTGAAGAACTTCAGCATCTTCGACATCACCCACACGTTGATGATGAGTCGGAAGACGGCGCTCGTGAGCATCCAACGGGGGACCAAGAAGGGGTACGTCTACTTCCAGGACGGGCAGATCATCAACGCTCTCGATGATGACCTGAGCACGGGCGAGAAGGCTGCATTCAAGATCTTCTTTTGGCGGTCGGGAAGTTTCACCATCGACTTCGACGTCGAGGTTCCGGAGAGGAACGTCAAGCTCGACACCGAGAACCTCCTCCTCGAGGTCGCTCGCAACATGGATGAGCAGCAGCGCGACAACGTGGGGCGCAGCGACGAGGAAGGCGGAGACGCGGCGGCGGAACAATTCGATGATCGTTTCCGCGTCGAGTTGAACAAGATCTTCGAGAAAGTCGCCACGGACACCACGCCGGCCCGAGACCGGTACTCCGTGGCGGCGTTCGACGAGTTGCTCATGGCGCTGAACGATCTGGACGGCTCGGCCCTCTTCCTCCGCCTGGGTTGCAAGCCCCGCATCAAGACGGCCCAGGGCTTCACCACGATCAAGCAGGAACCCATCGCCGAGGGGGAGATCGAGGGTTACCTCAACTCGCTCTTCTCTGAATCCGAGTCCGAGGAGTTTCGTGCACGAAAAGAGACCAGCACGTTCTACTCGTCGAAAGAGGCGGGCATGTTCGAAGTGAGGGCTTTTCTGGACCAGGGGCGCCCGAGCTGCATCTTCCGTCCCGCCAGTCGTTCCGTGCCGCCCCTTGCCCAATTCGGCGAAGCGGCCACGGAATTGGACGGCCTGTTGTGCGAGAAAAAAGGACTCGTGATCCTCACCGGGCCCTATGGCGGCGGAAAGACGGAACTCCTGGCTGCCCTTCTCGAGCGAGGTCTCCGCGACCACGATCAACTGGTGGCGCTTTTCAGTCGCACGCAAACTTACGCCTTCACCGAAGAGTGCGGCTTCATGCTGCGAGCGCCCTTGAACCGGTTCACCATGGCGCGCGAGGGGAGCCTGCGCACCGCCATCGAACACGGCGCGGACGTCATCGCCGTCGACGCCGTCGAAGACGCCGCCATGTTGGAAACCGCCGTGCGCGCCGCCAATCACGGCATTCTCGTCCTCATCACCCTGGAGCTGGACGCCGCCCCCGATCTCGCCGACAGGCTCCGCGACCTCCAGGCCCGCCCCGGCGGCGAACGAGCGGTGAAGGACTTCTCCCGCTCCCTCATCGACGTCGTCCACATCGAACTCCCCACGCTTCGCCGCCTCCGCCCCGACGACGATCTCCGCGACGACCTCGCCCGCGGCCGCTTCCAGCGCCTCCACTCGGCTTGATCCAGGCCAGAACCTCCCCCAAGCGTCCTCGGCGCGGGAGAGAAAACGCCAGGTCCACGGGAAATCCCCGCTCAGTTCGCCCTATGAGCCGGAACCTGGTATCATCGTTATCAGAAACTCTGCGTTTCTTTACTTGTTCCAACCGCGACCGCACCAGTTCGGCAACACGTCTTGGTCGAGCGCGTGAAAGGAGAACACCGCCATGAGAATCACACTGCGAATCCTGTCCGGCGCGGCCCTCGTCGTCGCCGGAATGTTCCTCACGCGCTTCACGGCCGACGGGACTCCCACCGCCCCCCCTTCCGAACTCGCCCCCTGTCCTCTGGCTGGAAACGATTGGGCGGCTGCCGTCACGGTGTTCTCGAACGACACCCGTTACGAAACGCCGGATCAGTTCATGAGCTGGAGTTTTTCGAAGGCGACGAAGTCCCTCGTCCTCACGCAGTGGGATCGCGGAATCGACGTCGTGTCGTGGAAGCTGACCTACGACTATGACCCGACCACGTCGATTCTCGGCATCACCGACGACCAAGACGTGACCCGCAAGTACCACTGCTACGCGGACACGCCTCAGACGGGGCAGGTGACCCTCACTCGAATCGACACCGTCGTTCCACGGTCCATTCCGGCCAGGACGATCGACTACAAGATCGAAAAGGTCGATGGCACGACGGGGCAGGTGCTGGAAACGGTTCTGGACGTCCCCACGGAACCGGCCGCCACGTACGAAGAAGGCGCCTCCTACATCCTCGAACCCCTTGGATGATCCCACAATGAGCCGACGCGGTTTCCTCCTCATGGTCCTTGTAACGCTCGCGTTCCTCGCTCCTCAGTGTCGACGAGACGTCTCCAAGACAGCCGAGGCGGAAACCGCATCGCCGGGCGAATCCGCCGCCGAAGCCGGCGTGCAGCAGACCGACGGCAGACATCGCGCGATCGAGTCGTTTCTTTCGAAGTGGGATCATCTGGCGTATCGCGACGCCTACAGCCACGACAAGGAAAGAACGGCCCTCGTCGACACGTTCGTCAACCAGGCCCGCGGGAACGGTTTCAAAGGGAGAGATTTCGAGCCTTTCGCGTGGGGCGGAGCCCGCACCGAAAGAGGGATCGCCACCCTGCTCTTCTGGCGTCTCGACCCCGAGGGCTGTGCGTCCTCGGCTCGAAAGGTCTCCGCCAAGGGAGATTTCTCCGGCGACGGGACACTGCAAGCTTTCGTCCTTCTTCACGCCGCCGCATCACTTGAGGCCGCCTTTCGAGAAGGTCTGGATCTCCTTGGCAGGAAGCCCAAGAAGGCGCGCAGCGTCGGCCACCGGCTTTGTGTCATGGCGAGCTTGCAAACGATTCCGCCCGACCCCTTCGCGCCACGCGAAGGGCCGGGAGGCGGGTCTTCGGCTCCCACGCTTCAAGCCTGGAAGGACGTGGCGCCCCCCTCCAACCCGACGGCCGTCGTGAAGGGATTTCTGCGCCGCACGCACCAGCGATTCGTCGAAGGCAAGCCCCCACCCCGAAGCTTCCTTACGGAATTCGTCCTCGATGGACTGACTCAGCTCGGCCGAGGAGAGAATCCGAGGACCCTCTTCCAGGGCGCCCCGGGAACGGACGTCGAGACGCTCGTGAACAAGATCGTCCCCGCCGACCTCACCCTCGATGAGTACAAGGCCTTCTTCCGCATGGACATGCTCATCGCCTGACTCCGCCCCGTCCCCGTCCCGCAGCGGCAGCATGCTCCGGGGATGCGAGATCATGAGTCATCCGAGTTAGGATGGAGGCTCATGGGAAAGCGACGACGATGGAGATTGAAGGGGCGGCATGGGCTCCTGGTTCTGCTGCTGCTCTTGTTGTGCTGGTTCATCGCCTGGCTCTTCGGACGGGTGCCGGGTTCGGGGGGCGGTGGGGAACGGGGGAGGAAGGCGAACGCCGCGGGGCGGGACGGCGGCCGGGGCAAAGACGCCGCGACCCCCGTCCTTCGGGATGGAGTCCCCGGAGAAGCTCTCGGAAACGCCTCGGGGAAGGGGCCTGCCCAGAAAGCCCGCCCCCTGCGCGGCCCCGCTCACCTGACGGGACAGGTCACGGACGCGGAGGGCCGGCCGCTGCCTTTCGCGGAGGTGCTCGTGATGCGCGGTCTCGACGGAACCGCCTTCCCGGGGCTCGCCCCCGATCCCGCCCTGGCCCGCGTCCGCGCCGACGAGAACGGGCGGTTTTTCGCCACCGTGATCCCGCCCGCAGAAGGGGTCGTGCTGTTGTTGGCCGACGACGCGCCGAAGCCCTGGGTGCGAAGCGCCCCCGTCGCACCCATGCCCTGGGGTGCACCGGTCGTCGTGAACCTGCGGAGACTTGCGCCGAGCCGGACGCCCCTCGCTCTCTCTGCCCACTGGGCCCCCGGCTGGACGAGCGCACCACCCAACGAGATCCACGTCCTGGCGCGGCCGGCCGCCGGGGCCACCCTCCTCGGACCGGCGCCCTGGTGCGTGGACGAGAAGGGACGACCGCCCCGAACTCCGGAAGCTTTGCCCCACCTCGTCCTCGATCCAGGCCGGCCGACGCCTTTGACCTTTCTCGGTGACGGCGCGTGGGATCTTCTCGTGTGGGCCCCCGGCGCCCGGGCCGTGGCCTTGACGGTCGAGCGCGGCGCGTCGTCGGTTCCGGCCGTGGAACTCGCACCGCTTTCCCAGCCATCAACGCACGCCGACGCGTCCGGAGCTTGGTGGTATTTGCCATCGCCGAACGGGCTCACGGCGACGCTGTGGCCCGCGGCCGCGTTCGAGCCCGACGTGGCGGAGCGGGGAAGGCTCGTCATCCTGGAGGCCGGGGGCGGGGCCCGCCCCCTTGAAGCCCCCTCGCCCACCTGGGCGGAGTATTCCGTCGCGGCAGAAAGCCAAGGTGAGGGCCGAGATTGGGAGTTCCGCCTCGTTCCCGTGGACGTCTCCGTGATCGAGGGCCAGCGCTTCGATTTCGTCACCGCGTCCCTGTGGGGCGAGTGGCCGGACGAAGGGCGGGTGCGAGCCGGATCGTTTCGGGTGGAGTGGATCGACCGTTTGACCGGTCTCACCGTGACCGACAGCGGCGGAATCGTGGAGGCCACGCAAGGCAGGCCCCTCACCCTGCATCCCCCGGCGCGAACACCGACGATGGGGCGGGTTTCGGGCCGGGTCGTGGATGCCGTGGACGGACGACCCGTCGAGGGGGCGCGCATCCTCGCGGGAGCCGCCCTCGAAGACCTCCCCTGCGTTCGTCTAGCACCTTGGGCCCGCACCGACCGGGACGGAAGATTCGAAATTCGCGGCGCGCCGGCCGGGTCCTTGGACTTGTGGGTGACGGCGCCCCGGTACGCGCCCGGCCGCCTCACCGTCGCGGGGGACGAGGATTCCTCCGCCGACGCTGCGGCCACGATTCCCCTGCAACGGGGACCGGCCTGCACGGTGACGCTCGCCGAGGGTGGAGCCCCCGATCTTCGCGCCGTCCTCGTGGATCGGCAGGGCGCCACGGTCGAAGCCCCCTTCGACACCGAGGGAAAAGCCCATTTCCCCCAGGTCGCCCCGGGCCCTCATGTCCTCTTGCTGGCCATCGGCCCGTTCCAAGTCCCCACGGAAGACTGGCTGCGACTGAGCCGCATCCCCGGGGCACGATCCGTGGAGATCCGTCCGGACTCGGACACGAAAGTCGGGTGGGAGACCGCACCGTGGAGCACGGGAAAACTGAGAATCCACCTCGTGGGGGAGGCGCCGGAGAAGATCACGTTGGAGGTTTCCCCGGAGAGAGTAGAAACCCTGGGCGGCGTTTCGGCCCGCCTCCGGCGGGAGAAGGTGGTCGACGGCGACGAGGTCGTCTTGGTCCGGTGGCCGCCCGGACGCTACCTTGGGGTGGCGCACGCGGGGCTCGCCTCCTCGCTCGTCGCCTTCACCCTGAAACCCGGCGGAACCACCGCCGTCACCTTGGAGTTTCGATTTGAGTAGCCGCGCAGCCCTTCTCGGTCTGGCCCTTGCGTTCGCGGGCGGCGCCCTCGCCGTCGCATGCCCGGGCCAAGACCGTCCCACGGCACGCTCCGACGCCCCGGTGCGCAAGTCCCACGGTCCCGCCCTGGCTGTGGACGGCGACCCGACGACGGCCTTCGAAACCCGCAAGGGGACCCGGGCCGGCACGCTGGAGCTGATCTTTCCCGAGCCCATCACGGCCGACACGCTGGCTCTCGTCTCCGCGGCGGAAGGCGGCGCAGGGACCCCTCGCGATCTCAGGCTGGAAGCGAAGAGCGGGAAGCGATTCCGAAAGGTCGCTGAACTGAAGAGAAACTTCAGCCCCCGCCCCGTCCTGCGGTTTCGCAAGACGACGGCGACCCAGTGGCGCATCGTGGTGTCCGCGGTCGTGGAAGATCGATGGGGACTTCGCATCGAAGAAGCCACCCTCCTCCTCACCGAAGGCGGCACCGTCCCCACCCGCCCGGAACCTCACCCGGACGAGCGAGAGGTCAACAAGGCCATCGACCGCGGCGTGGCGTGGCTGAAGAAGACGCGGCGCGCCGACGGCAGTTGGAAGACGAAGAACGCCAAGGACTACCCCATGGGCGTTCTTTCCCTGGTGGGGCTCACCCTGAAGAAATCGGGCCTCGACCGGGACGACCCCCTCATCCAGGATTTGGTCGAGCGAGTCCACGCCCTGCCTATGAAGAAGGTCTACTCGGTGGCGCTCCAGGCCATGTTCCTCAGAGCGGTGAGCACGAAGCGCTACACCAAGCGGCTGAAGGCGTCGGCGGCGTTTCTGGTCAAGAACCAGGATTCCCAGGGGCTGTGGGGCTACCCCACCGGTCGCGCCGATCTCTCCAACGCTCAGTACGCGATTCTAGGCCTCCAGGCGGCCCGCGACGTGGGCATCAAGGTTCCCAAGAAGGTGTTCCAGCGCTGCGCCGACGCCCTGATTCGCGACGCGGGGCCCCGAGGCGGCTACACCTACGTCCCCGTCCGCAAGGGCGCCGACGCCGACCCGGAGACGGGAAGTATGACTGCGGCGGCCCTGGCCATTTTTCGGCTGTGCGAAGCGCCCTTGAAGAGAGATCGGGGACGGCTGGGGAAGATGGCCAAACGGGTGGCCAAAGCCAGGGCTTGGCTGGATGCGCACTTCGCAGTGGAGATCAACCCGGGTTCGGGGCGCAGCCACTACTACTGGCTCTACGGCTTGGAGCGAGTGGGGTCCTTCTACGGCTGGAAACGCATCGGCAATCGCCCCTGGTACCGCGAGGGGGCCCAGGGCCTGCTGAAGTGGCAGTGGCGAGACGGCTCATGGCACCGCTCTTTGGAGGACACCTGCTTCGCCCTTCTCTTTCTGAATCGGGCCAGTCTCACCGACTGACACGCATGGATTCCCGCCCCCGATCTGTCCCTCCCGGGCCATAGGATCGCCGTGATCCCTGGGAGGATCGCCACGGTGTCGAATTGGGCCTCTGATGAGGTTCCTGGCTTCCCGCACGACGGGTCCGAGGCGCCTCCCTGTTCCTCTGGACCCTACCGAAGTCGAGGACGCCATGAACGTGAGACTCCTTCAAGTCGCGGACGCCCATCTCGGGTGCCGGAATTTCTACCTCGGCGAACGCGCCCGTGAGCGCAGCGAGGACTTCAAGCTCGCCTTCCGCGACGCCGTGGAATACGCTCTCGATCCCGCCCACAAGATCGACGCCGTGCTCATTCCCGGCAATCTTTTCGAGTACCACAGGCCGGAAGAATCCATCTGGAGCTTCGCCAAGGGGTTGATCTCCCGGCTTCTCGCCAAGGGGCTCCCCGTGGTGATGGTGCCCGGCCACCATGACAGCCTCGCCTACAAGAATTCGGTCTACCGCACCGAGCGCCTCCCCGGAGTGGATATCTTCCTGAACCCTGCTCCCGGCAAACCGGTGGTCCACGACATCCAAGGCCGGCGCGTCTTCTTCTACGGATTCGCCTACGTGCCGGGGCAAACCCCCTCGCCCCTTCCCCCGGTGGAACGCACCCAGGACAAGGGTTTCCACGTGGGGGTCGTTCACGCCCGCCGGGGACCGACGGAGGAAGGCGCCGTCCATGAGCAAGCACTGGCCCCCGCGGACATCGCGACGTGGGGCCTCGACTACGTGGCTCTGGGCGGCGAAGCCGACTACTACGAAGAACGCTGCGGCGACACGACGCTGGCGTGGACGGGCGTTGCCGAATCTCGGGGCTTCGGCGAAGGAACCGCCACGGACCATGGGCACTTGGTCGTGGAATGGGACGGAGACTCGGTTCACCTGGAACGGGTCGTGCACACCCGCAAGGCGATCCTCGAAATCGCCCTCGACCTCCACGACGACCGCATCACGGACGCCGATGCGCTCAAGGAAGCGATCCTCGCCCACAGCGGCCCGGATCGGATCGTCCGCTTCATCCTGAAGGGCACGGCGGAATTCATCGCGGACCTGGAGGACATTCAGGAGGATGCGGCAGACCAATTCTTCCACCTGGAGATCTTGGACGAATCCCGGCTCGTCGACAGTGCGCTCCTCAAGAAGATCGAAAGCGAGAACACCATCCGGGGCTACTTCGTCCGGAAGCTGGGCACGCGCATCGAAGACCTGAAGGCCCGCATCGTCAAAAAGGGCCACGATGACGCCCTTCTGCGGGAACTGCGTGTCCATGAGAAGGCCTTGAAGATCGGCGTGGAACAATTCGTCGACGAGGAAACCCCCGCGGATTCGATCTACTCACTCATCCCCGACTCTGACGAGATGGTGGCAGATCAAGGCATCCAGGCCGCCGAGGGCATGGTCGATCTCGAGGAGAAAGTTCGAGCCATGCTCGAATATCGCCGGCGCAAGAATGCGGCCCTCGACGCCGCGGATAACGGCCGCAACGGAACGAAGACCGCTCCGATTCAAGAGAGCGAAACGGGCTTGAAGGAAAGGGAGGAAGGGCTGTGAGAATCCGCAAAGTCAAGCTCATGGGGTTCGGCACCTTCAACAAGGGGCTGGAAGTCGAATTCCCGGATGGTCACCTCAACGTCATCATCGGGCGCAACGAGGCGGGGAAGTCCACCCTCATGAGCGCCATGTTCGGCGTCCTCTTCGGTTTCAAGGATGCGGCTCTCCAGCGAAAATTCGAACCTTGGGAGAACTACGACGAGTACGCCGGCGAAGTCGAACTGACGGCGGACGACGGCCGCGTGTTTCGAGTACGCCGCAACTTCGCGGACAACACGGCGGAGATCGGCGAGCTGAAGTCCGACGGCACCTACGACCCCCAATTCTTGGGTTCGGCCAACCCCCGCGGTCATGCGGACGACGATATCGAGTACTACCGGCGCATCGAGGAGTTGGTCGGCTTCCAGGACGAAGCCGTCTTCCGCGGCACGGCGTTCGTGGGCCAAAGCGCCCTCCACACCTCCATCAATGACCAGATCCGCAAGCTGGTCTCGGGGTCCAACAGCACGGACTTCAAGGGGGTCCTCCATGACCTCCACAGCCGTTTCTCCGACCTGACCATGGAAAACCCCTGGCGTCAGCGCAGCAAGGCGCGCCCCCGCAAGATCGAGAAACTCCGTAAGAGCCTGGATTCCAACATCGAGCGCCTCGAATCCGCCCGGGACAATTTCATGAAGACCATGAGTCTCGAGCAGGAAGTGAAGAAACTGGAGACCAAGCAGGCGCAGGCGAAGACGGACCTCGAAGACAACCGCCGCACGCTCGCCCAGTTCGAGCGTTTCTGCAAGCTGGTGCGTGATCGCGACGCCGCTCGCGAGCGCTTTTCGGAGGCCGATCGCCGCCGGACGACCTACCTCGAGATCAGGTCCCAGGTGAAGCGCATCGACGAGGAGTTGAAGACGAAGCTTGCCCACATGAAGGACGTGGGCGAGGAGTTCCCTGAACTCGTAGCGCGCTTGCGGTCGGAGGTGAGGGAACTCGAACAGGAAGAATCCCTTCTCCGCCGGGACCGCGATCTCTTGGCGGAACTGCGCCCCGTCCCCAACAACAAGTTGGGAGCGCTCCTGGCCGTCTTGGGCGTGGGTGTCGGAGCCATCCTCTTCCAGACGGTGTCGCCTGCCGCCGGCGGGCTCGTGGCGCTGATCCTGGGCGGAGGACTCTTCTTCCTCGGCCGAGCCATGGCCACCGGATTCAAGGAGCGCCAAGCCGAACTGCAGGCCCGCATCGACGGCCGGGCCCAGGCCGCGCGGCTGCGTCGAGAAGGAATCGATGCCATCATCCAGGGTACGGACGGCCTCCTCGCCAAGGCGGATCCGGAGCGTCTCCTCAAGGATTTCCGCCGTCATCGGGAGCTTTTGTCCGAACGCGCACGACGGGTCTCTTCCATGAAGGTGCTGGGTGCCCGCGAGGAAATCGAAGGCACCTATGAGAAGACGGCCGAGGAGAACCTTCGGTGCAACGGTCTCATGGAAATCATTCTGAGAGACGCCCCCTATCTGCGAGAGATCTCTGAAGAGCCCGTCGCCATCGCTCGCAGCATGGAGGAGCTTCGCCGCAGAATCGAAGAACTCACCGAGGAGGTCGAGGTCACCGGCGAGGTTCTCACGGAAGCCAAGATCGCGCTTGCCCGCGCCACCAGCGACGTGGACTACGACCTTCCCACGCTCGAGGGTGAGGTACGGGACGAACGCCACAAACTCGATCGTTTGGAAATGGAGCGAGACGCTTTGCGCGTGGTCATCGACGTGCTGGAGGAATGCGTGACCGAGTTCCAGGAGGGGGACCTCACTCGGCTCTCGGAAGAGGTCTCGGAGATCTTCCGAGGCATCACGGGCAATCGCTACACCCGGGTCACCCTCTCGCCGAACATGGAACCCATGTTGACGAAGTACGACAACACTCACATCCAGCCGTCGGACCTCTCCCAGGGCACCCAGGATCAACTCTACTTCGCCATGCGCGTGGCCATCGCGCGCCACCTTTCGAAGAACGTCTCCTTGCCCTTCTTCCTGGACGACCCCTTCGTCAACTTCGACGAGGAACGCCTCGAGGTGACCCGAGAGTTGCTGGATCGGCTCGACGACCATCAGATCGTCATGGTGACCTGCGATAGGACCTACGAGGGGTGGACTTCGCGCGCTCTCGACATGGACACGGCGCGCGCCGAAGCGTCCGTGGCGGGCGGCCCGGTGAAGGTGTGCGCGGCGCCCCCCGCAAACCCCGAGAACAACTGAGACGCCGCAGCGCGGGTCATGGCGTCTGAAGTCGCCGGTCCAGAGTACGACGCGACGGGGTAAGGATCACGCCAGCCGAGGTTCGCGGGACGAGGACGTCCCGACTCCAGCAGAAGAACCTCTCACGGAGGCGCAGGGCGCGGAAAGCAGGACGAGGAGGACCGCGTCACTCCGCGAGGAGAGGTGAAGGTCAATCGCCCTGGTTGAGACTGTGGCGGAAGAGGGCTTCCTTCTGACGGAAAAGGTGGGCGCGGCGGTCATCCACGGTGACGCAATGGGCCGCGACCTCCCGACCGGAGTCGGGGGATGCGATGGCCTCCGCATAGATCTCGGCGAGGCGTCTTGCGTGTTCCTCCAGAGTCAGACCGGCCGGGAGAACGGAGCTCTTGGCCTTCTCGTAAAGCGAAGGATCGTCCACGAGGGCCCCCATTTTTCGGGCGAGATCTCCCGGGTCACCGGCCTCGAAGATCAGTCCCGCCTCACCCAGCCGCTCCGGAAAAGCCCCGATGTCGGGGACCACCGCGGGCAAGCCCAACTCGAAGGCCTCGTCCAGCACGAGACCGTAGGTCTCGAAACAGCGACTCGGGAAGACGGCGGCGCTCAATCCCGCGACGGGGAGATCCGCATAGTCGAATGGCCCGTGAAACGTCACGGGGAGCCCCTCCGCGAGACCACGGCACTCCTTCTCGGTGGAGGGGTGGTCGAAAGCGCCGAAGACCTCCAACGTCACCGGGCGGTGGGTGGAAGGTCGGGACCCCGTCAAAGAGCGGAGGGCGCGTAGCAGGATGTCGACGCCTTTTCGCGGGGTGACGGCTCCCCAATAGGCGAAGCGAAAGGGCTCATTCGTCCCGACCTCACGAGGCCTGTCCACGAATCGGGGCCGATAGGCGAGGGGGAGGATGCGGCAGTCCGCAATGTCGAGGCCATGGTTCTCGGTCACGATGCGAGCCAAGGCCTCGGTCGAGCAGAGAAGCATCGAGGCCCTTCGGAGTTCCCAACCCGCCGAACGGCGAAAGAACTCGATCTCCCGATCCGTATGCACGTCGTCCCACCACGGACGCCGGGGAACGCAGGGCCGGCAACTCTCCTTTCCGAGCGGTCGGGAACAAGGTCGGCCCTCATAGTCGATGCGGAATCCCCTGGGGCAAGTCGTGGCGAGGTCATGCAGGGTGACGACCACCGGCCATCCGGCTCGCCGCAGGCGGTGAACGAGGTCCTGGGTGAGGCGAATCCAGTGGTGGACGTGAATCACGTCCGGGCGGAGGGCGCGCAATCTCTCCTCCAAGGCCACACCCGCCTCGGGGCAATCCATCTTGTCCCAAGAGTCGAAGAAAAGATCGAAGCGATGGAGTCGATGCACCGGGACTCCGTCCACGTCGCCTTCTTCCCAAGAGACGTTCTCCGTCGGCGCGAAGGATCCGCTCAGGACACAGACATCGTTTCCACCAGCCCGTTGGGTGCGAGCTATGTCGTGGACGTAGCTTTCCACGCCCCCTCGCGTCTCGGGCAGGTACTGGTGCGTGATGTGCACGATTCGCATGGGGCCGATCATAAGGATTGGAGGAGAAAAGGCGGAGGCGGAGCAGAGTCCTTCTCATGCACACGCCGGGAAAGAAGGGCGCCCCCACCCTCGCCCTGAAAAAAGGCCGCCCCGGATCGCCAGATTCCGGGGCGGCCACTGCCAGTCTCTTTGTCCGTGTTCGTGGCCATGTCCAAGGGAGGAGGCTTGGAACCGGCCACCTCTCAGGGAGTCTCGAATGAGAATCTCGTTCCAAAAACTTCAAGAATCCGTGCGCTCGGACTCCGGAGGGGTCATTTTCGGGGGCAGAATCCGGGGGAAATCACGCGCTAGGCCCTTTGCAACGAAGAGTTCCCGGATTTCCTTGTTGGACGGAAGTGCCAGGCAATTCTGGAGTTCCTCCAATCCGCCGTCTCGTTCAAGGATCGCTCTCACTTCTTCTCGGGCAGCGTCGCGGTCCCCAGGGCCGTCACGCTTGAGCAGGAAAAACATTCGACTGAACCGACAGGGGACCGGATCGAGATTGCATTCCTCCGCCAGGACGCGGGACCGCGTCGCCCATTTGAGGGCCTCACCGAGGTCGCCCTTCATGGAACACACGTAGGAGAGGTTGTTCATCGCGTGGACCTGCACGGAGCGCAGATAGACGTCGGCTCCGCGGAGTGCGAGAATCGCCCTCAACTCTCTTTCCGCGTCTTCGAGGCGTTCCTCTGTCAGCAGCAAGATGGCCTTGAGGTTCCGGCAGTCCCAAGAGTACTGCCCCTCGAGAGCAATCCCTCGGTCGAGCAACGAGAGGAGAAGGTCGACTTCACGCCTGGATCGAGCCATCAGATTCCGCATGCCCTCCATGCTGGCGCCACGGAAATCGTCTCGACCAGTGAAATCTTCCACGTCCTCCGTGATCTCGACGGCCTCCTCCTTGTAGTGGTCGGGAGACGCGTCCGGATTCGAAACGAATAGGACGTTCTCCAGATCGGGATCCTCTTCCTTGGCGGCGGGCTGCCGCATCAACGCCTTGGCCAAGTTGTAGAGGGAAAGGGTCAGATCATCGACGGTTTCGCGGATGTAGCCGCTCTCCGGCACATCCAGGTTCTGGAAGAATGCCGACATGAGTTCGTAGCAGGACGAACACGTCTTGACATGGTCCGAAATGGCCTCGTGGTCGAGCTCGTCCTGCCTGCCGGCGAAGCGCCCCAGGTAGTCCTCTACGAATCGACAGGAATCGTCGCGCGTCATCGACCTCCTCGGTTCGACGAAAACAGCTTCCTTGGGGGGATGCAAGGTTGGCACGATGAGCGAGGGAGGAACGTCAGGACGCGACCTCCCTCCCACCCGATTCGGCCTCGCCCACGGTGACACGGATGTTGTTGAGGACAAGCCGCAAAGCGATCTCCCAGCGCTCCACGATTCTCCCCAAACCGCGGCCCGAACCGTCTCGCAACTTGAGATCGCGCTCTTGAATCACGCTCCGCAAGCTGCGAAGAACGCGACGGACGAAGTGGGGTTGTCGCAGGTCCGTGTGGACGGCCTCCGCAGCCTCGCCGAGCAGCACGACCAGTGATCTCAGATACTCGCGTTTCGCGGACTTCTCGGCCAGCCCATACCGCTGAGAGATTTCCATCCAGGTGAGGCGGGCGCCCTCATCACCGCGGGCCTCGCTTACCAAGGACCGCAACTCATCCTCCAAGCGTCCCTCTTCGTCGTACAGGGCTTGCACGGCGACAGGGTGACGATGCAGGTAGATCCGTTGCTGCAACTCGGTCAGGCGCGTCCCGAAGATCCGAATCATCAACGCGACGCGATCTTCCGACTCGGCCCCCTCGGCGGTTTCGAGCCGATCGGAAACGGACGAGGAAGTCCGCTGAGAAACGTCGGCGTCGCCGACGGCATCGAGGGAGACGGACACGCTCAGCGCGTCCTGCTCCTCGCGTCGGGTCGCCCAGTACCGCTTCTTGAGGGCGTTGAGGTAGTGATGAACCAAGCAGAACGGGCGACCTTCGGCGATCCGCTCCCGTCCGAACCTCACGAGGGACTTCATGGCGGCACGACTGAAATAGTCGGAGATCAGCTCCGCATGGGCCGACATGTACGAGAAGGACTGGGCACGATGGAATCGCTCGATATGGGCCAATCCGTAGAAGTAAAGCCCCGTCTTCATGAAGTCGAGAACGGCTTCATTCCGGTAATCCGACTGGACGAGGGCCTCGCCGACGAAATTCAGCAGAAAGGCTTCCTGGTGGAATTGTTCACCATGTTCCGCGGCGCGGCCAGTCAGACAGGCGAGGAATTCCCACGCCTTGCCACGGGTCCGGCTCGGGGTGGCGTCCGACTCCGCCATCTCCGTGACGCGGCCCAGAAGGTCGGAGAATTCGTAGGCCAACCTTCTGGTCCCTCGAGGCAGAGCCTTCTCAGCCATGGTCGCCTCGGTTCGTTGTTTCAGTTCTTGTAGTTCCATCGTTCGCTCCGATTCCCTTCTGCGATCAGTTGGCAGTGAAGACGCCGGCCGGTCCGGAAGAGGCCTGGTACATGCTGGCGGGTCCAGCGGCATACCAGGTTCCGCTCCCGGAAAGGCCGTCGGGAGTCGGAGAACTGGGATCATCCAACGTGTAGGCGTTGGTCACTGCCGGGAATCGCACGCCGCGTCGGGATCCCCGAGGCGGCAGCGGCGAACGAATCGCGCTCACGATGGATTCATAAGCGCGAGGAGACTGGGAGGCGATGGCGTGCCCACTGTTGAGGTGCACGCCCGTCATCACCCAATGAGGGGTGTCATGGATGACGTAATTCGTCGGAGAATAGAACTCGACGTACATGGCGTGGATGTCCGCGCTGGACGACAACAC
Organism: Planctomycetota bacterium; assembly: GCA_011369445.1. Lineage (GTDB taxonomy): Bacteria > Planctomycetota > DRQF01 > DRQF01. The sequence goes on along the minus strand of DRQF01000293.1, from coordinate 26,852 downwards.
CATCGGCGACGAATGCAGGCCCTGCACGAAGCTCACTCGCCCCGTTTGGTCGGCCTGATAGAACTGGGTGAACGTCTGAACGAACGTCATCCCGCCCACAAAATGATTCGTGACGACAGCCTCGAGAGCCACCCATTCGAATGCGGGGGCGCCCTGGATGTCCACCAGACACAATTGGGTCTTCTGATCGAGACGGACGGACATCTCGAACCCTGCAGGCGGGGGAGTCAGCTGCGTGGGAGTGAGAGAGAGTTGAGCCTGACCACTCGCTTGGAACGTCGCGAGGATGAACGTCAGGAGCAGGGCCCAAAGCGTCTGAGTGCGCGTCATGGCTTCACCTTTCCGAGACAGACGAGTCTCGAACAACGGGCGCGTAAACGTCCGCGCAATCGAGGGCGCCTCCCCGTGCCTCGACAGGCAGGGGACACGACCTCATCTTATGCGGAGCCCCTATGATACGACGGAGGGCCCTTCATTTGGAAGTCCTCCCCAGAAATCCTCGGCCCCGAGGCATGGACTGCGTCCATAGATGCACGAAAAGTATGAATTGTATAATCTGAGATGGAAAACGAATGGAGATGGCCGTCAGGACCGGTGACGCTGGCCCCAAAGAAACAGGAGCCAAGCGATGAGGCCCGGAACGAGGAAGGACGCGGACCGAATCCATGGCAGGCCGGCGGAGAAATGAGCCCACAGGGACGGCCCCAGGATCGCGACGCTCCACGCCAAGATCCCCCAAGTGCCCCCTCCGCCTTTCGTGGCCTCCCCACCGACCCATTTTCCCGCGGCACGAGCGAGCAGCCCATTGCCCAGGGCCCCCAGTGACGTCAAACGTTCGCTGGTGCGATCCAGCATCTGATTCATCACCGTGAGTTCTTTGTCGATGCGATTGCGTAGATCCTCGGGGAGATCCACGTCCAGCTCGAGCTCGGCGAAACGGTCCAGGAATTCCTCGTCCAGCGCTTCCGATTCCTGATTGTAGGAGAGCTGAAGTTCCTCCCACTGGTCTCCGATCGCCTCGAGAGCTTCGAGATCGCTCTGGATGCGCTCACTGCGCTCGAGCGAATGAGGCTCACCCGTGCGAGCCGCGAGACGACGTTCGATGTCGTCCGTATGGCGTTCCAGTTGCCGAAGACGCTTGCGGTAGTCCTTGAGGAGTTCGAGATGCCGGTTGAACATCTCGCCGATCATTCGCCGGGTCTCCCGCCCCTCAAACTCAGAAACGAAATCCGGAGTGGCCAATTCGGGGAAGTCTTCGCTGGCTGGGGGCGAAGGAGGAATGAGATCGAGGCGAGCCCCACAGTGCTCACAGAACACCGCCACGCGGCTGACGAATTGCTGGCAGCTCGAGCAGAGTCGGTCCGGAAGGTCGGCAGTCATGTCAGGCCCAGCGCTTTCCGTCCGGGCCGATTTCGTGCTTCCAAATCGGTACGGTCTTTTTGATCTCGTCGATGATCATGGCCGCGCAGGCGAAGGCCTCCGCGCGATGCGGCGACGCCACCACGATCCCCAGACTCGCCTCTCCGACCTCGAGGACGCCCGTCCTATGCAGGACGGCCACGTGAGAGACGGGGTGTGCTTCGAGACAGCGATCGACCACGGCATCGAGTTCCTTCTTCGCCATGGCGTCGTAGCACGTGTAGTCGATGGCGTCGGTCACATGGCCGTCGGCGTGATCCCGCACGATGCCGCGAAACGTCAGCACGGCTCCGCATTCCGGAGTGGAGAAGTTCTTCTCGATCGCCTCCAGATCGATGGGCTCAGTGCCGACTTCTACGATGCGTTGCATGGATCAACCTCCGCTGACGGGAGGAAGCAGAGCCACTTCGTCTCCCCCGGCAAGGACGTACTCTCTCGCCACGTATTCCCTGTTCACCGCTATCATGCAGTGAGGCAACTGGGATTCGGCCGCTGGATAGTCCCGTCCGACTCGTACGAGCAGGTCCGAGACCCGGCTCCCCGTCGCGAGGTTCATCTCGATGGGCCGGTTCCCCAGGTGATCGGAGAGGGCTCCGAAAGCCAGCAGGCGGATGGTCAAGACGGTCTCCTTCGTCATGGGAGACTCATCCTAACCCGCAGCCCCCACGCATCAACGCGGAGAAAGGCTCGGTTCGACCCAGTGGTACACCCACGAGCTCCCTCCCCGGCGGCAGGAGAAGATCTCCCGATCCGGAGGTCTATGGCGGTCCGTCGACACCTCGATCTCGGACAGGGGCGGCAGGCTCATCAGAGATTCGAACCGCGCGAAGAACTCCTCCGTGGGAGCTTCGTCCCCATAGACCTCGAATCGCACGCTCAGCGGATCGACGGGGTAGTGTCGAAAGCCGTAGGCGCCCTCGACCCGGCAAAGAACCGCCCCCCCTTTGTCGGCGAATCCGAACCCCCAAGACCGCTCCTCCTCGGCGCACTCGAAAAAGCGCCTCCCATCACAGCTCTGAAACGCGAGGAGCATGGAATCGAGGATCTCGGCCGGAACACCGTCGAGCGCCGTCGCCGCGGAGGGAGTCTCGGCAAGCCAGGTCTCCGGGCCGGCACCGGCGGGAAAGCCGTGCCCTCGGCGAACGGCCTGCGCACCGCGAGCCGCGGCGGCATCCATCCAAACCCAGCCCGACCCGGTCGCATCATTCTCGCGAAGCGGAATGAATCCAGCGGGCATGAGAACGCGGCCTCGCCAACCGCCTCCCACTCGGTCCAGTAGGTGAACGAATCCCTGCAGCGGTGCTACGACCCTTCCTTGGGGAGCCAAAAGGTCTTCGAGCCCCTCGGGGAGCTCGGACAATCCGCACGATATGAGCACCCGATCGAAGGGAGCGAGCGTCCGCGCAGCCTCGATACCGTTCCCGTGAACCACCCGAACAGCGTCGATTCCAAGAAGTCGCAGACGTTCGGCCGCGGAAGACGCGGCCTCCTCGATGCACTCGACCGAAACGACCTGGACGTCGGGGGCAGATCGGGCCGTCAAAGCCGCCGCATACCCGGTTCCCGTTCCGATCTCGAGGACACGTTCTTGCCCGACCAACCCGAGAGCCTCGACCATGGAGACGATGATCGAAGGGGTGGAGCAGGACGACAAGACGTCCCCCGAGCTGTCGGCAACCGTGCGTACGGCGCGGTCTGAATAGCACGTCCTGGGATCAACCCCCGGAAGAAACAAATCCCTCCGCGTCCTTCTCATGGCCGCTTGCAGGCCTGGACTCCTGAGGAAGCCCGCAGCCTGGAGATAGTCCACAAGTAGGTCATTGAGCAGTTCGCAGGAGACGGTGGCGTCGCGACCGGCACAGCAACGTTCCACCTCATGCCTGAGGATCAGATCCATGGAGAGCCCCTCACCCGAGTCCAATATAGCCGCGGTCAAGATTTGAAAGCGATGATGACTCGGAGTTAATCGGCGATCAGCGGCCGGACGAGCGGCTCTGCATGATCATTCAGGGCCACTGGGGTCCACTGAAAGGTATCGGATGTTGAGGATCGCGACATCGTCGCGCAGATAGGGGGATTTCACGATGTGGGTCTCGAGGGCGGTGAGCAGCGCGCGCGTTCCCTCGGCAATGGGGCTTGTCCCGTGCTCATCCACGATCTTGCTCACGCGGTCCAACGAGAAGGGGCGCCCTTCCACGTCCCGGGCCTCGGGGAGACCGTCCGTATAGAGGGTCACGATCGTGTCGGGCTCGAGCTTGAGATGTCGTGTCGGGAACTCCTGATCCGGGAACATCCCGAGTGGCGGAGCCAGAGCCTCGAGCATCAAAGGCTCATCGTATCCCGGTCGACGCACCAAGGCTGGGTTGTGACCCGCGTTGCACCACTCGACGTCGCCCGTCTTCGGATCGACGAACATGAGAAATGTCGTGGCGAAAATGACGCGTTCCGACGGACGATCAAGCAAGCGATTCGTCCGCTGCAGCACCTCTCCGGGACTGTTCTCGCGGGTCACGGTGGCGCGTAGAAAGCTCAGCGTTCTGGCCATGTAGAGGGCGGCAGGAATGCTCTTGCCGGAAACGTCCCCAAGCGTGAAAGCGATGCGGCCATCGGGGAGCTCCGTGACGTCGTAGAAGTCGCCTCCGACGTGCAGCGACGGCCAATAGGCCCAGTCGATCTCCAGGCCGGGAAACGAAAACGCGGTATTCGGGAGGAGCCCTTGCTGGATCTCGGCGGCGATCTCGAGATCTCTTTGAAGCTTCTCGTCGTTGCGAAGCCGCTGCATCATTCGGGCGTTTTGGACGGATACGCCTGCGATGCTCGCGAAGGCCGTCAAGAAGTCCAAGTCACTCTCGGTGTACAGGCGAGCCCGCCCCGGATAATCGCAATAGACCGCCCCCAAACTCCGATTGTTGGCGACGATGGGAACGCAGATGGCGGCTCGGATGTTGGAGATGACGATCGATTGACTGCCCCGCAGCTTCTGATCGAGCGCGGCGTCTTGGATGATGCTGCCCTCCCCGCTCTCGACGACCTGTTCGATGATGCTCAAACTCGCCACGCTGGAGAGTTCGGCCGTGTCGGCCTCGGGGCGCACGGCCTTCGCCTCGACTTTCCCGTCCTCCCCCACGAGCGCAATGACGGCGCGACGAACCGGGAGGATCTCGAAGAGATGATCCATGATACGTGGGAGAAGTTCGTCCAGGTCCGTACTCTGTCCAAGACTCTTGCCCGTCGCGACGAGCGTCGCCAGCCGTTCCTTCTCCAAGGTCGCGAACTCGGACTTCGTCGTGGAGATCGCCGTCGCATCGAGACCCGCCAGGGACTGAGGACGGCCGGCCGAACCGCCGCCGCTGCTCGAACTGAGGGAGGGGAATCCCTCCTGCGCCCCGCCCGAGGACGACTCGTCACCCGATAGGGATTCCATCAGCCCCACCAAGGGGATCATCCCGGTGTGATTGGACGCCGTCTTCCGGGCGACAACGGTCACCATTCCGAGCTGGCAGGCATCCCCATCACCGAGGACGACCCGAGGCAACCGCTGGCCGTGAACGGTCAAGCCGTTCGCGGCCCCCAAATCCTCGAGCAAGACCCCCTGCGGGGTCACGCTCACCTTGCAATGCTCCCGCGAGACGGAACGATCATTGATCACGATGTCCCGCGTGGTTCCCCGACCGAGCGTGAGCGTCGCATCGGGGTCAAGCCGATGCGACGCGACTTCGGCTCCATTGGAGATGACCTTGAGCGTCCAGGACATGAAGTGGGCGGCCTTCCTTGACGGACTCGCTTGCGAGAGCTCAATAGATCCGATTCCCACCGGGGAATCAACCCCGCCCGGCGAGGAAAGACGGCTGGGTGGGGCCGAGACGGCCGCCCCCGGACAGGGCCGGCTCGCGAGGTAGCGGATCTTTGGGACGCCTCGCCCCTGTGTTACATGGAGGCCCCTTCCCCCGAACGAAAGGAATCCCATGAGCGATTCGCGCGAAAACCAAGTGCTTCAAGCTCTCGCCACGGTGCAGGATCCGGACCTTCACCGGGACATCGTTGCCCTCGGATTCGTCAAGAACCTGGCGATCGACGGGGACGACGTGAGCTTCGAGATCGAACTGACGACGCCGGCGTGCCCGGTGAAGGATCTCATGAAGTCCCAGGCGGAAGAGGCCTTGCGCGCCTTGGGGTGGCCGAAGAAGGTGTCGATCTCCATGACAGCGAGTGTGCGCGCCACCTCCGACCCGGCGGCCGCGCTGACGATCAAGAACATCGTCTCCGTCGCCTCGGGCAAGGGCGGAGTCGGCAAGTCCACAGTCGCGCTCAATCTGGCGTTCGCGCTTGCGAAGACCGGAACCAGCGTCGGAATCCTCGACGCCGACCTCTACGGTCCCAGCATCCCCCACATGCTCGGCATCCAGGACAAGAAGCCGGAGACGACGACGATCGACGGGCGCCAGCGCATCATTCCGGTCGAATGCCGGGGCGTGAAGGTCATGTCCATGGGCTTTCTCGTGGAGGTGGATCGCCCTCTGATCTGGCGAGGCCCCATGCTTCACGGGGCGCTCCAGCAGTTTTTCTCCGAGGTGGAATGGGGCGACCTGGACTACCTCATCATCGACCTACCGCCGGGCACGGGGGACGTCCAGCTCACGTTGGCGCAGAAGATCAAGGGTTCGTCCGCCGTACTCGTGAGTACGCCCCAGGACGTGGCCATGATTGACGCCCGCAAGGCCTTGAACATGTTCCGGCAAGTCAACGTGCCGGTTCTCGGCGTGGTCGAAAACATGAGCGGCTTCATCTGCCCCCATTGCGGCGAGGAGACCGCCATCTTCGGTTCTGACGGAGCGAAGAAGTGGGCGGAGCGGGAAGGGCTTCGTTTCCTGGGCGCCATCCCCATCGACCTATCGGTCCGTGTTCACGGTGATGACGGCATCCCCGCGGTGCTGGCCGAGGACACCAACCCCCAGGTCCAACGAGCCTTCCAGTCGACGGCGGAACAGACGGCGGCGGAACTCTCCCGTCTCCACCTCACCCAGCCCGCCCCCGGCGCCCTCGAGCTCCACAACGACTGAAAGCCCTTTCACCACGGGCCTCGGAGGTTCAGACGTCCACCCAGAGTTTGAGCTCTGTGAGCTTCTTCGCGATGGCATCGAGAACGGCGCCCGCGGTGCCGTGGAGGACGACGTCGGCCACGGCGTCAAAATCCGTGGGCTCCAGATTGACGAGGATGAGACGCGCCCCCCGACCCGCCGCACGAGCCACGAGGGACGAGACCGGCTCGACGGAAAGCGAGGTCCCCGCGACGAGCAGAAGATCGCAGCGGTCCACCAGATCGAGCGCGCGACGGCTGGCCTCGAAAGGCATCGGCTGCCCGAATGCAACCGAGTCGGGCTTGAGAAACCCGCCCTCGCAGTGGATGCAGTAGGGCACATCTGTCCCGTGGAGAATCCAGCGGTAGATCTCGTCCCGTGAATACTTGGCTCCGCAGTTCAAACAGGTAACGCCATATTCGTGGCCGTGGATCTCTACGACGCGATCGGGGCTCGAACCGGCCTTCTGATGCAATCGGTCCACGTTCTGGGTGATGATCCCCTGGAGCTTTCCCATGCGCTCCAAGGCCGCGAGGGCCCGATGACCGCGAGCTGGCTGGGCCTCGCGAAGGAGAAGATAGAAGTCCTGACTCATGCGCCAGTAGGTGCGGCGAGCGCCCTCGTCCGCCAGGAACCTCGCATAGGTCAAAGCATCAGGGTCGTAGACCTGCCAATCGATGATCCCCGACCGGTAGTCGGGAATGCCCGACTCGGTACTGATTCCCGCTCCCGTGAGCGCCACGACCCGCTCGGACACGGCGAGTTGACTCACGGCATCCTCGATGCGCTTGGCCGGCACCCCGGTCAGATCCGCGCGCGCGAGCGCCGCGACCTGATCCCAATAGCGGCGACCGGCCTTGCGCCCCGGCCCGTAGCGCTTCGCCTCGGGGAGACCCACGCGGTGCAGAGGAACGAGTTCGGGCAGAAACCTTCTCCAGGATCGAGGCGCCAGCCGCATCGCAGCCAGGAATCCCAACCCCACGGCCGCGAACGGCAGAGTCAACAAAGGCATGTTCCAGCTCTCGAGAAGCAGCCCCGCCTCATGCCAGACCCACAGGGCGGGCGCCAAGGAGAGAACGGCGACAAGGAGGCTGCCCACACTCGGCACGAGGAAGAACCAACCCAGCGCCATGGCCAGAGGCGCCGCCGTGTAGAAGGTGTAACTCGGGAGAAGCGGCGCACGGGGCCCCAGAAAGAGCCCTCCCGCGGCCACCGAGAGGATGACGGCCATCACGGCGGCGGGCAGACGGCGAGGCGTCTCCAGCGCGAAACCGAGCACCAGGAAAAGAGCCACGGGCAGATAGGGCAATCCCTGGTCGAGCCAGAACTCAAACGCCCCCTTCACGCCCTCGAAGCCATGGAGCCCCACATCGACGACCGGAGGGAAAAGGGCATCGGCCGAGAGCGTCACGAGCCCCAAGGCGCTGAACAGGGCACCGAAGCCCCACACGCCTATCAAGCTCGGCCACGTGAGAGCGGGCAGCCCGGGTTTCTCGGCCCAACCCGCTTTCATCCAAAGCGACATGACGACGCCCGCCAAAGCGCCCGAGCAGAGCGCCAGCACCAGCGACCACGTGCCGCCCGCGACCGGTTCCAGCCCCGCTTCGCCCAGTGTGAGAAACGCCATGCTTCCCAGCCCGGCCAGCACTCCGTTATAGCCGTAGATCCCGTCCTCGATCAGTTTCGGGGCACCGCCCATGAGGTGAGCCGTCGCGTTGGCGGCCAGGGCGCCCGTGACGGCCATCCACGCCGCCTGGGGCGCGACCGCCGCAATGGCGACCAAAAAGAGCAAACCGGACACCGAGCCCGGCGCAAAGAAGAGCGCTCCGAAACTCCGAAGCAGGGAGCGGCTCGTGTTCTCGATGCGCCTGGACCAGTTTCTCATTCAGGCCTCCTCGGACCCGGCGGAGAGAAAGGGAGGAATCCGTTCTTCCCGGGTACAGGCTTCCATGCTCTCCGCCTCCCGCACCACGTATTCCTTACCCTCCCACAGCAAAAGATAGGTCGGACGCGGATAGATGAACTCCATCGACTGGCTGAAGTTGTACGCGCCGACGCGGGTGAGGCGATAGACGTCCCCCGGTCTCGGCGAGGGCAGTGCGACCTGAGGGCGAACGACGTCGATCTGCATGCAGAGAGGGCCGAAGATCTTCACGTTTTCCAAGGGGCGGTCGCCCACGTTGACGGGGAGGCACTCGTGGTCGTACCAGTAGGCCGTCGGAAGGACGTTGACGCCGCCGTCGATGATGGCCGACTTCCCCCCTCCCAAAAGAGGTTTCACCGCGACGACGGTGGAGAAGAGTTCCCCGCAATCGTCGACGAGCGCGCGGCCCGGCTCGAGGACGAGTTCGGGTTCGTAGTCGTGGCGATCCTGGGCATCGAGGAGCGGGCCCGTCAGGCATTCGGCATACATCTGGGGCGTGGGCGACGTGGCGGTCCCAGGAAGCATCTGACCGCGCAGTCGATTGCCCGACGCGTAGCCGCCGCCCATGTCCAGAACGGGCGGAGCCTCTCCCACCTCGTCTCGGATTCTCAAGGCGAGCTCCACCAGCGCCTCGGCGCCTTTTCGGTACTGATCCGGGTTGGGGATGTACGTGCCGATGTGCATGTGAAGACCGCCGAGTCGAAGTCGGTCGTTCCCCGCGATCCTCCGAGCCATGCGAAGCGCATCACCACTGGTGAGATTGAATCCGAACTTATCCCATGGCGGATAGCTCACCTCCATGTTGACCCGTATGCCCACCGTGTGGACCCCCGGGACTTTCTCGGCGATCGCCTCGGTACGGAGGAGTTCGTCGAGGTTATCCAGATTCACGGGCGATCCCTGAGAGAAGGCTTCCGCGATTTCGTCGGAACGCTTCCACGGCCCGTTGAAATGGATCTCCGATCCGGGGATTCCCAATCGCCTGCATATGGCGTACTCGAACCCACTGACCACCTCCACCGTCGCACCGAGGTGATGGATCAGCCCAACGATGGCGGAGAGGTAATTGGTCTTCACCGAATACGCCACCCGAGTCCTGGGCCAGTGCTGTCTGAACGCCCCGAGGAAACCCTCGTAGCTGTCCTTCAAGACGTCGCCGTCAAAGACCATGAGGGGAGACCCGTGACGCTCGAGACGGTCCAAGGCCTTGGCTGCATCCCCGGCGTCGTCCGCTCTTCGCCCCCGGTGCGGCGGCTTCAATCCCAGCGGCCCGTCCAGGGCCATGAGACGAGGCGCTTCGTAGTCCGTGGTCATTCCGATTCCTCCAGGCGTTGCAGTATCAGCGTTTCATCCAATCGTTCGTCGACGGGGACCGACGCATGGTAGAGCCCGGCGGAGAGCAAGGGGAACCGCTTGGTCTCACTCCTCGCCCCGTCGTCATCGAGGAGAGCTCCCACGAGCACCCCACCGTCGGCTCCGAACAATTCCAGCCAATCGGGGGGCGTCGGGTGAGCCGTCATGAGCAAAAGATCCTCCTCTCCCGGCGCGGACACGGCCCAAACCGTCTTGATGCCATCGACGTCGAAACGGCGAGCGACCTTGGAGAGGAAAGTGCGGAGACCGTTCGGCCGGACACTCCTCGCAAGCGCCGCCCTCGCGAGCGGTGCGCCCTCGTCCACGACGACCGCGCCCGCCGCCGCCGGTTGCCCGTCTTTCACGATCATCGCGATGGCGTGGAGTGCGGCGCCGGGCATGCCCACAAGCACCGCCGGCGCCCCTTCCCCGCGGATGAGCGCCCTCGATTCAAACCACGCGGCTTCGCCGTCCGCGACGGGCCGCACGCGGCCGTCGTCTCCCATCAGATGGCTGGCAGCGAACCCTCTTTTCATGGCCTCCCTCTCCGGTCGCTCGATGAGAGCGAAAGGAGCGTGCGGCAGTTGCCACCGCGACGCGGCAAACAGTGCCGCTCGCCCCGACGGCTCATCCAGGAGGCGGCGCAGGGACTTCGGAGCATCGCTTCCGAGTTCATCCAGCGCCGATCGGAGCTCACGCAGGGCTTCGAGACTCCCGGGCACGACGCGGGAATCGTCGTCCAGAGTCTTCAGAGCTCGCGCCAAGGCTCCCGACGCCACACAGCGGCTCCCCGCGGGGGCGCCGCCGGCGTGGGAATCGAGAATCCAGGCCTCATGCTCGACGCCACGGCGGCGAAGGGCACGCGCAAGCGCTGCCCCCCCTCCGCTCTCCGGCCCGTCGGAGGCGTCCACGACGATCCATCTCTTCATGGGTTCAGCGCCCCCTTCACCGCTTCGAGCCCCGCCAGCGCCGACTCCAAACGCGGCGACTGGGCCAGGGCCTTCAAGAACCATTCCCGGGCGCGAAGCGGTTTGTTCATCCGGAGCCACGTCCAGCCCAAAGCGTTGGCAAGGTCGGCCGTGTCCTCGCCGTCCTTCTTACGCACACCCCGGAAGATGTCGAGAGCGCGCTTGTAGTCCCCGGCGCCGTACGCCCGCCACCCCAAGGTCACGAGAAGACTTCGCCGCTCCGCGAGATCGGAGGGGGACTTCCCGAGATGCTTCATGTAAGCATCGGCTTGCTTCACCGCTTCCTTCAGTCGGCCAAGCGCGGCCAGCGTGAGAGCGAGCCCCTTCAAGTGCCCGACCTCGCCCGGCTCGAGTTCATGCGCTTTCTCGAAGTCCCGCAGCGCCTCCGCATAGCGCCCCCGGGAATAGAGAGCCCACGCCCGCACACCGTAGAGGGGGAAGTACTCTTTCTGGGCGAGGAGGGCCGACAACTGCTTCTTCGAGAGGCGGTCCGGGTCGGCGCTCAAGGCAGCGGAGTAGGCGATGCGCGCCTCGACCCGCCGGCCGAACCCCTCCAGAAGGGTTCCCAGGCGTTCATTGAGCTCCGGGTCGCGGGGAAAGGCCTTCACCCAGCCCTCGAGACGACGAACGGCTTCGTCCGCCTTTCCCATCTCCACCAACGCCCTCGAGATCATCCGCGGAATCCGCGGGTCCGCGGGGCGCACGGGGAGAACCTTCTCGAGGACGTCGATGGCCTCCTGGTAGCGCGCCAACGTCAACCACGCCCACCCCAAACCCACCCGCGCCTCGACGAGAGCCGGGTTCTTCTCCAGCGCCGCCGCGTAGAGTTTTTCCGCCTGACGGGCTTGACCGCGCAGCTCCGCGATCTTCCCCAGGGAATAGTCGATCAAATCCGAACGCGCGGCGGGAAATCGTCCGGAAGAGTCCACGCGGAGCGCCTGAAGAATGCTCTCCGCGCGATCCAAGTCCCCGGCGTTGAGGGCCGTCCACGCTCGGTCATAGTCCTGATACCTCCAGGCCTTGACCTTGGCCAAGCCCTGCACGGCGCCCGGATAGTCAGGCAGAAGACCAAGTGCTCCTCGGAAGTAGTTCTCCGCAGCGGGGTAGGCACGCTCGGCGAGAGCCACCCATCCCAGTCCGGTGAGGGCATCCGGCCACTTGCCCGGCAACGCTTGGGCCTGATCGAAAAAGGCTTTGGCCTCGTCCAGATCGCCCAGACGCAAGGACGCCCATCCGGCCACGGTGCTGGCGGAGACCTGCACCTTGGCGGACTTCCCGCTATTGAGGGGCGTGAGCAGGGCGCGCACCGGGTCGAGACCACGGTCAAGAAGCCCCTTGGCCGCGCGCAAGGCCCCCAGGTTGTCACCCAGGTTCAATGAGGCGATGGCTTCGCCCAAAGCCGCGTCCCGAGCCGCAACGTTCGGTGGCAGGGATCGGAAGACTCCCAGAGCCGCGGCGTAGGAGCCGGCTTCGATGAGAGAGTAACCGTAGGGAATCCAGAGCGTCTGCCGCTTCTCGTCCGCCCGAATCCAGGCGGCGAGGTCGGCCGTCAACGCTTGGGGAGACAGTTCCAAGGCCTTGTGAAACGCCTCGAGGGCCTGGGACTCGCGATGACGTTTGATGCGGGCCCAACCCAAGCCCAGCCACGCTCCCCAGGACGAGGGGTGGGTCTCGAGAATCGTCTCGAATCGTCGCTCGGCGTCATCGAAGCGCCCCCGACGATAGGCACACCAGGCATAAGTCAAGGCGGCGAGCAGGTGATCCGGTTGGATCTCGAGAGCTTTTTCGAGAGCCAATTCGGCCTCGTTCCATCGCCGACGGGCGTACTGAACGTAGCCGAGCCCGATGAGACTTCCCGGATTGTCTTTTCTGATCCGGAGCGCGCGGGTGAAATCCTTGATCGCTTCGTTGTAGCGGCCCAGGTGATACCGGGCGTAACCGCGACCATTCAGGGCCTCCACTTGGACGTCCTCGCCCCTGTTGCCCTTGTCGGCGATCAACTCCGAGAAGGCCTTCTCGGCCTCCGCGTAGCGCCCGGCCTCCAGCAATCCCTGAGCGGTTCGAAGAGGCTTCTGCCGAGCCCGAGCCACCGCCTCGAGGCCCATCTTCGAAAACCGGTAGTCCTCTTCAAGCTCGAGAGCCTTCTTGAACCAGCGCTCGGCCTCATCGATGTGCCCAAGGAAGTAGTGGCACCAACCGATTCCGTCCACGATCTCGTGGATCTTCGGCCACATCCGGTGGTCCTTCTCCAGAAGTTCCAGAGCCTCCGCGTAGCGTTTCTGTTGGAAGTAGTCCCAACCCGTCAGCCCCATCTTTCGGGAACTCTGGGCCCATGCGCCGCCACACAGAAAGGCGACGAGGGCGATGCTCACAAGGTTCTTCATGGTGTTCTGTTCTCCGCGGCCTCGACCCGAGCCGCAGCTCGGAGGGCCGGACTGTCCAAGACACGGCCGCGGACCGACCGGAACGTCCGTGAGAAATGGAGACCGGCCGGCGGAGGCAACCGGGGGGGAACTTCACCACCGAGAGCCAACCGGACCGCGTCCGTCACGATGGGCAACCCCAGATCGGCGGCGAAGGAAATCCAGGCGGGAAAACGCCCATTGATCTCGATGAGATGAAAGTCCTCGCGGCCCGCATCCTCCAAGAACTCGACCTCGAACGGTCCGACCCATTCCAATTCTTCGAGCAGGCGACGCCCCAGATCCATAACGTGGGGATGGTCCACGGTCACGCCAGCGACCGCTTTGCCCAGATCCGTCGTGCGAACCTTCTTCACGACAAAGGCACCATGCGGGACACCGGGCCGGCCACACACACCCGTCATCAGGTATTCGGTACCGGCAAGAGGTTGCTGAATCAGAACCGGATACCCCCACCGTCGCGCCATCGCACGAAACAGATAGGCCGCCTCCTCTCGATCATGGGCCTTGCGGCAGTCGGCGAGGGCCCCCTTGATGAAAACGGGGAATCTCCAGCCGGCCAAGGGGTGGATCTGATCCGCGTCATAGAGCACGGCGGTTCTTGGCGTGGAGACCCCGACCCTCCTGGCGAGCTCGGAGAGGTTCCACTTGAATCGCGACTTCACCGCTTTCTCGGACGGCATGAGGGCGTGCAGCCCTTCCGCACGCAGTCGTGGGGCCAGACGGGCCAGAGTGGGGACGTCGGAATCCAGACACGGGAGGATCACGTCGATCCCGGCATTGCGGCGGAGGTGGAGTAGCCGGCGCAACCACATGGCCTCGTCGTCACCCGGCCAGGGCGCAAGATGGATTTCATCGAAGAGATCGTCCATCCAACCGCCGGTCACCATCGTGTCGTAGACGAGGCCCACAATGCGCCCCTTGAAGTCGGGATCGGCCCTGAGTGCCAGGGCGACCTCGGCGCCGGGATGGGGATTGGCTCCCGCATCCAGGCCCGTCACCGCGACAACGGTATTCTCACAGATGAGAGGCATCGATCAGGTCTTCCCTTGCAAAGTCGAGGAGAACGCGATGGAGGTCCGACTCCAATCGGTCGCGATCCTCGTCCGGGTAGGCGGTCTCCAGGCTCTCCAAAAGGCTCTCACGCGTCGTGCCGGATTTCAGGGCGTCTAGCACCATCCTCCCCGTCGCATTGAGGAGAAAGACACGGCCGCTCGTCGGATCGAGGGCCAGCGTCTTCCCGTTCTCATCCCTTAGATCCAGGTCCTTCTTCAGGCGAAGACGGGACCGAGGCGCATCGTTCATCATCGGGTCTCCAACTTGCGGTCGAGAACGCGAAAAGCCGCTTGGATGAGCGGGTCGTCGGGGTAGCGCTGCAAGACTCTCCTCAGACGGCCGAGTGTACGCCGAGAAGGACGCGCCAGGTACCTGGCGCACCGACCCCAAGAATCTCGGGGAGGTCGTCCGCGGGGGCGAAGCCCCGCCAGCCGCGCCGCGAGGTGTCCCCGCCCCGTCGTCGCCTCGGGCGTCGGAACGATCTCCTCCCGGCATGCACGGGCCGACGGGCCGGACAGGCCCTCCAGGCGGGCCAAGGCCCCGGGCACGTCACCCGATCGAGCCAATCGGCGGGCCTGAGCGACGAGGACGGCTTCGCGGGCGATCGCGCCCTCCGCCTCGGCCACGGGCGGACTCGCTTCCTCGAAGGCGAGGAGTGGGCGTCGCGCCCGACGGCGAAGCAATTCCGCGCGACGGTGCAAGGCGTCCGGCTCACCCTCCGCCGCGCCCCGCGCCCAGGCCTCGAGAGCGGCCTCCTCGTCACCCATGAGGAGGTGGGCCTCTCCCAGGGCCACGGAACGCTCTGGATCCGGAAGGCGGTTCGCCTCCGCAAGGGCCCGCTCGCCGTCCTTCAGGCGAAGCGCCGCGCGCAGGCGAGCGCGCACGAAGGGGAGAGTCGCGCCTTCCAAGGCGAGCACATCCTCCAGGGAATCCTGCTCGAGGAGCAGACTGGCCTCGAGTTCACGGGCCCCTGCGCGACGCGCGGCGTCGAGCGCAAGAGCGCCTCGGCCGTCTCGACGAGCCGCGCGCGCCAAGTCCTCGGCCAACTCCCGAAACGCCTCATCGTGCAGAATGAGTTCGGCCAAGTCGTCGAGAGAGCGGTGAGATGCCCGAGCGAGGGCGTCCCGGAATCGATCCAGGGCAAGAGTGTCGTCGCCGCGCCGCCAGGCGCACCAGGCTGCCCCCCAAAGGACCTCCGGGTCTTGAGGGCCAACCCGTCGCGCCGCCCGAAACGCTCGCTCAGCCGCCTCCCATCGGCCGAGCTCATAGTGACACCAGCCGATGAAGGCAAGGGGCGCGGAGGCCAAGCGATTGCGATGCGCGGCCTGGGCCAGACGGATACGTGCCTCCTCCTCTCTTCCGAGATCGCGCAGGGCGAGGCCGGCCCCGAAGAGGGGTTCGAAGGCCGTCGCGTCGACACGATGCGCCCGGAGGAAAGCCGCCAACGCAATGGCGGGATGACCGAGATCGCGCTCCGCCCAACCGATGCCGACGAGAACGCGAGGGAGACCATCGAGGGGCACCCGCTCACCGATCTCGGCCATCGCGGCGAGGAACGCCCGGCGTGCGGAGCTCGGGTCCTTGTCCGCGAGGTGGGCAAAACCTCGTTGCACGGGCGCCCAGCGCCGGCGGGTGCAGAGGGCGGCCTCGAGCTTCAGTCCCTCGTCGCTGGGGAAACGAGCCTGCGCCAGAACAAGAGTCTCGGACGCCTTGGCGAATCGTTCCTCCTTCATGAGCAGCCGCGCCAAAGCCCGCGCAGCCACGGGCGAACGCACGGACTTCATTTCGAGTTCACGTTCGAGAACGGCCCCGCCACCCTCGACCGCCTCGGGCAGGAGGGCTGTCAGCGAGCGACCGCGCCCTCGCCGTGGCTTGCGCCAGATCCCTTTCCAGTCTCGAGACACGTCCTCCCCCTTGCGCGTTGCACCGCTGACCCATTGCGAGGTTGCATTGTCACTCTTCAACCCCTCTGCGACCAGAGGGTTTCGATCCGCTCACCCACGAGGATCGTGACGCCGGGCGGAAAAGCTCAAGAGTTCCACATCCGGGGTGATGTGATCGGATTGAATGGATTCTTCCCGAAACAGGTCGGTGCTGAGGTATTTCTTGTTGCTGTCGGCGAAGACCGTGGCAACGACGGCGCCTTCGCCCTGCTCTCGGGCGACCTGAAGGGCTCCCAGGAAATTCGCGCCCGAGGAAATGCCGAGACCGAGCCCCAAGACCGAGGAGAGTTTCTGCGCCATGAGGATGGCATCGCCGTCATCCACGTCCACGATGGAGTCCAGCTCGTCCAGGCGAAGGAGTTCCGGGATGAACTCGTCACTGATGCCCTGGATGCGGTGAGCGCCGACGCGATGCCCGGTCCTCAACGTGGGGGAGTTGCTGGGCTCCAGAGGATGAACGGTGGCTCCCATCGGCCGGAACACCTCCGCAACGCCCATGACGGTCCCGCCGGTGCCGACACCCGCCACGAACCCCGTGGGGCGAAGCCCCTGGTCTTCCAGCTGCCGAAGGATCTCCGGACCGGTCCCCTGTGAATGCGCCCGGGCGTTGGCCGGATTCTCGAACTGGCTCGGCAAGAATACGTGGGGATCGGAGGCACCGTCCTCGCGGGCTCTCCGGATGCTCCCCAAGAATCCCCCTTCATCCTTGGTGATGTCAACGACGTCGGCGCCGAACGATGCCATCAACTGCTTGCGTTCCCGACTCATCCAGTCCGGCATGTAGATACGGACCGCCAGCCCGAGAGCGCGGCCCAGGGACGCGAAAGCGATGCCGGTGTTGCCGCTGGTCGCCTCCACGATGGTGGACTCTTCGTCGATCGCCCCCGACTCGATGGCCTCCTCCAGGATCTGGAGGGCCATGCGATCCTTGACGCTACCCGTGGGATTCAGGGTCTCGAGCTTCGCGTGGATCGTGTAGGCCCGCCCTCCCCAAGTACATCGAATGCCCAAAAGGGGCGTGTTTCCCACGAGAGCCTTCAGGGCCCGACACCGCGCTCGTAACTCATCGCTCATGATTCATCTCCGGGACGGCCCGCCAGTTGCAAAGGACGTGCCTCGAGGAGTCACCCCATGAAATTCAAGACGGTCATCGAGCCTTTCAAGATCTACGCCACCCAATCGATCCCTCTGTTGACGAGCGAGGAACGCACGCGAGCCCTCCGCGATGCCGGGTACAACCTCTTTGCATTGGACGCGGACCGCGTGACGATCGATCTGCTCACGGATTCCGGCACCGGCGCCATGTCGTCCCGCCAGTGGGCAGCCATGATGGATGCCGACGAATCCTATGCGGGAAGCCGTTCTTTCCACGATTTCGCGGACTGCGTCCGAGACATCACGGGATTCTCCGAGATCATCCCCACTCACCAGGGTCGTGCCGCGGAGAAGATCCTTTTCGCAACCCTGCTGAACGCCGGAGACGTCGTGCCGAACAACACCCATTTCGACACGACCCGCGCCAACATCGAGTATCAGGGCGCCGTCGCCGTGGATCTCGTGCGCAAGGAGGGGCTCGATCCGGCCGTCGAAGCGCCCTTCAAGGGCGACATGGATGTCGAGGCCTTGAAAGCCTGCATTGCGGAGCATGGCAAGGAGAGAATCCCGTTGGTCATGATGACCATCACCAACAACTCCGGGGGCGGGCAACCGGTCAGCCTGGAGAATCTCCGCCAGGTCTCCGCCATCTGCCGAGAATCAGGCATCCCCTTTTTCCTCGACGCCTGCCGATTCGCCGAGAATGCCTGGTTCATCCGCGAACGGGAGGAGGGGCAAAGCGGTCGAACCCCCAAGGAAATCGCCAAGGACGTCTTTGCGCTGGCCGACGGCTGCACGATGTCGGCCAAGAAGGACGGACTTGCGAACATGGGGGGCTTTTTGGCCATGAATGACAAAGAGCTGGCCCGTCAATGCCGCAATCTTTTGATTCTCACCGAGGGCTTTCCCACCTACGGGGGATTGGCGGGACGCGACCTCGCCGCCGTCGCCCAGGGTTTGAAGGAGGTCCTGGACGAGGAGTATCTCCGGTACCGCATCGGGTCGACCGCCTATGTGGGGAACTCGCTCACGGAGGCGGGAGTCCCCATCGTTCGACCTCCGGGGGGGCACGCCGTCTACATCGACGCCAAGGCCCTCCTCCCCCACATTCCGCCTCATCAGTATCCGGCTCAAGCCTTGGCAACCGCGTTGTACCTGAGCGGTGGCGTGCGGGGCTGTGAGATCGGGTCGGTGATGTTCGGCAAGAAGTCCCCGGACGGTGGGGAGATTCCGGCCCCCATGGAGTTGGTTCGCCTCGCGATTCCCCGGCGGACCTATACCCAATCTCACATGGACTACGTGATCGAGGTGATCCTGGAGGTGGTGAAGCGCGCAGAGACGCTCCAGGGGCTCAGAATCGTTGAAGAGGCCCCTTGGCTGAGGCACTTCACAGCGCGGTTCGAACCCGTGAGGAGAACGAGCACGAGGGCCTGACCATCCGCGGAAGATTCCGCCCCGTCCTGCCCAGCCGCCGGGGAGAATCCCCCGGTACATAAAAAAAACCGGCGAACCTCAAGGGCGTGGGGACCTCGAGGCTCACCGGAGTTCAAGGGGCGGCGCTGGGCGTGTTGGCGCAACCACCCCGTCCTTCCAACCCAGCCAGGGCTTGCGATCGACAACCGAAGGGGGGTACTCCCCTGAGCGGATTTCATCTCGAAAGCGGTCGAAAAAAATCAGGATTTTCCGCCCGGAAAGAATCGACGGTCGCTTCGCGGGAGATCGCTATACTGCAACCCTATGACCCACCGTCTCTTCCAACTCTTCGGGCTCCTCCTCGTCGTTCAGTTCGGTCAATCCCTTTCGGCTCAGAATCCCCGGGATTTCCTCGACCAATTCTGCGTCGACTGCCATGGAGGCACAGCTCCCGAAGCGGGACTCGACGTTTCGGCCCTCCGGTGGGTCGCTCCGGGGCTACACGATCTGGACCGATGGAGGGAGGCCCGCAATCGAGTGATCCGGGGGGAGATGCCGCCCGCGGACGAGACGCTCCCCTCTTCCGCGGAGCGCAAAGGCTTCGTGGCGAGCATCGACGCCCTCCTCGCGCGGGCCGCGAAGACCCAGGCTGGGGAGCCCGGCCGTGTCACGCTGAGACGGCTTTCCCGTTTCGAATACGATCGAACCACGGCGGCTCGCCTTGGTCTCGTCACCGAGAAATCGGCAGCCTTTCCCGCCGACAACCTGGGTTACGGCTTCGACAACATGGGCGATGCCATGTCGTTCTCCCTCCTCCACATGGAGACGTATCTCGACGCGGCAGAGGACTTGGCCCGACGGGCCATCTCCCTCGAGGATCCCGAACACCCTCCCGTTTGGAGGATCGAGGGCGAGGAGATGTCGTCGCAACTCGAGGATGCCGTGGGCCAGGGCGACGTGGCGAGGCTCTACTCCCGCGGAACCGTGTCCGCCCCGGTCGTTCTCCCACGGGATGGCGACTATGTCATCACCGTGAGAGCATTCGGTGACCAGGCGGGTGACGACCCAGCCAAAATGGCTCTTTCCTTGGATCGCAAGCGACTGCAGGTCTGGGAGGTGCCGGAAAGACGCGCAAGTCCGGGAGAACGTGTCATTCGAATTCGCCTGCCCAAGGGCCGGCATCGGCTGGCCGTGACGTTCCTCAACGACTTCTACGAGCCCGAGGCCGAAGACCCGTCGCAAAGAGACCGCAACCTCTACGTCGACTGGGTGGAGGTGAAAGGCCCCACGGATCCCATCCCCCTTCCGGCAGCTCATCGACGGATCTTCGCCCATGACCGTCCGGAATCGCCGACGCGTCAGCGGGCACGAAAGATTCTGCCGCCCCTCATCCTGGATCTCTGGCGGCGACCGGCCCGTATCGGCGAGGTACGCCGCTTCACTCGTTTTCTCGTCCGCGAGACGGAAAAGGGGAGAAGTTTCGGCGAAGCCATGAGAGACGTTCTCACAGCGCTCCTCGTGTCCCCTCACTTTCTCTTCCGGGTCGAGCCGGGGGCAAGAGGACGCACCCGCAAAGTCCTACCCGTGGGTGACTACGCTCTCGCAAGTCGACTCTCTTACTTTCTGTGGAGCGCCCCTCCCGATGAGGTGCTCCTCGAGAGGGCGAGACGAAGAGAGCTGGGACGGGTGGAGGTTCTTCTCGCCGAAGCTCGTCGCATGCTCCGCGACGACCGTTCCGAAGCACTCGCTCGCGGGTTCGCCGGCCAATGGCTGGAGACCCGGAATCTGGAGGACGCCACTCCCGACGCGAAGCTCTTTCCTCGTTTCGACGACGCACTCCGCAAATCGATGTCCCGGGAGGTGGAGCTGTTTTTCCGATTCATCCTGAAGGAACGCCGGCCCATCCGAGCACTGATCGAGAGCAAGACCACGTTTCTCGACGAACGCCTGGCCCGGCACTACGGCGTGCAAGGGATCGTGGGGGAGGACTTCCAGCGCCACGAATGGTCCCATGATCGCAGGCGCGGGCTGTTGGGGAAGGCCGCCATCTTGACGCTCACGTCCCATGCCTCCAGGACGTCTCCCGTCAAACGGGGCAAATGGATTCTCGAGAATCTCATGGACGCCCCTCCCCCACCGCCCCCACCGGGCGTCGTGAGCCGTCTCGACGAGTCCCAGGTCACGGGCACGAGGAGCCTCAGAGAAAAACTGGAATCCCATCGCGCCCAGCCGGAATGTGCATCGTGCCACGAGCGCATGGACGGCCTGGGATTCGCCCTCGAGAACTTCGACGCTGTCGGCCGGTGGCGTGATCGAGACGGTAGGAACGCCATCGACGCCAAAGGCGAACTCCCGGGGGGACGCGAGATCGACGGAGTGGCCGAGCTCGACGCCGTTCTCACTGAGCACGACGGGCTGACGAGGAGCCTGTTGCACAAACTCTTCCTCTACGGAGTGGGAAGAGAGGCCGGGCCCGCCGACCGTGTTCAACTGGCAGCGGCCGCGGGCCGCCTCCCCGGCTTGGATGCGACGCTGGAGGACGTCGTGCTGGCCATTGTGGGCCTCGACGCATTTCGACTCCGGAACACGGCGCCCTGAGAGGAGCACGATCATGCCCCATGTTCTCCGCGGTTTGCGACTCGATCGAAGGCTTTTCCTCAAGGGTGCCGGGGCTTGCTTGGCGCTGCCGTTCTTGGACGCAATGGCGCCGGCCCGCGGAGACTCGGGCCGGCGTCCTCTCCGAGCGGTCTTCGTATTCGCCCCCAACGGGGTGAAAACGGACGACTGGTTTCCCCATCGAGAGGGCAAGTCCTTCGCTCTCCCCCACTCCCTCCGCCCTCTCGAGGATCGCCGGGGGGACGTGACCGTTCTGTCGGGACTCACTTTGGACGGGGCGCGCCCCCACGGCGACGGTCCCGGTGATCACGCCCGTGCGGCAGGCAGCTTTCTCACGGCGTCCCATCCGAGGAAAACCGGCGGCGCCGACATCCAGGCCGGCGTCTCGGTCGACCAAGTCCTCGCCCGGCGCATCGGAGGCGAGACCCTCTTGGCGTCCCTGGAGTTGGGCGTGGACCGGGGCCGCCGCGCCGGCTCATGCGACTCCGGATACAGTTGCGCCTACACCAACAACATCTCGTGGAAAGCGCCGGGGACTCCCGTGCCCAAGGCGACGCGGCCCAAGGATGTTTTCAAACGCCTCTTCGGCGACCCGAATGCGGCTCTCGACGCCGCCGCCAAACGTGAGATGGCCGCGCGAAGGCGCAGCCTGCTCGATCTCGTGCTCGAGGATGCAAACGATTTGAGGCGTCGACTCGGAGGCAAGGACCGGGCCAAGCTCGCCGAATACATGGACGCCGTGAGGGAGTTGGAGAAGAAGCTCCAAACCGATCGAGATGACGTGGATCTGCCCGAAGGCGCGGAACGGGTGCTCCAGGGAGGCGGCGGCCGACGAAACAGGATCCGCCGGATGTACGACATCCTGGCTCTCGCCCTTCAGACCGACCGTGTGCGCGTGGCGACGTTCATGCTGGGGAACGCGGGTAGCAATGTGACCTTCCCCCACCTGGACATCTCCGAGGGGCATCACGATCTTTCCCACCACGGCGAGGATGAGAACAAACTCGCACAGTTGCGGCGCATCGATCGCTTCCACGTGGAAGAATTCAAGCGTTTCCTCGACCGTCTCGCCACAATCGATGACGGCGAGGGCTCGCTCCTCAACCAGTCCGCCGTACTCTTCGGTTCGGGCATCTCGGATGGAGATCGCCACAACCACGACGAGCTTCCCATTCTCCTCGCCGGCCGCGCGGGCGGACTCCTGCACCCAGGGCGGCACCTTCGGTTCCCGAAGAACACACCGCTGGCCAACCTCTACCTGACCTTGCTCCGCGGATTCGGCTGCGGCGCCGAGACCTTCGCGGACGCGACAGGTCCGCTCCAAGGGATTTGAGGGAGGCCATCGAAGGCCTCCCCCCCCACCTTGGGAACCGTCCTTTTCTTGGAGAACGGGTTATGATGTGGGTCGCGCGTGTCCCGGGCCCCGCGCCCATCGACCGATCCTTCAATCCGTTAGCCAAGGAGACCCTCCCATGCGTCTGCATAGCCTTCGACTCGCACTGCTGGCCACCCTGATCGCAACCCCCTTCATGCCGGCGCAGGACGACATGATGATGACCCCGCCGAAGGAGTTGGGGCGATATGAGAAGTTGGTGGGGAACTGGGAAGGCGACGGTCTCGTCCGCGCCTCCGCAGATGAGGACCCCGTGAAATGGACAGCTCATTCGACCTGTAAGAAGGTGCTCGGAGGATGGGCCTATCAGGAAGACATGCGCATCGACCTTGCGATGGAGGGCGCGCCGCCCCTGATCTTCCGATCCTATTACGGCTACGACCAAGCCACGAAGCAGTACCGCGTCATGAGCTTCAGCAACGCGGGCAGCCCATCGATGCAACGTATTCTGTGGGCCGAGGACAACCTCATCGTAGGGTCGCAATCCATGATGGAGGAAGGGCAGTCCGTCACCGAAACATGGAGGACCCGTTTCGCCACCAAGGATCTCTACATCTTTCGCATCGAGCGCGCGGTGGCGGGCGCCTCGCCGTTTTTGCACGTGAACGGTGGCATGAGGCGGGGAGGCAAGGGCTTCGAAGTCACCCCTTCGACCGTGAAACTCGCGATGGCCGCCCCCGATCCCGCCATGAAGCGGCTCCGCGACGACTCCGGAGTCTGGATCCTGCGCAAGGGCTCGGTGGTCCCGATGCCCGGCATGGCCGCCATGCCCGTCAGCGGGAAGGAGACGATCTCACGCATTCTCGGCGGCCACATCCAGATGGGACACATCGTCGGAGACCCGGCGCCGGGATCGCCCTTCGTCTACGAGGGATATGTCTACATGGGCTGGAGCGATCAGGACAACTGCTACAAGTCCTTCACCCTGAGCAACTCCGGCGAGTTCATGGTCGAGGACGCCCGCATCCTCGATGACGGATCGGTGGTCTTCGTCAGCACGGGCGTCCTTGCGGGTCAACCCATGGCCAACCGAACGATCCTCAGGTACCAGAAGAATGGATCGGCGATGCACATCCGCACGACACGGCTCGTGGGCACGGGCAAACCGGAATTCTCATTCGAGGGATTCTTCGAAAAGTCGAAGTAGGTCAACCACGCCAGCTCGCGGCCCGGGACCACGATCTCGGGCCGCGACCGCATTGGCACCATGGGGCGGATGGGTTTTCATTCGTCGGTAGGTCCTTCCACGGCCGCGGTCCGATAAGTCGAGAGTCACATATGATTCTGGACGAATAGACCATGGCCATCCAACTCGGGCGTGATTACGCCTTCCATCCCAAGACGACCTACGTGGGCCGCCCCGGCATCGGCGACGGCTGTTTGGTCTGCACCCGCAGGTATGCCCTCATGATCCCCACGCGGATCAACGAGTTCGTGGGCAGCGCCTACGTCATCAAGAAGCGCTTCTCGTTGTGCGATCGTCCCGTGAGCGAAGCCCTTTCCGAGTTTCTGACGGCCCCGGACACCACCCTCGACGACCTCGAGACCTTCATCACCCATCTGGCTGAAGCGACTGAGGAAACTGTATTCGTCGACATCAGCCTCATGCAGCGACTGAAGGTTGGAACGGGATTGCTGACAAAGGGACTCTACTTCAACGCGAAGCCCGCCGGGATGGGGGGATGGGTGGGCTTCGCGCTGAAAGGCAAGGAGCATCTCGCCGCCTTCGTCGACCTCTTTGCAGACTCCGCGATCCTCGTCTCGAAGTAGTTCGGGGTGTCTCGAACCGCCGAGGGCAGCGTCATGGAAAGGTTAGAAGATGAACTCCTGAGCGTTGGTGGCGCTGAAGAAGCCGTTGCCCGCCAGCGGCGTGCCCACCAAGGCCTGCACGCGAACGGCCAGGCCGCCTAGCCCCGAGGCCGCCGTGAAAGCGTAGCTCTGCACTCCCCCGGCGGGCAGAAGCACCGCGGGCGGCACGAAAAGCCCGATCGGGAACATGGCGCCCGCCGAAAAATCCAGATGCAGGGAGGGGAAAAGAGCCGGACCGACCAAGTTCGTTCCCGCCATGTGGGCCTGGGCCATCACGAGGGGAAGAAGCCCCGCATTGCCGCCGAGAGGACTGGAGAGTTCCAACACGATCGTGTCACCCGCCTGCACCATGTGATTCGCCGGCTCGAGGGAAGTCGGACCGTTCACGCCGGCCGCCATCGAAAAGTCCTCGCCGGATCCCGGATAGCTGGACGGCTTGAAGACCCAAAGCGAGGCCGCGCCGAATTCACCCAAGAGCAATTCCCCGCTCGCGGGATCGTAGGTCACCGAATAGAAACTTCCGGAAGAAGGATTCGGGTCCAGCTGCAGAGCTCTGATCGGATCGTTGGGGTCGAGAACACCGGCTCCGGCCAGAGCATCCCGCACCGCGCCCCGTGAGATCACCGCCGCATAACCGGAAGCTCCTCCGCCAAAGGCGTCGCCCCCACCCACGAGAAGATTGCCCCTTCCGTCGAAGCCGAGAGGCGACGCGGAAAGCACGTTCCCGAGAAACTGTCCGTCGTTCTCGAAGTCGAGAGGGACGCCAGAGGTGATGGCGGCGGTCCAACTGAGAGCGTCGAAGACCTTGATGTCACCCGTGACGCTGGGGCCCCCGATGGTGAATCCGTTTCCGGTGAAGAGGTTCCCCGCGGCGTCGAACGTGATGCCGGCGGAAGCGCCGCCGATGTTCTGGATGAGGATCGGATTGGCTGGATTCATGGGGTCGGTGCTGTTCACATCGAGAAGCGTGACCACCCCGAAGTCCGTGATGGCCAGGTGGTCGTCATCCAACCAAGTCGCGTCAAAATGAGACGCATTGAAGACCGCCCCCGTGAGCTGGGGAAGGTCATAGATCCCCACGCCTCCCGCGTTGTCGCCATAGGCGACTTTGGAGCCATTAGGCGAGATTCTCAGAAAAGCCGGCCCGAACATGGGCGGGGTCCCCGGAAGGGTCCCGAGCAAGCTGTAGGTGCCGGCGCCCGGGGCATCCTCCTGGTAGATGTCGAGACCCACCGCCACCACGAGGCGACCGTCGGGCGCCACGTCGAAGGCGCGACCGAGAAACGCGGGATCGGCGGGCAGGGCGCGTTGGCCCGCGGCAAAGTACTGGTCGATGAGCCCTTCCTGGGCGGTGAGACCGGACATGATCGAAACGAGAAGGAACAAAGGTAGCAAGCGTCTTGACATCGTGGATTCTCCCGTGAAGTGGATCGAGTTGGAACGAAGGGAGGGTCGAGCGAATGGGGGCATTCCCCCCCGAGCTCTCAACCCTGAATGAAAAACTGGCTGGAGGAACGCGTACCCGTGAGGTCCGCCACGGACACGGCGAGCACGCCGAGGACGCCTTGGCCCTGCACGACGGCGGCGGAGGTGAAGGTCACCGACGTCGACGTCACAGCCACGTAGGGGAAGAACGCCTGGAAATTCGCAACGGTCACCGGCACGACGTCGAACGATGCGCGAAACGAAACGGGGTCGAGATCCCCAAGCCCGTTGGGATCGGAGATCGCCACCTGCAAGCGGCCGGCCGGATCGTAGGAGATCGAGACCGCTGGCCCCGAGGCACTCACGTTCCCAGTGTGATGCAGGACGGCCACGGCATCGATGTCCGCGCTGCCGAGGCCCCCGTTGTCGTAGATGAGCTGTCCGGTGGAGTCGGCGTCGACCCCCGCGACGACGTCCACGAGACGTACGAAGTGAATGGCGGTGAGATCGACCACCCCGGAGGCCACGAGCGGATCCCCATAGAGGTCCGCCAGGTCGAAGGCCTCTCCCCCTGAAACGGTGGGATCGAAGGCGTCACCGAGACCAATCGCGGTGTTCGCCAAAACGGGCAGTCCACCCGCAAGATTCGAAAACGTTCCGGCCGGCAGACTCCCGAAGGCCGACTGCGGCGCGGGTGGTCCCACGTACGAACTGGGGAATCGGGCGAAGTCCACCCCGTTGGTCGACACCTCCACGAAAGCGGCCTCCGAGAAAGCGCTGAAGGTTCCGATGGGAAAGTAGAAGGGATTCTCGAAGACGGTGAGATCCTCACCGGGCCCGTCGGCGATCGTGACGCCGAAGCCGAGGAGAACGTTCCCGCCCTGCCCGAGGGAGAGGACATCCAAGGAACCGGCATTGATCCCGGCGCCGCGGGGTC
>DRQF01000292.1 GCA_011369445.1 Planctomycetota bacterium | reverse complement strand
TTGGCACCTCGATGTCGGCTCATCGCATCCTGGGGCTGAAGAAGGTCCCAAGGGTTTGGCTGTTCGCCAATTAAAGCGGTACGCGAGCTGGGTTTAGACCGGCGTGAGCCAGGTCGGTCCCTATCCGGTGTGGGTGTAGGAGAATTGAGCGGATCTGCCCCTAGTACGAGAGGATTGGGGTGGACGAACCTCTGGTGTTCCAGTTGTCGCGCTAGCGGCACAGCTGGGTAGCTATGTTCGGAAAGGATAAACGCTGAAAGCATATAAGCGTGAAGCCCACCGCGAGACTAATTCTCCCCATTAGGGCCGTGGAAGACGACCACGTTGATAGGCCAGGTGTGTAAGCACGGTAACGTGTTGAGCTGACTGGTACTAATAGCCCGATTGGCTTGACCATTTTTCATCGCGCTGAGGATTCCGAAGCACGACGGACGCAAAGGTGATCTCACTATTCTTCTTTTTCAGGTCGCGCTGAAGGCGTGGCCGAAGCGGTTGCCCGGTGACCATACCTGAAGGGCCATACCTGTTCCCATTCCGAACACAGAAGTCAAGCCTTTAGGGCCGATGGTAGTGCAAAAAACGCGAGAGTAGGTTATCGCCGGGCTTATAATTCAGCCCCCGTCGACGAACGACGGGGGCTTTTTTTTTGCCATCCCTGGATCCCGAGTCTGAGTCCGCTCACAGTGGGACGTCGAATTCCGGAGCGAAGAACATGTTGAGCCGATTGAAGATCGCACAGAGCAATGGTGCCGTCCATGACGGCGTGAACTGGCTTTCCCATGAGTCCAAGGGAGAGGTTGTGTCGTTGAATCCGGCGACGGGCGAGGCCATCGCCAAGGTGGCCAAGGCCGGCCGGGGCGATTATGAGAGCCTCATGGAAGGCGCCCTGGCGGCGTTTTCCAAGTGGAAGATGATGCCCGCCCCGGAAAGGGGTGAGATCGTCCGTCAGATCGGCGAGGCCCTGCGGGCCAAGAAGGCGGATCTCGGCCGCCTTGTTTCCATGGAGGTGGGAAAGATCCTCAGTGAGGGTGAGGGCGAGGTTCAGGAGATGATCGACATCTGCGACTTCGCGGTGGGGCTCTCCCGTCAACTCTACGGCAAGACCATGCAGAGCGAACGGCCCCTGCATCGGATGTACGAACAGTGGCATCCCCTGGGTCCGGTGGGCATCATCACCGCCTTCAACTTTCCCGTGGCCGTTTGGGCCTGGAATGCCGCGATTGCCGCGGTGTGTGGGGATGTGGTGATCTGGAAGCCCTCCCACAAGGCTCCTCTCTGCGCTGTGGCCGTCCAGAACATCGTGGGGGAAGTGATGGAACGTCACGGATTGCCCGGCGTGTTCAACATGATCGTCGGGGGGCGCGAGGAGGTGGGAGAGCCCATGACGGGAGACCGCCGTGTTCCCCTCATCAGTGCGACGGGTTCCTGCGCCATGGGCCGCCGAGTGGGCGCGCGCGTGGCGGAACGGCTCGGGCGGAGTCTCCTCGAGCTCGGCGGGAACAACGGCATCTTGGTCATGGAGGACGCTGATCTCGACTTGGCCCTCCATGGGATCCTTTTCGGCGCCGTGGGGACCGCTGGTCAACGGTGCACCTCGACCCGGCGGATCTTCCTGCAGAAGAGCATCGCGAAGGACTTCACGGCACGGCTGGTCAATGCCTACAAGTCGGTGCGTATCGGCGATCCCTTGGATCCGAACACGCTGATGGGCCCTTTGATCGACGAGGGTGCCGTTGAGGATATGATGCGCGCCGTGGCGGCGGCCAAGGAGGAGGGGGGGGAAATCCTCTACGGAGGCGGCAAGGTGGAAGGTCCAGGGTCTTTTGTGGAGCCTACCCTCGTGAAGGCCCATCCGGACATGAAGATCGTCCGCGATGAGACCTTTGCGCCCATCCTCTACGTCTTCGAGGTTGAGGACTACGAAGAGGCCATCCGCCTTCACAACAACGTGGATCAGGGGCTCTCGTCCGCCATTTTCACCCTCAATCTCCGGACCGCCGAGAAGTTCCTCTCCGCGGCTGGCAGCGACTGCGGCATCGCCAACGTCAATATCGGAACGAGCGGTGCCGAGATCGGCGGCGCATTCGGTGGCGAGAAGGACACGGGAGGCGGCCGCGAGGCGGGCTCTGATTCGTGGAAGGCGTACATGCGGCGTCAAACCAACACGATCAACTGGTCGACGGAGCTCCCCCTCGCCCAGGGCGTCCACTTCGACCTTTGACCCGCGCTCGAGGGGGGCGATCATCGTGGGATGAGCGTTCCCCTCGAGTTTTGATTGTGTCCCGCCCGGCCCAGTCCGACGCTCCACCGTGGCGGGTGACCCCGGCGTGGTCGATGGGCGTGGAATAATTGTGAACCCTCGGTCCCCGGCGGCGTCCAAGCTCCCCGTAATCCAAAGGGGACGAGTGCCGCCATGTCGAAGATCATCGCCAGCGTTGTTTTGGGCTTGATTCTTGTGGGCTCCGCCGCAACGGGTTTGCGCAACGTCGCGGCCGAGGGTCGGGTCCAGGACCAACTCGAAGAGGCCCGCAGCGCCTTTCAAAAGCACAACTACAAGCCAGCGCTGAAAGCCTACCGGGCTGCTCTTGCCCAGGCATCGAGACCGTTGCCCCAGAGGGCCGAGTGCTACCTGCAAGTGGGCGAGTGCCTCCGTCGCTTGAAGAGGTGGGACGAGGCCCTCGATCACCTGGACTTCTCCAAGGACCGTCCTTTCTTTCTTGGGACGATTTGGGAAGGGCGGGTCCTGGCCCTCCGCGGCCAGATCGCCCTCACGATGCCCCACTACTACTACAAGAAGGGCAAGATCGTCTCCCGCACCGAGTGGATTCAGGGCGCCACCTACTACTACACCTACGTTGATGATCTTCGCTCGGGAATGAAGGACCTGGAGAGCGCCGTCAAGGTGTTCGACCGCTTTGCGGACCAGGAATTGAAATCCGGGAAGCAGGAGCAGCAGCGCTTCGTCGAGGAATCGGTGGCCGCCATGACCTCCATGGCCGAGGCCCTCGAAGCGTTCATGGGCCAAGTCGGAGGACTGAAGGGACTCGAACCCTCGAAACGATTCCTGGAGGATCTCGCCAAGCACGACATCGGTTCCTACGGTGGCACCGATCCTCAAGCCTGGTACCGACGCGCCGAAACGCTCGCCCGTCGATTCGACGCCATGGAGTTGGCGGCCCGTTGCCGTCACCTCGAGGCCATGTGGGCCAAGCGTCTGCTCGATCAGGCCGCCGTTCATGAGACCCTACGGCAGGACCATCGCATCGACGTGGTCATTCGCCTCGGGGGAACCGACGAGGCTCCCGTTCTCGTTCAGATGCCTCGGGACAAGAACGTCTTCGACCTGTTACCTCGCCTGGTCAGGGACTACCCCGAGGCGAAGATCCTCGACAGTTCCATCTATGCGCTCGTTCGCATCTGCAACGACTGGGGGCATTACGAGAAGGCTCTGAAGTGGATCGCCGAGTTTCGCAGGCGCTTCCCGAAGAGTCTGTGGAAGTCCGATGTGGCCGCGATCGAACAGGAGATCCTCTATCCCCGGCTTTCCGTCAGGAATCCGGAAACGGTTCTCCCAGGGGGTGTCGTCAAGGTTGCATTGAAGACGCGTAACTTGACTCAGGTGACCGTTTCGGCGCACAGGATTCACCTGGCCGACTTCCTGCGCTCCCGCGCGTATCTTTCCAATCCCAAAGCGTCGCTGCAGAAAATCCCGTCACTGCTGACGGGGCGTCTCCACGATCGCTACGTCGAGCGGCGGCCGATCGTGACCGTCTCGCGGGCGACGCCCGACCTGGGTGAGCATCGCTATCACGATCTCACCGTCGAATTGCCTCTCGCGGGCCAGGGGGCCTACCTTCTGGACGTTTCGGGAGGCGAGGTTTCTCAACGCTCCATGGT
Source organism: Planctomycetota bacterium (assembly GCA_011369445.1). Lineage (GTDB taxonomy): Bacteria > Planctomycetota > DRQF01 > DRQF01. The sequence goes on along the minus strand of DRQF01000292.1, from coordinate 13,022 downwards.
CGTCGTCACCGATCTCGCCCTCGTGCGGAAGATCTCGAGCGAGGATGCGACGGTTCAGGTCGTCGACGCCATGACCGGAAAGCCGGTCAGCGCCGCCAAGGTCCTGATCCGTCAGCGCCATCGGGCGAGGGGCATCTTCGGACGGTACCAGAAGATCACGTACTCCTGGGAGGTGAGCGACGCGGAGGGGCTGGCGCGTCGTACTCATGAACCAGCCAAGGGCAACTGGATCTATATCGAAAGCGTCGCTGTCCGGGGCGAGTCGTACGCGTTCTGCGGATTCGAGGAAACCTTCGATGCCAAGGATGCGAAGGCTGCCACCGTCGTCTACGGCTTCACCGATCGACCGGTCTATCGCCCCGACCAGATTGTCTATTTCGTGGGCGACCTCCGCCGCAGGGATGGCTCGACATACGAAAACATGTCGAACTTCCCTGTGCGCGTGAAAGTGCGGGACACGAAGAACAAGGTCATCTTCGACGAGATGCTGTCCACCGACGAGGCGGGCTCGGTGTCGGCATCGATCCATCTCGGCCAGGAGCCGCCGCTGGGCACCTATCGGGTCGAGTACGTCTCTGGCAAGCGCCGCCTCGGTTCTCACACATTCGCCGTCGAGGAGTACAAAAAGCCCGAGTTCGAGGTGACGGTGGACGGCCCCGACGAGCAGTTCAAGCTCGGCGCCGACGTTCCCGTCACGATGAAGGCGATCTACTATTACGGTGCACCCGTTGCCGGGGGCAAGGTCAAGTACCGGATCTTTCGTCGGCGACTGTTTCCACGCTTCTCTCGTCCCGATCCCTATCGCTGGCTTTACGGCCGCCGAGAGAGGACCGGATTCCGCAGATTCCCCAGCCCGGGACAAGAACTCGTGCTTCAGGGCGAGGGTGTTCTGGATGAGCAGGGGAGCCTGGTGGTTTCGATTCCCACGAAGGCGTGGGCTGAGAAATACCCTGATGAGGACCACGTCTTCGCGGTCCAGGCCGACGTGACCGACCTCTCGCGCCGCACGATTTCTGGAAGTGGTCGCGTCTTGGCTCCCCGTCGAGCTCTCTTCGTCGACGTTTCCGTGCCAAAAGGCTTCTACCGAGTGGGCGAGACGGTCGCGGCGGAGCTTCAGGCGAAGACACCGAAGGGGGCTCCCCAAGCGACGACGGGGCGCCTCGATGTCTTCCGCGTGCGGAGTCGTCTCGTGAACGACGAACTGGAAGAGGAGTTGCTCCAGGTCCAGAGTCTGGAGGCGAAGACCGCCGAGAACGGCATCGGTCACGTCTCGTGGGTTGCCGATGCGCCGGGCCGCTTCGCCCTGCGGTACACGACTCAAGATAAGTTCGGCGACCCCGTCGTCGGCGAGTTGCGCATGTGGGTTCACGCCGATGGGTACAAGGGGGGAGAGGTTCAGGTCAAGAACGTCGAACTCCTCACCGACAAGGACGAGTACAAGCCCGGCGAGACGGCCTACCTCATGCTGACGAGTCTCTTCGACGAAGGGTCGGTCCTCCTGACGGTCGAGGCCGATCGCAAGATCCTCTCCACGTCCGTCGTCGAAGTGACGGGCCGCACGACCGTGCTGGCGCTCCCCATCACGGCGGTCCATGCGCCGAACGTCTTTGTCCACGCCGTGATGATTCACGGAGGTCGTGCCTACCAAGCTCACCGCGAGATCTTCGTTCCGCCCGTGGATCGATTCCTCGACGTGCAGATGCAGTTCAGCCACGCGGAGTACCAGCCGGGCGCTGACGCCGTCCTCGAGATCACGAGTCGCGACGCGCAAGGTCGACCGGTCGCTGCGGAGTTCGCCGTCAGCGTCTTCGACAAGTCGATCACCTACATTCGTCCGGACGGAACCCCGGACATCCGGAAGTTCTTCTATGGAAAGCGCCGCACGTTTTACGGAGGGGGGCGCTGGGATTCCAACCTCACCGTCTCTCTCGGATTCACATTCGGCGGCGTCCATCTCCACGCACCGCGTTGGAAAAAGTACCGGCGTCACGGACTTCCTCCGGGATGGCCGATCCAATTCAATCCGATCCAGAGTCTTGGGCTGTTCATGGACACGCAGTCGAAATGGCAGAGCTGGGCCGCCAACTCGCCCTCGGCATCCGACGATGAGCTTGAAGAAGAGTCGGCGGAGGATGCGTTCTCGAGAGGCTTCGCCAGCGGTGAGCTCAAGGCCGCGCCCGCCGAGGCTTCGATGGGACGCATCGCAGCCAAGAAGGCCCGTCGCGCCCGCGGTCGAGGGGAATCGAAGGACAAGCGAGCGTTCATCGGGAAGGCACTGGACCTCGGAGAAGGCATGGCCCCCGAACCCGTTCTCCGTCAGAACTTCTCGGATTCGGCGTTCTTTGCCGCCGCCGTGCGCACCGATGCCGAGGGGAAAGCTCGCATCACGTTCAAGATGCCGGATTCCCTCACGACCTGGATCGCCGTGGCACGCGGGTTGACGAAGGATACCCGGGTGGGCGAGGCCAGGACGGATGTCCGCACCCGAAAGCGCGTCCAGGCTCGCCTACAGGCGCCTCGATTCTTCACCGAGCGCGACGAGATTCTCGTCTCGGGTCTTCTCCGCAACGACTACGACACGCCGCTTCAGGCGAAGGTCCGCCTTGACTTGGATGGCGGTGCGCTCGAGGCGAAGGACGCTCTCGAACGCTCCCTCGAGATCCCGGTCGGACGGGAGATCCGTGTGGACTGGCGGTTGGCCGTCGTGGACGCCGGCAATGCCCGGGTGACCTTGAGCGTGACGACGGACAAGGAGGGTGACGCCATGCGCATGTCCTTCCCCGTCTACCCCTATGGGCGCAACAAGATCGTGACCCAGATGGCGCGGTTGGAGTGGGGAAACAGGACGACTTCTCTTCTCGTCAACCTCCCTGCCCAGCGTCGCGGCGGTGAGTTGGAGATCGTTCTCGAGCCTTCCATCGCGGGAGCGTTGCTGGAAAGTCTTCCCTATCTCGTCGAGTACCCCTACGGCTGCACGGAGCAGACGATCAGTCGCTTCCTGCCCGCCGTCTTCGTGACGAGGACACTGAAGGAGATGGGGATCTCGCTGGACGACATTGCCAAGCAGCGACAGGACCTGCTCAATCGCGAGAAACTCGCGAGCGCGCGGCATCTGTCACCCGTCTATTCCTCCGCCGAACTGGCGCGGATCGTTCAGGCGAGCTTGCGCCGACTCTCCTCGATGCAAAACAGCGACGGCGGATTCGGTTGGTGGGCCGCCGACCGCAGTTCGCTTCACATGAGCTGCTATGCCGCCTATGGCTTGACCGAGGCGAAGAATGCCGGAATCAAGTTGCCGCCCCGGATGCTCAGCCGGTGTTTGGACTACATCGCCAACGAGATCCGCGACAACCGTTCGCTGCCCCAGTTGGCCTACGCGGCTTTCGCTCTCGCGCGGGCCGGGCGGCCGATGAAGAAGCTTCTCAACCACGTTTTCGAGAATCGGGACGACCTCTCCAACCAGAGCAAGGCTCAGTTGGCGCTGGCGTTGAGAGCGTCGAAGCGCATGGCTGAAGCGAAGACCGTCATGGAGAACCTGCGCGACTTCGTGAAGGAGGACGCCGAGAACGATACGGCTCATTGGGCGGGCGGCTCGTCCTGGTGGTTCTGGTGGAATGATCCCATCGAGACGAACGCCTTCGTGCTGTGGGCCTTGGTCGAGTGCGATCCCGCCTCCCCCTATGCCCAACCCCTGGCCCGATGGATGGTCAATAACCGGCAGGGAAATCGCTGGAAGTCCACCCGCGACACCGCCCACGCGGTCTACGCTCTCACCCGTTTCATGAAGCGGGCTCTCGAGCTCGATCCCGACTACGACGTCGAGATCCAGTATGCGGGACAGACCTTCCGCCGCCATGTGGACAAGAACAACATGTTCGCTTTCGACAACCGTATCGTCATTCGAGGTGATGCTCTCCCCGACGGAGCGAGCGATCTCAGGATCGCGAAGAAGGGGAAGGGCGTTCTCTACGTGACGACCCGGCTCTCTTACTTCTCGACGGAGGAGAAGATCACGGGCGCCGGCTACGAGATCTTCGTCAACCGGCGCTACGAGCTCTTGACGCCCTACGAGAAAACCGTCCAGAGGGGCGATCGCGAAGTGAAGGTTCTGGACTACCGCCGGCAGCCGATTGCCGACCTCGCACAGGTGCCCGCGGGTTCTCTCGTCGAGGTGATTCTCGATGTCGAAGCCAAGAACGACTACGAGTACATCATGATCGAGGACCGCAAGCCCTCCGGCTTCGAACCCGTTCAATTGCGCTCGGGAGGCCGGTACGCCAATGGACTGTGTTCGAACATGGAACTCAGGGATGAGAAGGTGGTCTTCTTCGTCACGTGGTTGCAGCAGGGAACCCACGAGATCCGCTACAAGGTTCGAGCCGAGATCCCGGGCAAGGTTCACGCCATGCCCGCCTTCGCCCAGGCGATGTACGCGCCTCGCCTCTCCGGCATCTCGGACTCCTGGACCTTCCAGGTGATCGAGTCCGGTCAGTAAGCGTCGTCGAGAACCACAAGAGCGATTCCGCGCGACCTTCCTCGTCGAGGCGCTTCGCCTCAAGATGGGGCGGAGTGGAATGCGGAGTTTTCAGACATGATCGTCCGACGTTTCGCGCCGGTCCTGTGGCTGGCGTTGTTGGCCAGCCCGTTCCCGGCCCAGAGTTTCCAACCCGGTGACGTTTCCAAGCTCGTCTGCCGTGTCATTCTCCCTCGGGGGCAGCATGCCGACCAACAGCCCCTTGTCGTGGAAGTGACGAACCGGGGCAAGCTGACCGCCGAGCCCGTCAGCTTCGACGTCTTCATGGACTTTCCCGAGGATGGCAGTGGCCGCCTCCATCATCGCGTCGATCATCGAGCGGGACGTCGAGTCTGGGGTCGCGCGGGCCGTGCGATTCCGCCGGGCGGCAAGCTCCGCTACTGGCTTCCCGCGGTATGGGGAGGGAAGGCACTCCTCGAGAAGACCTCGGTGACGGTCACACGGGCGTCTTTTTTTCGAGGGAAAGGGAGAAGTAAGCCGCCCGTGCGCATTCTCTCGCTCGAAGACTTCCAGGCGATGGACGACTTCACTCACCAACCCGTGAAGCGTACCCAGGTGAGCGTTCAGAATCTCACGGACTTTGCGGTGGACGTGATCTTTCGGGCCACACCGAAACCGAAAGGGGCACCTCGTCTCTTCGCGGCCCACCTGGCCCCTCGTGCGAAACGCATTCTCGGGACCGACGCCAACCGGGATCTGATGAACGAGCCGATCGACCGTTCACCCACTTATGGGATCGTGGAGGGTCGATTCTCCTCTCTCGACGTCATTGACTGGAGTGTCCTCGTCGACGACGGGGCAGCGTTGGCCAAGGATCTCCTGGAGCCTGCGTGGCGCGATTTCTATCGCTGGCCTGTCACCTCCGCGACGGAGGTGGTGGGGAAGGCTGCTTTTGCGCTGCGGAAGCTTCCTGCCGACGATCCCTTCGAAGGCAGCATTCGCTTTCGGTTGAAACTCGGAGGACCGGGGTCGCGTCTCGAGGCAGAGCCTCCTGTTGACGCTGCGCTCCAGGGACAACTTCTGGTTGACGTCGGCAGGAGCCTGCACCCGATGACCCATCTTTCCTTCGAGGAACTCGAGGATCGATGCTCATTCACCCTGGTGGACGCATTCCTGGACGGAAGCGTCCAGGTGTGGGTCCGGTCCAAGACTCGCCGCACGTACGTCCTCACGGAGCCCGTTCTTCTCCTTCGAGATGGTCGCATCCAGCGGACGGAAGAGGTCAATCCGTGGTTGCGTCGGGTGACGACGATCAAGAGCGTCGATCTTGAGGACGGTCGGTACGCTCCGGCCGAGATGAAGACCGTGAGCATCGCCCAACTCATCGCCCGACCGCCCCTCGTCGTCGAGAGGAGATTCTGGACCTACCGAGCACGGGACGGAATCGTTCAGCCGGAGACGGCGAAGCGAGAGGCCTTTGAAGAGTTCACTGGCAACGCGAGATATCGCACGGAACTCAGGTTCGAGAACATCGCTTTCGAAGGCCCGCGCGAGCTCGGCGCGCCCACGGGCGAGGGGCTGGCCTATCTTCGACGCGCCTGGGAGAAACCCTACCGGTATCCGCCAGGTGCCGTGAACTTCGAGGGGAGTCTTCGCATCGATTGCGAAACCACCCAGGAGGATTGGGCCTCGTCGCCAAGAATCGAGGGACGTTTGAAACTCGAAGGATGGACCGGTCGTCCCAGCGCTTCGAATGTCCCCTTCGCGACCTCCAGGCTTCGTCCCAAGGGGCGGTTCTCGGCGTCGGCGAAGCGCCAGATCGACGATCTGTTTCGCGCAAGAATGTCCATCTGGACCCGCCAAGATTTTTCCGGCCGTCCCCTTTTCGACGTGTTCTTTCGAGGCTGCAAGATTCACGCTCCCGACGCGGAGGGTTGGCTGAAGGTCGAGGGGCACGAGCGCGTCGCGGCCGTGAGGATCGACAAGGGGCGACCCGTCGCCGTGAGGGATCGGTCGGGCGAAGTCCACCGTCGCCGCTTCGCCAAGGTGAAGGGTTTCCTCGTCCCCGTGGAGACGAGGTGGGCCTTCGACGACCGCGAGGCTTTGATCACGGTGACGTACAGGGAGATGGGGCGGGGGCTTCTCGTCCCCCGCCGCATCGTCATGCGCGACTGGTTCCTACCCGGATGGGGGCCGGAGACCTATGACTTCAGGCTCCGCAGGCGGTGACATGGGGCCGATTCAGAAGATCGTGATGGTTCTCCCGGGAGTGAGTGCGAAGTTCAGGCCGAGGGCTGGGAAGGTTCCGCCGGGGTCGATGACCGCCCATTGAGCGCGAAGGCTTGCGCCAACGAGGGCCGGACCCGATGGGATGGCCGCATGCGCCGTGGCCTCCCCGGAAAGCCCCGTCCACTGATAAGACACGGGGGTCAGACTGGAGAGATCCAGGAGCAGTCCGCAACCTGCCGTCGGCGCCGCTGGAGGGGCGTTGGCCACGGAGAGGATGGCCCAACTCTGGGGACGGGCGCCGGTGATTCCCAGGGCTAAGGCCGCGTTGCCCGGGTTTGCGGGAGACACCATGAACGCGGGGAGGATTCCCCCCGTGCCGGCGCAGCCCTGCCCGTAGATGGCGTCGTTCCGCACGAAGCTTGTCGTTTGGGAGCCGTTTGCGCCCGCGCCGAAGCGGTCGGCATGGAAGGCGTCCTCGTCTCCATCACCATCGAAGTCGCCGAGTACGAGTTCATTCAGGATCGCGGCTCCCGTCCAGGGCCCCCAGGATGTGACGGAGACCGGCCCGAAAAGGCCACCGCCCCGGTTGCGCAACAGTTGGAAGTCTGCCGTCGCCGCGCCTCCCATGGGTATCATTCCGGACCACGTCACGAGGAGGTCCGGGTGACCATCGGCATCGCCGTTCATGGAGAGTACGACGGGAAAGTCCGTGGGCGATGGGGGGGGAGGAAGAGGAATCGGAATCGCCGTTTGGAACGGAGCGGGGCCGCCGAACACGATCGTTAAGTTCCAACTTACAATGGGCCCCGGGACGGCGTTGGCCGCAAGCATGTCCATGGCGCCGTCCTCGTTCATGTCTCCGAAGCTCCGCAACTCGGAAACGCCGAAGCTCTGGATCCCGCTGGAGAACAAACTCTGCAGGACGAAATTGTCTTCGGAGTTTCCGAGGGTGAGGACGGTATCGGAAAAGAGATCGTCGATGCCGTCGCCGTCGAAGTCAGCGGCTACTGCGTCGAAAGGTGTCGTGGGAGAAAGAATGGGAGGCGCCGCCACCCATCCCGTGCTCAGGTTGAGGTGGAAACGGACCTCGTCGAACGCGGAGTTCCCGAGTTCGCCCGCGATTCCGAGGTCGGGCCGACCGTCTCCGTTGAAGTCGCCGACAGCGAGGTGCATCCCGTGGCCGACGAAGTTCGTCAGGGTGGGGATGGGCGTGGGAACACTGAAGACGCCTCCGCCCTGCTGGAAGAGAATGAATCCGTCATAGTAGAAGCCGAAGGGGGCGGGCGTGGAGACGCAGAACAGGACGTCGATTTTGCCGTTCCCGTCGAAATCGGCGAGCCTGGGGAACGCCAACCTGGCCTGGGGGTCGGAAGTCACCGCAGTCACGTCGACCAGAGGGTGAAGGACTTGCGGTTGCAGCGGCGAGACGTAGTGCAAGCTGAGGAGGGAAGAACCGAGGTTGGTCATCAACACCTCATTGGCTCCGTCGCCAGTCAGGTCGGCCGCGGGGGGACCTGCGGGAGCCCCGTGCCATGAGACATTGGTGTCGGTGGTGGTGAACACCTGAGCGGCGACGCTGAGGGGGAAAAGAGCGCAGAAGAACGCGGCAAGGATACGGGGAAACATGGGGGAGATCTCCTAGACCGATGGCTGACAGGCGTCCATTCTAAGGGAGGCGTCCTGCGGTTGTCACGGGAAAACAAAAGCCGCGCCGTACTTCCACTGCATGGAGGGGCGGCGCGCGTCGCCATCGCGAGCCGGCGGCGCGCGGTCAGTAGCGGCGGATGACGCCGATGACCACGCCTTGGACCTCCACGTCGTCGGCGGGAACGATGATGGGTTTCATCGAGGCGTTGGCGGGTTCGAGACGGACCTTGTCGCCTTCGGGCCAGAAGTTCTTCAGGGTGGCCTCTTCGCCCCGCACCAGCGCCACCACCGTTTCCCCGGGGCGAGCCGTCGGGCGCGATTCCACGATCACGAGATCTCCGTCCTGGATGTGATCTTCGATCATGGAGCGCCCCTTCACTTCCAAAAGGAAGCAGGGACGATCGGGGGGGAAGAGGCTCGTGAAGTCGAAACGCTCTTCCTCGGCGACGGCTTCGATGGGGAGGCCCGCGGCGATCCGGCCGAGGAGGGGAACCTCCGGCCACGCGGCTCGGGGCTCGTCATCGATGAGTTCGATGGAGCGGGCCCGATGGCGTTCGGTGCGGAGCTTCCCCTTTTCTTCCAGGGCGCGGACGTGTTGGTGGATCGTGACCGTCGCCACCCCGAAGGCTTCCCCCAGCTCTTCCAGCGTGGGGGCATAGCCATACTCGGCGATGTAGGAGCGAATGTGCTCGAGAATGGCCTTCTGCTTCGGGGTGAGGGTCATGGACGTCTCCGGGTCAAAGGGCGAGAGCCAGCAGCATGAGAGCGGCGACGCCGCAGGTGAGGAGGATCTCGTTCATCAGGTTCTTGAGGCTCATCTTGCTTCTCCTTCCAGGTCTTGTCCAGCGAACTTCCGAAGATTTCAGGGTCATGGTTCTCGTCTTCGGCTTGAGAACCTAAGAAAACACGAAAATGGAGCGAGTGCAAGAGGATTTTCGTGAAATATTCGGGTGTCAAGCTCGGGGCTCTCCCCTTGATGACCCCAGGCCGCCTCCCGATGATGGGGCATGAGCCTTCATCTCTCGGCCCTCGTGGCGCCCGACGCGAATGACGTGGACGTCGTCGACACCGACCTGCTGATCCTCGGAGGCGGCGTGGCCGGCATGTCCGCGGCCATCGCGGCGGGGGATGGGCTCGAAATCCTTTGCGCGACGAAAGATACGTCGCATTCCTCGAATACGGACCGCGCCCAGGGCGGCGTGGCGGCCGTCCTGAGCGACGAGGACAGCGTGGCTTCGCACCGGGATGACACCCTGTCCGTCGGAGCGGGGCTCTGCGATCCGGAGGCCGTCGAAGTCGTGGTCAGCGAGGGGCCCCGTCGCATTCGCGATCTGGTGGATTGGGGCGGGGATTTTGATCGGGAAGGCGAGAAGCTGCTGCTCGGCCTCGAGGGGGGCCACAGCCACCGGCGGGTGGCCCACGCCCACGGGGATCGCACGGGCATGGAGATCCAAAAGACCTTGCTCCATCGCTTCCGCAAGCTCGCGAAGGCGCAGCTCTGGGAGCACGCTTTCGCCGTGGACCTCCTCATGGAAGGGAATCGCTGCGCGGGGGCTCTGCTCTGGAGAGACGACCGCTTCGTGGCCGTACGAGCGGGAGCCACGATTCTCGCCACCGGCGGGGGAGGGCAGCTCTACCGAGAGACCACCAATCCGCCCATCGCTACGGCGGACGGCTGCGCGATGGCGCTGCGGGCCGGGCTTCGGCTCAGGGACATGGAGTTCGTCCAATTCCACCCGACGACCCTCTACGTCGCCGGGTCGGCGCGACATCTCATCACCGAGGCGGTGAGGGGCGAGGGCGGCTATCTGCGCGACATGCACGGGGAGCGGTTCATGGTGAACTACCATCCCGATGCCGAGCTGGCGCCACGCGACGTCGTGGCGCGATCCATCGTGCGGCACATGGCGGCCACCGGCACGAGCCACGTCTTTCTCGATCTCACGCACCTCGATGCGAACTACATTCGCAAGCGGTTCCCTCGCCTCGTCGAAACGTGTCGCCTCTACCACCTCGACGTGACTCGGGAGCAGATCCCCATTCACCCGAGCGCCCACTACATGATGGGAGGGGTCGCCGCCGACCTGCATGGGCGCACGTCCTTGGCCGGGCTCTACGCTTGCGGCGAGGTGGCCTCCAGTGGCCTGCACGGAGCCAACCGTCTCGCCAGCAACTCTCTCCTCGAGGGGCTGGTCTTCGGACAGCGTGCCGGGGGTGCGGCGGCGGCCGAGGCGGCCCGCCCCTCTCGCCCCTGGGCTCTTCCCGGGCGTCCCGATTTCACCCTCGATGGAAGTGTCATCAATGCCCCCGACATGCTGAACAGCATCAAGAGTCTCATGTGGCGAGACGTCGGGATTTTGCGCAGCGGCCCCGGCTTGGACGAAGCGGTGAAGAAACTTCGCAGTTGGGGCGACTACCTCATGCAGTGCGCCTTCACGACGCAGGAAGGATGGGAGTTGGTCAACGTCCTCATGGCCGCCGAGGCCGTCGCCTCGTCCGCAGCCCGCCGCAGGGAGAGCCGCGGGGCTCATTTCCGCAGTGACTTTCCCGAACCAGCGCCGGGAGAAGCCGTCCACGGCTGGCATCCTCCCATGGAGGAGAAATCGTGAACCGCACCACCCAGGAAACACGTCAGGAGAAACGCCGGGAGAAGGGACTTCTCGTCGGGGCGGGTCTCGAAGACTACGGCGAGAGTGGTGACGTCCCGGCCCTCGATGAGTTGGCCGAGCTCGCCGCGACCGCGGGCGTCACCGTCATCGGGCGTTTCTGGCAGCGGCGTGCCAAGCCCGATGCCGCCCTCTACGTCGGCAAGGGCAAGGTGGAGGAAATCGCTTCGGCCGCCCGCGAAGAGGGGGCGGACGTCGTCCTCTTCGATAACGAGCTCTCGCCCCGCCAGGTGAGGAACCTGGAAAAGGAGATCGGTTGCAAGGTCATCGATCGGTCCGAGATCATCCTCGATATCTTCGCCACGCACGCCCAGACCTTGGCGGCCCGTCTCCAGGTCGAGTTGGCTCAGCTTCGCTACACCCTTCCTCGCCTGAAGCGGATGTGGACTCACCTGGACCGGGTGACCGGGCAGGGCGGCGTGGGCAGTCGGGGACCTGGTGAGAAACAGATCGAGACCGACCGCCGTCTCATCGATCGCCGGCTTCAGCAGTTGGAACGGGAGATCGAGGAGATCAAGCAGCGCCGCGAGCGCCAGGTGAAGACCCGCGACGAAGAGCTCACGGTCGCCCTCGTCGGCTACACCAACGCTGGCAAGTCCACGCTGATGAACCGTCTCACGGGAGCGGGTGTTCTGCAGGCGGACATGCTCTTCGCCACTCTCGACACGAAGACCTCCGATTTCGAGCTCCCCAATGGGAAGCGCGTCCTCCTTTCGGACACGGTGGGCTTCATCGACAAGCTTCCCCACCACTTGGTGGCGAGTTTCCATGCCACCCTCGAAGAGGTCCGACAGGCGCGTCTTCTTCTCCACGTCGTCGACGCTTCCCACCCGGCCGCCGAGGGTCAGATCGAGACCGTCCACCGCGTGCTGCACGACGAACTAGAGGTCGACGAAGCCGAAGAGGTGATCGTTCTCAACAAGATCGACCTCGCGACCGAGCCCGCCGCGCTGGCGCTTCTGCGTGAGCGCCATCCCGACAGCATCGCGGTGTCCGCCGTGACGGGGGAGGGGATGGATGAGCTGATCGCACGGATTCAGCAATTCGATGAGCGCTCACGGGAAACCCTCACGCTGATGCTCGACGCCGCGGACGGAAAAACCCTGGCCGAGCTCGCCCGTTTGGGCGACATCCTCGAGACCCACTACGAGGGCGACAAGGTCCGTGTGGCCGTCAACTTGCCCAAGGAAGTCACCCCCCACTTCCGCCGCTTCGCTCTCACGTCCTGACCCCCGCCCCCGGCGGGAGTTAGCATGGCTGCGTTACCCAGGGGAGAACGGGGCATGATCGGGAATTGGTTCGCATGGGGAGCGTTGCTGGCGGGGCTCAGCGTCGGGGCGGGGGCCTTCGGGGCCCACGGGCTGGCGCAGAAACTGGACGCCGACGCCTTGGCGGTCTGGAAAACCGCCGCCGAATACCAGATGTATCACGCCCTGGGCCTGCTTGCCGTCGCCTGGGCCGCCAATCAGTGGGACGGAGGGCTTCCTCGCGCCGCCGGCTGGTGTTTTCTCCTGGGCATCCTCTTCTTTTCCGGGAGCCTCTACGCCTTGGCGTTGACGGGTATCAAGATCCTGGGCGCCATCACGCCTCTCGGAGGAGGCCTCTTCCTGGTGGGCTGGGTTCTCCTCGCCGTCGCCGCCTTCAAGGGCGCGTCCTAGCTCCAGCCATGGGAGCCGTCGGCGATCTTCGTCGCCGTGGGCCTGCCCTCGGCGACGACGGTCTTCCCGATCCTCTTCGGCAACTTCTGCCTCACTCCTCGACCGGCGGCGAGGCCGTAGCGGACTCGCGGTGCTCGAGTTCGCAAATCAAGCGGGCTGAAAGGCTCGCTCTCGGCGACGCAGTCGGCGAAGTCCGCGAGGACGAGGCCCCGGGGTGTGGCACGGACGAGACCCAGGCGCAAGAGCAGCCCCTCCACTGCGTCCACGAAAAGCCGCACCGAGATGCCCAACTGAGCCGCCAGACGGCGACGGCCGAGGGGCCGGCCGTGCCGTCCAAGGAGGGCGAGG
>DRQF01000291.1 GCA_011369445.1 Planctomycetota bacterium | reverse complement strand
CTCAAGGCGTCCAGGTGAGTCTTGAGAGGGCGGCTTCCTCGAGCGGCAATTCATCGAATTGCCAAATCGCATGCGCCGCCACGGCTTTGTCAAACCTCTTTGGTCAGGGGACACCGGGTGGCGAAACCGACCCTACCGACCCCATCACCCTGCTCAATGCTCTCCAACAATCCGTCGGCAACGATCCGGAGAACTCCGACAGCGTTGCCGCAGCTAGCTCATCGGAGGGTGACTCGCTCTCGGGAGACCCAACTGGCAGTGGGTTCGGCGTCACCACCTACGGTGACGTCCAAGACCCTGACGGGGGACCGGCCGGCGGACCCACGCCGCCCACGACTGGAATCGGTTCCAACGAGTCCATGATTCTCCTCGTTGATTTCCCGAGTTATGGACACGCGTACTTGCTGCAGGGAAGCTCAATGGCCACACATCTCCATCGGTTTCGAAGTCCCCCGCCTTGGATCGATGATCCAGAACCGTTCTACACGGGGGAAGGGGACATATTCTATTATGCGTCTGTGTACACGTTGAGTGTGTATGAACCTGTTCTGGGCAATTTCTTGGACATTTATCTGAGCCCAGACGGAACCACCGTCGCGGACGACGGGATCGGGAACGCTGGCTCGGTTTTCGGTGACCTCGGGGGAGGAATTAGGCTGACGAGGAATACGCCGTGAGTCGAAAAGCTCTCTTGATCAGCGCCCTCATGGTCGGCGCGCTTGCCGTCAGTGTTGCTGCATTTCTCCTCAGGGGTGACTCAAAGGAAGTGTCACGCGGGACGAAACTCCGATCCTCCGGAGACCAAGAAGCAACGACGATAGGCGAGGGTGCGAAACCGGGCGCCCTCGAGGAACGTGTCGAACCTTCGCCATCTCGAAACGAGGTCGACTCCATCGTCGGTGAGGTCCTGCCGTCGGCCGAACATGACAAGCTGTCTCTTCTTGGCCCGCGTTTCTACGACTCAGCAGATGAACTCCTTTGCCAACTGGTAGGAGCGCTTTCTTCCCTGCGCAGTGTCTCTGCGGGCAAGGTGCATGACAACGGCCGCACCGCACCCTCGGTCCGCGAAATCCGAATCGAGGGCTCCCTCGGAGATTGGGCGTTCACCGAGAGACTCATGGGCCTCAGGCACACCGTCCTTCTGACGGGGAGAGACGTGCGTCTTGAGTACGTTTGGCTCCGGAAAGAAGACGCGGACATCGTGCCCTGGTATGCCCATGTCATCCTTGAGTTTCTCGATGGAGCCCACGCCGGCGAGAAGCTCTTGGCGCGGATGGCTCTGGACGGCCGCGTCGTGCGGATTTCTCCCTATATTTGGAATGGCAGATCGTACGGGAAGCCGAACGACTGGCCGATCGGCGCTCTCCCCAAGGACAGTGGCAGCCTGCGCGACGCCTTCGTTGAGAACGCTCCGGACGCAAGCTTCAAGTCCTTCGTCAACTGGTAGGGAAGACGACTCACGGGAACCCGGTCGGCGGGCCGGGTTCTCCTTTTCTCGTGGTACATCGCCCACCGGGATTCGCATCCAAGCCACGCAGCTCTTCTTCATGATTCCGCCGGTCGCTCCCAAGGAAAGTCGAAGGCTGGTCGGTTTGCAGGCCAAGAGGGCCGAGAGGTGGGTTGGCAGTGGAAGTCGCTGGGGGAACACTGCTAACATCGCGGCCCCTTCGACCTATCCATGAGGATGACCGACGTGAAAGAGATTCCAGCCAAGTACGACGCCAAGGCCGCGGAAGCCCACTGGGCCGCCCGCTGGGAGGAGATGGGAATCCATCGGTGGGATAGCGACAAGTCCCGCGAGGAGACCTTCGTCGTCGACACCCCCCCGCCCACCGTCTCCGGATCGCTCCACATCGGCCACGTCTTCAGTTACTCCCACCAGGACGTGGTGGTCCGCTACCAGCGCATGCGCGGCAAGAACATCGCCTACCCCATGGGCTGGGACGACAACGGACTCCCCACGGAACGGCGGGTCCAGAACATCTTCGGCATCCGCTGCGATCCGAAACTCCCCTACGACCCCGACTGGAAACCGCGCCGGGACAAGGGCAAGAAAGACCCCATCGAGGAGGTCTCGAGGCGCAACTTCATCGAGGCCTGCGCGCTGGTCACCGAGGAGGACGAACAGGCCTTCGAGGAGCTCTGGAAGCGCCTGGGGCTCTCCATCGACTGGACACAAACCTACGCCACCATCGACGAGCACTGCCGCAGGGTCTCTCAGCGTTCCTTCCTCGACCTCGTGGACAAGGGCGAGGTCTACAGCACGACGGCGCCCACCATGTGGGACGTGGACTTCAAGACCGCCGTCGCCCAGGCCGAGGTCGAAGACCGCACGAAGGGCGGCACCATGCACCAGGTGCGCTTCGCCGTGGAAGAGGGCGGCGAGCTCGTCATCATGACCACGCGGCCCGAATTGCTGGCCGCCTGCATCGCCGTCGTGGCGCACCCGGACGACGAGCGCTACCAGGATCTCTTCGGCAAGACCGCCATCACTCCGCTTTTCGGCGCTCGCGTTCCCATTCTGGCCGCCGAACACGCCGATCCCGAAAAGGGCACGGGCATCCTCATGGTCTGCACTTTCGGCGACGCCATGGACGTGGAGTGGTGGAAGCAGAAGAAGCTCCCGCTAAAGCAGATCATCGGAATGGACGGACGCCTGCTCCCCCTCCAGTTCGGCGAAGCCCCCTTCGAGAGCGTCGCGGCGGAGACGGCCAACGCCTTCTACGCCGAGATCCAAGGCAAGTTCCCCAACCAGGCCCGCCGCGCCACGGCCGAACTCCTCGCCCGCGAAGGCACCGGCCCTCACGGCGAAGGGAAAGCGCTCATCGGCGAGCCCGAAGCCATCGAGCATCCGGTCAAGTTCTACGAGAAGGGGGATCGCCCCCTGGAATTCGTGCCCACGCGCCAGTGGTTCATACATATTCTTCGTCATAAAGAAGCCCTCCTCGCCCAGGGCGAGAAAATCGCGTGGCATCCGCCCCACATGCGGACCCGTTTCGACCACTGGGTGCAGGGACTGAACCAAGACTGGTGCATCAGTCGCCAACGCTATTTCGGCGTGCCCTTCCCGGTCTGGTATCCGGTGCAGGAGAACGGGGAACCCGACTACGACCGCCCCATCTTCGCGGACTCGTCCGCCCTGCCCGTGGACCCGCTTTCCGACGTGCCCCCGGGCTTCGAAGCGTCCCAGCGCAACCAACCCGGCGGTTTCATGGGCGATCCCGACGTGATGGACACATGGGCGACATCGTCGCTCACACCCCAGATCGTGAGCGGCTGGGGCGAGGACCCGGCGCGGCACGCGAAGCTTTTCCCCATGGACATCCGCCCCCAGTCCCACGAAATCATCCGCACCTGGGCGTTCTACACCATCGTGAAGGCGTGGATGCACGAGAACGCGATCCCCTGGAAGCACGTCCTCATCAGCGGATGGATTCTCGATCCCGACCGCAAGAAGATGAGCAAGTCTAAGGGCAACGTGGTGACGCCCGGGCACCTGCTCGACGCCCATTCGGTGGACGGCGTGCGGTACTGGGCCGCGCGGGCTCGCCCCGGGACGGACACCGCCTTCGATGAGACCGTCTTCAAGGTGGGTAAGCGACTGGCGACGAAGATCTTCAACGCCGGTCGCTTCGTTCACATGCAACTCGAACGCGGCCATGGATTCGGGCTACCGCTCTCCGCGGTCACCGAACCTCTCGACCTGGCGCTCCTGGCTCAACTCGGCGACGTCGTCGAGAAGGCAGGCCAGGCTTTCGATCGCTTCGACTGGTCGACGGCCCTCCACGGGGCCGAAGACACGTTCTGGGCGTTCTGCGATCACTACCTCGAACTCGTGAAAGCCCGGTCCTACGACGAGGAGGACTCGCCCGGTCGTCGGTCGGCCTTGGCGACGCTCGAGGCCGCCCTGAAGAGCTTCCTGAAGCTCTTGGCTCCCTTCCTCCCCTACGTGACGGAGGAGGTGTGGAGTTGGCGGTTCGCGGGCGAGGGACGCGACGCCTCGATCCATACGAGCGCATGGCCGGACGCCGCGCCCCTTCTCGAACGAGCTGGCACCGCGCGGAGTCAGTCCTTCACGGCGGCGGTGGACGTCTTGTCCCGCATCCGGGGGGCCAAGTCGAAGGCGCAGAAGAGTCTCCGCTGGCCGGTGGCGGGACTTTGCATCACGGCGTCGCAGGAGGACCTCGCGGACCTCACCCCCGTTCTGGCCGACCTCATCCAGGCCGCCAATGCGACCGAAGACGCCGTCGAACTCGTCGAGGGCGCGCCCCCCGGAGAGAGCCGCTTCGGCGTGGAGGTCACCCTTGGGGAAACCATGGAGTAGCGGGTCTGGGGGCTCGTGATTCGTGGCGGCTGAAGCCGCTGGTCCATGAGTCAAGACTTGGTGGCTGAAGGCGGCGCTGCAGTGGGTCAAGCCTTCTCGAGGGTGATGGTGACCGGGATGCCGTTCAGGTCATGGGGCTCCCCCTGGGGTGCGTCCGCCCGGACCAGTTCCCGAGCGAGCACTTCGCGTTTCACGTAGTCCCCGTGGGCCGCCAAGGCCTGGGCCAATTTCTCGTCGTCGACCTGGTAGCGGACCCGAATGCGGTCCGTGATCTCGAGCCCCATCTGTTTACGCATGTTCTGGACCTTGGAGACGAATTCCCTAGCGAGCCCCTCCGCCTCCAGTTCCGGTGTGATCTCGGTCACGAGGCCCACCGTCAAGGTGCCGTCGTTCTCGATGAGAAGCCCCTCCCTTTCCGAACGTTGGAGGACGAGATCGGAGAGCGTCACCTCCGCCTGCACCTCGCCGGCGTCCAAGGTGAGGGTCTCCCCCGCCTCGAGACGGCGAATGAGGGGCGCCTCCAGCTTCGCGATGGCCGCCGCCACCTTCGGCGTGGCCTTCCCGAAGCGCTTTCCGAGTTCGCGGAAATTCCCCTTCGCCGAGATCTCGACCAGGTCGTCCTCGTTCTCAGTGAAGCGCACTTCCTTGACGTTCAACTCCTCCTCGAGGAGATGGGCGAGCTCTTCCAGGAGCGCACGCTCCGCCCGATCCCGCGTGACCAGCGTGATCGCCTGGAGGGGCTGGCGAATCTTGATCTCGTGCTTGACGCGCAGCGCACGCCCCATGGACGCGGCCCGGATCACCCGATCCATCTGGGTTTCGAGGGCGGGATCGGCGAGCTTCTCGTCCGGCTCCGGAAACAGGGAAAGATGGACGGAATCCGCCATGGCATCCGTCCGTAGATTCCGCCAGATCGCCTCCGAGATGAACGGCACGTAGGGCGCCACGACCTGGGAGAGTTCCAGCAAGACGGTGTAGAGGGTGGAATGGGCCTGCACCTTGTCGGCATCGTTCTCCGACTTCCAGAACCGACGTCGGCTGCGTCGGATGTACCAATTCGTGAGGTCGTCGATGAAGTCGACGAAGGCGTTCACCGAGACCTGCAGGTCGTAGGCGTCCATGCCGTCGATGACCGTGCGCTCGAGCCCCTGGAGGCGAGAGAGGATCCAGCGATCGAGGGCGTTCTCGAAGGGCCCTTCGTGGAGCATGGTGGTCGGGTCGAAGCCGTCGGTGCGCGCATACGAGACGAAGAAAGCGTAGGCATTCCACAGCGGGATGAGGAGAGAACGCAGCTCGTGCTCGACGGCCGCCGCTGAGAACTTCAGATCCTCCGCCCGCACGACCGGGGAATGCATGAGTGCCAACCGCATCGCATCCGCCGAGAAATCGTGGATGACCTGCAGGGGCTCCGGGTAATTCTTGAGCCGCTTCGACATCTTCTTGCCGTCTTCGGCGAGCACGAGACCGTTGACG
>DRQF01000290.1 GCA_011369445.1 Planctomycetota bacterium | reverse complement strand
GACGGTCCCGCGACCGGACGTGTTGGAACGATGGCGCGACCTTGGCCAACGGCTCCGGCCGCGCCCCGACAAGATTCGCCGTCTGAAGCGATGGCGGGATGAGGAGCGGCTGTGGGGAGAGAGGTTGAACAAGGGCGCTCATCTGTGGGGGCTCTCTCCCGAGGCGTGGAGAGAGCTCCTGGACGGCCTCACGCCAGAGGATCTTCTCGAGGTTCGTCGGAGCGGACGGGGCACGGAGTACGTGGCCCTCGTGGTGGCACTTGTGGCCATCGTTCTGGGCGGTGGAATGATGGCGGCTGGTCGTGTGGGCGAGGGGGGAGCGGTTGTGGCCGTGCTCGGGACGACGGCCTTGGTCTGTTTGAAGCGCGCCTTGTACGTCCGTTTCCGTCCCCTGGGTGGACCTCCCAGGACGCGTCGGTTGAGAAGAGCCTCGCCGGCTTGGGGTTTTCTCGATGCCATGACCGCATTTCGCCGGCGGGAACGAGACCTCTCGCGAGAGATTGCGAGACTCGAGCGCCGCCGCAGGCGCGTGCGGGAGCTCCGGCGTTCCTTGGCCATCGCCCTGGGGCTCTCACCGGAGCGCCCATGGAGAGATCTGGAACCCGTCATCGCGTCGATGGCGGGGCGCCTGAGAGATCTTCATGACATTCGGCGACGCATCGGGGATCTGCGACGAAGGCGCTCCAACCTGCGGGGCCGTCTCCTCCACAGGCGTCCCCATATCCGTGCCCTACGGCGCTGGCTGTCCGAGGAGTCCGTGACGCGGCACTGGCTCGGTCTTCGAGAAAAGAAGGACGAAGCCGAGATGTCCTTGCGGTCCTGCGAGGCCGAACTCGCGGAACTCGCCGACGATGGGGGGCTCGAGGACTTGGAACGCCGACGCGCCGATCTCGCCGCGCGCCTCGAAGAGGCTCGATTCCGCTCTCTTCGCCTCCGTCTTCAGGCCGCCGTATTGCGAGAAGCATGCGATCGCGTCGCTGGCGATCGAAGCGCTTCGCTCATGCGGCGGACATCCGAGTGGGCTTCGGTCCTCACGGGAGGGCGCGTCGCCGCCGTCTTCGTCTCCCACGACGAGGGCGGTGGCGGAGTTCGTTTGTCGGTTCAGGGGCGAGAAGGGGGACCGACTCGACCGGTCGCCACCCCTCTCAGCCGTGGGCTCGTGGAACAGATATGGTTTGCCTGGCGGTTGGCGCATGCGGACGAGCTAGATCCGGCGGCCTCATGCCCCCTCGTTCTCGACGAGACCTTCGCCTGCTGGGATCCGAATCGCGTCGCGGGCGCGGCGAAACTCTTGGGCGAGATCTCCCGCAAGCGCCAAGTCTTCCTCTTCACGTGCCGCCCCGCCATCGCGGAGACGTTCCGCCGCCACGGTTGCGCTCGCGTGATTGAGCTCGGCGCGCGTCGCGAGGCAATTCAGCCGTGAGGCGCCCCCGCGTGGGTGTCAAACGTCAGTCGTCCGATGGGCAGCAGACCACAGGGGGGTGACCGACCATCTCAGAAGTCAGACGCCACGTGAAGGTGGTGGGTTTCGGATCGTCGACATATCGCAATTCGACGTGGTAGGTGTCGGGGGGGACCTCTTCGAGAACGATAGGTCGAGGGCTCCTACCTCCGCTGAATCCGTCCCAGGGGCGCCATTGAGGAGCCTTCTCCCCATACATGGTCACAATCCGATAAAGGCTCGCGCCCTCCTCCTTCAGACTGCGACGTGGCGGCGCGATGCGAACGAGCGCCCCCGGAACGATTCCGGAAATGACGGCGATGTCGTCCGCGGGGTGGATTCCCACGACGTCACTTCGTTGCCAGTCACCGAACCGAAACCTGTACTCACCCTCGTGCATGCAAACGAGACTGCTGATTCCTTTCGCGAAAGGGAGACGGTAGAAACGTTGAGGAAAGAGTCCCTTGTCCACCGGATCGGCTGTGAGGCCTCGTATGACCGTGCGGTCCTCGTACATGCCGTCGGGAAATGCGAGCCGCACGATGCACCAACCCGGCGAACGTTTCAGTTCGACGCGTTGCAGGCGGGGTGTCTCCTGACTGAGAGGAGTCAGAAGCAAGTCTTGGACGACATCCTCGAATCCCATCACATGGATCTTCAACTCCGCTCGGAATGGCTCGGGAGTGCCGCCTGTCACGTCGTTGAAGTAAAACCACCGCCCAGTCAGCCCGTTGTGAGAAAGCGCCACGGCAGTCGAGTTGGGTTTGGCCATGATTGCCGGAATGAGTGCGCTGAATCGGTTGGCTGAGTCTCCGGTGAACTCGATACGGGTCTCGAACGACGGCGTGATGACACGGCCGCTTTGTCGGTCGATGATCTCCAGTTGAATGCCGTAGAGGTTCGTGATGAGGAATTCGAGGGGTTCACCTCCCACGTCGACGTTGAGTGACGGCCAGGTCGGATGCAGATAGGTGCCTGGCGGAAGATCGATTTGGAGAGTATAGGAGGCCCCTGGTGGGAGCCCTTCCATGGCGAAGTAGCCCTCCTCGTCGGGAGTGCTCTTCGCCCGTTGGATGCTTCGGTGGAAGCCATTCCACAGGGAGCGGCTCTCGGATTCCCAATGTCGAAGTCGGGCTCTGACGACGACTCCGGACGGGCAGGTCCCGTCTCTGCGAGCGATCCGACCACAGATCCTTTCGGTCGGTTCTAGCGTGAGTACGACGGGATCCGAAGAGATCTCTCCCATCACTTCATCAGCGACCCGAACGAGCGGTACGAATCTGTCGTGATCCACGCGGATCGACGAGGGGCGTCCAGCAACAAGAGGGACGAAGCAGCGACCGTTGCTGCCGGAGATGCCACGTCCCAACACTTCGTCCGATTTTCCAAAGACCTCCACCTTGGCCCCTGCAATTGGTACCCGCGTCTTGCTGACCAAGAGATCGAAGGTTCGGATCTCTTGGATCGCCGGATCGGCTCGTTTTTCTTCTGGCACTTCCACGGAAACGGCGGCATGGCTCGACTCCCTTTGAACCGACCTGAAATGGTGGTCGGCTTCGTATGCGGGCACCTGAGAAGGGAGGTCGTCGACGTTCTCTTCCTGGTCCTGAAGAAAAAGGAAAGAGAGCAGGGCTCCGAGAGAGGCCAGAGAAATGAGGATCGGGAACACTTGCCGTCGCATCATGGGTGGTTCGACTCCGTGATCTGGTGGGCCAAGAGATCC
Organism: Planctomycetota bacterium; assembly: GCA_011369445.1. Classification (GTDB taxonomy): domain Bacteria; phylum Planctomycetota; family DRQF01; genus DRQF01. The sequence continues at coordinate 4,941 of DRQF01000290.1, read as the reverse complement.
ATGGCACCGGAATGGAGTTTCAGGATGGCGGCCGTGGCGAGGGACCCAAGAAGAAGGAGGCGAGGGGCGAGGGTCATCCTCTTTCTCCTCTTGAGGACATCGGGGGAGATGGGGCGGATGGACACGTCATTCGGACGGTTGACATCCACACCGAGCCCAGTTGCCGGTCCTTCCTCTTGGTGTCGCCGCAGAGCTCCAGTCGCAGATGTCGCCGTCATCGCATGGGCCGAGGCAGACCAAAAGGCGCTCCAGATCGTCTCCTTGGACGGTTGTCCTGGAGAGGAGGACTCCGCGGCATCCTTGAGAGTCGCCTCCGGAGCGGCATGCGCACGTCCAGCCGACCGCCCACCCCGCCGGTGGGTTCACGAACTGGAGTCGACAGCGACCTGATGTCGGGCAGCGGCCCGAGCAATGGAGCCGCCCCGTGAAGGTGGCGTCGTCGCCGAGATGGCCGTCGTACTGGGCGACGAGGGTGCAGGAACTATCGGGGGCGGCGCGGGATGCGGCATGGACGAGAAGGGCGCCGCTGGAGAGCGCGAGCAGCACAGAGAGGGCGAGAAGAAGCGATCGTGTCATGACGGAACCTCCGTGAGCCTCGAGAGACGAGTCGCGAAGGAGCCAGCGGGCGCCTTCACTTGCATGACACCGCCCCTTGGCCAAGGGTGACGGAGTTTTTCGAAGCCGGTGCTGAACGTGGGGCTCGGAGAGGGGAGGAGGGGGGGCGGAGACCGCTCGGGAACGGGAGCCACCGCAGAGGCGAGTCGGGAGGGATTCGAAGGGAGACGGACGGAGAGGCTCCCCGCCGGGCGGCGGGGAGCGGAGGGGTCGTCAACGGGTTAGCAGTTCTCTTCGAACAGGGCGACGAGGCGGTTGGCGATTTCGATGGGCATGCGACCCTCGATGTCGTGGCGCTGCATCATGGCCACGATCCGACCGTCCTTCAGAAGGCCGATTTGGGGCGATGTCGGGGGGTAGCCCACGAAGTAGTCTCTGGCCCGCTGGGTGGCTTCTCGATCCTGGCCGGCGAAAACGGTCAGGAGCTTGTCCGGCTTTTTTCCGTGCTGGAGCGCGAGGGCGAGCCCCGGGCGGGCACCGCCCGCGGCGCAACCGCAGACGGAATTCACGAAGACGAGGGCTGTACCCTGAAAATCCTTCAATTCCGCATCCACGTCCTCAGGGGTGCGGCACTCCTTGACGCCCAGCGTGGTCACTTCGGCCCGCATCGGAGCCACCATGGCTTCGTCGTACATCGTTCAATCTCCTTGGGTCTCGGGACGGAAAAGTAACCCTTCCCTATGGAAATTCCAACGGTTCGTGGGTTGGCCATGGGAACCCCCCCCGTTCCGCGGGTAGAATCGACCGTGAACACGAAGCCTAAAGATTCCCCGGCCACGCCCGAACCCGTTCCGGTGACCATCATCGGGGGATTTCTCGGCTCCGGAAAAACCACTCTTTTGAATCGGCTCCTCCACGAGAACCACGGTCGCCGACTGGCGGTCATCGTGAATGAGCTCGGTGAAATCGGCCTGGACGGCAGTCTCATCGAGGGGGGGGAGGCCTTCGTCGAGCTGGACAACGGGTGCCTGTGCTGTGCGCTCAACGAGGATCTGGTCACGACGCTCGCCGAGATCGGTAAGGAGCCTGATCTCGACCAGGTGATGATCGAGACCACGGGGATCGCCGATCCCCTTCCCATCGGCCACGCCGTCACCCGGGCCGAGTTAGGGGAGAGATTCCGCCTGGACGCGCTCGTGACCCTCGTCGATGTTCTGAATCTGGAGAAGGCCATGGCCGAGGCCAGCGAGCCGGACCTGCAGATCCGTCGTGCCGATCTCTGCGTCCTCACGAAGACGGACTTGGCCGCCCCGGAAGACGTGGAGCGCATTCGCTCCCTCGTTCGGGAACGGGCCCCCCACGTGCGGATTCTGGATGCCGCCGACAAAGGCTTCCTCGATTTCCTCCTTGACACTCGTGCCGCCGATCTGATGTCCTCACCGTCCCGATCGACCCCGACGGAGTCCCATGCCCATCACGCCGGCCACGGGTTCGAAACGCTCTCCCTCGACATGGGGGAGCGCGGGACAATTCGTCTCGCCTTCGAGGAGTTCCTGGAGTTCCTCCCGGAGCAGGTCTATCGTGCCAAGGGAATCGTCAAATTGGACGGTGAACCCGGGCGCTTGATCTTTCACGTCGTCGGCGGGCGCGTCGAGTTTTGGCAGGAGCCGGGCCTCTCTGGGCCGAGTCGACTCGTCTTCATCGGGAAGGGCTTGGAGGGCGAGCGGCTACGGGAGGAAGTGCAAGGTCTTTTCGAGGATGTGATGTGAGTGCGGGAACCACCGTTACCACGCCGAACATGGCCGAGATTCGTAAGGCCCTCGAGGATCTCTTTCCCAGGTCGGCGTTCATCTATTGGACGGACATGCTCCTGAGCGCTGCGGTGGGATGGGGCGCCTTGGCGTCGGCGGCGACCCGGCCGGATGGTTTCGACCTCGTGACGGCGCTCCTCGTCGTGGTGGCGGCCGTGGCCTTTCTGCGTGCCGCGCTTTTCATCCACGAGATCTCTCATTTTCGCAGGGGCGTTCTTCCCGGCTTCACCGTCGTTTGGAACCTCATCGTCGGCGTCCCCATGCTCTTGCCTTCATTCATGTATGTGGGCACTCACACCGACCACCACAAACGCCACCTCTACGGCACCATTGGCGACCCCGAGTACCTGCCGTTGGCGTCCATGGGGCGCGGGGCCGTCGTTCTCTTTCTGCTCGAGATGCCCCTCGTGCCCCTGCTGCTGCTCGTGCGCTACGGGATTCTCAGTCCTCTGTCTTGGGTGATCCCTCCTCTGAGAAAGCCCGTCGTCGAACGTCTCTCGGCTCTCGTGGTGAACCCGGCCTATCGGCGCGAAGCCCCCAAGGGGCGGGCGCGACTGGGCTGGATCACCATGGAGGTCCTCCTGTGCGCGTCCATCTGGACGACGGCGTGGCTCATCATCCAAGGCGTGTGGCCGGCGAGAGTTCTCTACGTTTGGTACGCGACGGCGACCGTGGTTGCTCTCATCAATCAGTTCCGAACCCTGACCGCTCATCACTATGAGAACGACGGGAGGGAGTTGTCCGTGATGGAGCAGCTTTTGGATTCCGTCAACGTCGAAGGGCGTCCCCTCATCACGGAGATGGTGTATCCCGTGGGGCTTAGGTTTCACGGGCTCCACCACTGGCTGGCGGACATGCCCTACCACTCGCTTCCCGCGGCGCATCGTCGGTTGCTGGAGTTCCTCCCTCCCGATCATCCATACCGCGACATCAACTTCCGGCACTCGTGGCCCGTGGTGGCTCGTCTTTGGCGCCGCGCAATGGGACACCACGGTTACCCGCCAGCCTGGAGACGACCCTCATGAGCCCTGCCAAGAAGAAGAAGGCGACGCCGAAGAAGAGCGCCGCCAAGAAGACAACTTCCAAGAAGAAAAGCACCGCCAGGAAGGCTTCGACTCCTCCCTTTGATCCGGAAGCGCCCGCGCAGCCGGGCAGCGGCCTTTTCGGGTTGCGCACGACCGCGAAATTGGCGCGCGTCCACGTTCTGCCCGTTCCATGGGAAGCCACCGTCTCCTCTGGCAAGGGAACGGCGAAAGCTCCGAAGGAGGTCTTGGAGGCTTCCAAGCAGTTGGATCTTTTCGATGCCGACACAGGTCGCCCCTACGAGGCGGGGATTCAGCTCCTCCCTCAGTCGGCAACGATTCGACGCCTGAGCGAGGAGACGACGGCGCTGGTGACGCGCGCTCGGCGAACACCCACACCGAAATTGCTGGAGAGGATCGACAGGGCCGGAGCGCGTCTGAACGCTTTCGTCAAGCGGACCGCGGAGAAATCCCTTTCGGCCGACAAGATCGTGGGCGTTCTGGGCGGAGACCATTCCGTCTCCTTCGGTCTCATCGAAGCCCTTGCCGCCCGCCACGACGCTTTCGGCATCCTCCACATCGATGCCCACCACGACTTGCGAAGGGCCTACGAGGGCTTTCGTTGGTCCCATGCATCGATCATGCACAACGTCGCGGAGAGCATTCCGCAGGTCGAACGCATCGTCCAAGTCGGTGTCCGTGACTTCTGTGAGTCGGAGCAACGCTACGTCGAAGACTCAGATCGGCGGATCATCGCCCACTACGATCAAGAGATGCGGCGCGCGACCTTCGAGGGCGTGAGCTTTCGAAACGTGGTGCATGCCATCGTCCAACAGCTCCCGGACAAGGTCTATGTGTCCCTGGACGTCGACGGTTTGGACCCCAAGCTCTGCCCCCACACCGGGACGCCGGTCCCCGGGGGGCTCGACTTCTCCGAGCTCGTCCACCTTCTCGCGGAAGTGGTCCACTCCGGCCGGACTCTCATCGGGTTCGATGTCGTGGAGGTCGGAGCGAGCCGTGACCGCTGGGACGCCAATGTCGCGGCGCGGCTGCTCTACAAGCTCATCGGTTTCGCGCTCGCGTCCCGATGACACCGCGGCGGGCACGGAAGGATTCGCCCTCCGTGCCCGCGGACGATCGCATTCCGGTTCAGAGATCGTTGAAGGTGATCGGCTCCAGATTCGTGAGGATCAAGCGAGATCCGCCGACGACGGCCTGGGTGTAGATCGTGAGAGGCGGGCCTCCTGGATTCGGGCTCGCCACGGTCCCGATCGAGGCCGTCCCCTGGGCGTCAAGGAATCCTTGGGCCGCGATCACCGTGTTGGGGACGTCCAAACGCAGGATTCCGATTCCCGGGAGGGGCAGCGACGACGTGCCCGTGGAGGACATCAGGAACCAAAGTCCGTTCGGAGGCCCCGAGATGTCCACCGTGATGGGGCGGCCAAATCGGGGAAGCTTCCGCCAGGAAAGCTGGCGACTTTGGTTGACGAAGACCCTGTCCTGCCCCTTCCCGACGGTGATCGCATCGAGATCCCCGTCCCCGTCCACATCGG
>DRQF01000289.1 GCA_011369445.1 Planctomycetota bacterium | reverse complement strand
GGGTCATCCGCGGGGGCCTTGGGCTGGCCCACGGCGTACTCGGTCTCGATCTTGGGCCGGTAGGCTCCCGGCGGACGGAGGAACTTGAGCTTGATGAACCGACTCTCGAGTTGGGCTTTCAGTTTCGAGGGGTGAACGACCCGCAGAATACCGAAGTCATCCTCGACGACGACGAAGCCCAGCGACTTGCAGACCGTATCGAGAGCCGTGCGCCAGGGCACGTTGGTGAGGGTCAGGTGAACGTCCCCCTGGACTTCGGGGGCGGCGACGATGGACGTTCCCGAGATCTTGGCGATCGCCTGAATCACGGACGTGATGGGCGACTGCTGGAACTTCCACGTGATGCGGGCTGGCTGGTCCACGATGTAGAGGTTGTCCGCCTTGCGAACGACCACGCACTCCGTGCGGTCGGCGACGATGCGCAGAGCCTCCCTCCAGGGGACGCGGTCGAGCTTGACCGTCACCTTGGTGTCCAGGTCGACTTCCTGCGACAGAATGATGTTGACGCGGGCCCGATCCCGAATGTAGTTGACCACATCCGCAATCGGCTGGTCTGTGACGTCAAGCGTCACACGGGTGTCATTGATGTCCTGACGGCGCCCCGTGTTGCCTCCCTGCGCGAGCGCCGAGGGCGTCACCGCAAGGTGTACCATCAACAGCGCGGCCCAAATGGTCGCCCACTGGAACCGTCGGATTCGCGGGCGTGCCGTGGATTCGTGAAACATGTTTCCCTCCTCGATGAGTCATTGCTCTGGGAGGGCGCATCCTTCCGTCGGATCGACGATGGGGGATTTCGTCGCAAAACCCGCGACGATGACTCCCGATCTTCTCTCCGGCGGCCGAGTTGCGCCGGTTCGCTCCCAATGTGTCCCGGTTCCTCACGAGGAGTCGCCGGGGTTCCTTCCACTCGTCACATTGTCCGCGGAAGCTTCAAGAACGCCTCCAGGCGCGGAGGGGGCGTCCATTCGCTTCCACTGGGAGCGCCGGCCGAACCCGGATCAGTTGAGCAAGTGCTCGATCTTCTCCGTCTTGTAGACGAAGACGACCCGGGAAGGGTCAATGCTCCTGACGACAATTCCATCGTCAAGAACCTCTCCCGGACTGTAGGCCTGGTCGTTGATTATGACGACCGAGCGCACGGGATAGCGAGGCATATACACGTAACCCGTGATGGCCAGAGGGATCTGCGAGAATTCGATTCTGGCCTGGGCGCGTCCGGAAACAGATTCGATCTCGGAGAGGATTTCGGCAATCTCGGGGTCATCCACGTTCGCGGCCTTCGTCCCGCCGATCGTTTCAGCAGCTGCGACGATGTCCTCGAATCGTCCTTCAGTGAAGGCCCGACGCATGTTCTCGAGTTGGTTTTCCAACTCCTGGCGGACCAGGACACCTCGACCCAGCGACTTACGAGCCCGATAGAGCAGCTCGAAGGGGTCCGCGATCTCCGTCACGAAGCGATCTCGAGTCTTCGCACTGCTGAAGAAATTCCCAGCCTGGAGTTCTTCGATCTCCGCGGCGAACTCCGCCATCTTCTGGCTGAGGCGCCTGGCGAACTCGACGCGAGGGACGAATCCATCGATCTTCGACTCCTCATCCACCGCTTTTTTGATCTCGGCCAGGGTCGCCGCGAGTTCGTTCATCTTCTTCGCCTGAGCCTCGGCCTGCGCGTTCGCCAAAGCTTCCTCGCCGGCGCCAATCGATGCGTCCCGACGGGGGTCAATGAACGGGTCCCTGCGGTCCGTTTTCACGACCAGCTCGTAGTGATCGAGTTCCAGGTCATTGGTCACCGGTTCACGTTCGAGGATGTCGATCGTCCTGCGGTCGGCATTCTTGATCTCGACGGGCTCACTGGATCGACCAGGCTCGTAGACATAGGTCTCGAGGTCGAGCTCGACTTTGTGCTTGATGGGTCCAGCAGGAGCGTCTCCAATAGTCCGCGCGTCCTCGGATGTGATCTTCACCTGTCCGACCTTGACGAATCGCTCGTAGTTCTCGAAGCGGTTCATGAAGTCAAGAATTTCGTCGAGAGCCCCTCGCAGTTTGAGCTTGTAGCGAATCTTCTGAAACGGGTCCTTGCTCTTGCGACGACCGCGATTTCTGGCATCGCTGTCGTTCAGTTCCTCGATCTCGACGCCGCTCGCCACCGAGAACTCGGTGATACGCTTCACGAGCTGGTTGATGTCCTTGTCATTGGGAAGGATCTTGGCGTACTCCTTCACGACGACGCGGCCACGGAGGACATGGTCCTCGATCGACGGTATCTTCGCGATCCGCCTGTCCGCCTTGGAGATCTGAACCTCGAGATCGGCGATTCGTTTTTCCTCTTCCCCCACGTGGCCGTAGTCCACCCAGACCACACCAGCACATGAGAGGACGAGAGCGCTCGCGACCCCGATGACGATCCAGGCCTTCTTCTTCACATTCTTGACGGCGTTCAACACGATTCTCTTCTCCGGTGTCTCGGGGCCTTCAACGGCCGGAATCCTTCTCTGCCATTTGCTGACGGCGCTCGAGACGCTCCGTCAAGGCTCCCGCGGGGTCCCGCAACGTGAGCGTCTGCTTGATGGTCCACCCCTTTGCCGGAAGTTTGCCATCGGAGAAGTTCTCGATGCGTCCCTCGGGGTCCGTGATCGCAATGTAGTTCTCGCGGAACGTCCGACTCTCCTGAAGACGTTCATGGTAGCGGTTGAACGCAGCGAGCGGGTCCTTGTCCGCCAGGGCCCAACCATCGAACTTGACCTCTCCGCCGGACTTGGCTCCCTTCTTGCCTCGCGATCCACGCCGTCCGCCGCGACTGTTGGGAGGCGACGTCGCGAACGATTTGAGGCGGATCAGGTACCCGTCTTCCCCCAGCGTGTCGCCGTCTGCGACCACGTCCACGAACTCATCGAGGATGCGCGTCATGAGGATGCGACTCTTGGCGATGTTCTCGATGGTATCCGCGCGCTTTTTGAACTCCGCCTCCTCGGCCAGGAGTTTCTTCTCGTGCTTCAGCATCGGCTGCTTCTGAGCCAGCGTCTGCTCGAGCATCTCTCGCTTGTTCTGGGTGTCCGCGAACCACACGAAGTGGACGTAGACCGCCACCGCGGCGGCGGACAGAACGGTCGCAACGCCGGCGATGATGGGCAGGAACAGCACGATCGGAGTGCGCTCCTTCTTCCGATATTCCTGAGGCAGAAGATTGATGGTGATCATGGGTCAAGCCTTTCGAATGCGAGACGCGAGTCCCGCCGCAACGACGAGCTGGGGACCACTGCTGGCGAGCAGGTCCTGGTCGATGTCATCGCAAACCGAGATTCCCTCGAAGGGATTGAAGATGGCGGTGGGTTTTTCGAAGATCCGCTCGAAGGACTCACGGAAGAAACTGAGGCGCGAAGAGCCGCCCGAGAGCATGATCTTGTCCACGGTGTTGCCGTGCTGGCTCTCGAAGTAGTCGAAGGAAAGCTGCAACTCGTTACCCAGATCGTCGATCGTGGGAAACGCTGCTTCCTTGACGGCCTCGTAGTCCTCCCCCGGGGACCGCTTGAGATGCTCGGCCTGGACCTCATCAACCCCGAGTTTTCTAGCGATCGAGGAGGTGAAATCGTTTCCACCGAAGTAGATCTCGCGGGTGAAGAGCGCCGACCCGGCCCGAACGATGCTCAAACTGGTCTTGGACGCTCCCACGTCGACGAAAGCCACGACGTCGTCAGCCAGCGCCGCGTCCCCGGCAACGAGTTCGTAGGCGTTGCCAAGTGCGAACGCATCGATGTCGACGATTTCGGGGGTCACGCCGGCCTTTTGGCAAATCCCGATGTGGTGATCGAGGACCGTGTCCTTTACAGCCACCAGCAGGACGTCCGTATTCGCACCCGCCTCCGCGTCCCCCAGTCTTTGGCAATCGAGAACGCACTCATCGAGAGTGAACGGAATGTATTTCTCCGCCTCGAAGATGATCGCGTTTCTCAGCTCATCGTCGTTCATGGCGACCATGTTGAGATGCCGTACGATCACCATCTTTCCGGAGACGGAGGTCACGACGCTCTTCGTGCGAAAACCTCCTTCCTTGAGAAGATTGCCGACCGCTTCGACGCAGTCGGCGGGGTCTTCACTGGTCAGCTCGATCTGGCCGAATCCAGTGACTTGAAGGTCTTTCCCGGCCTGCGTCAATTCCACGGCCTTCACCGCTGAACTGCCGATGTCGAGACCCACGACGCTCTTGGACGCCTTGAACATGATGAGGTGGCTCCAGCCTCTTCCGGTGTGATCCGCGCAGACATTCACGGACTCATTCGATACAGATATCGGTCGGCGACCTGTGCAGTCTTTAGAAAACGCATGAATCATACACTGAAAGAATATGCAGAAAGCATCAGGAAGGGCGTGGAGGGAGAGCATTTTCACCCTGCGGCGCCGCACCCCTTCGGTGGCACGACACTCTCAAAGCAGTGAGCCGGCCCTTTGGTGGAATTGATCCAACAGCCCCTGGACCTCGTCGGCCGAAGGGGCGTCGATGGCGTCTTCGACGAGATCGTTGCAATGGGAGACATACAGGCGCCGGAGAGCGCGCTTCACCGAAGCGATCTGGGGGGGCGCCATGCTGAGGTTCCGTATCCCCAAACCGAGCAGCAGGGGGAGATACCAGGGATCGCCGGCGGTCTCACCGCAAACGCTGAGGTAGCGGCCGTTCTTCCTTGCCGCCCGGACGACCTCTTTCATGAGGCGCAAGATCGCCGGGTGCCACGGTGTATAGAGAGACGCCACGCGCTGATTCGTTCGATCGACTCCCAGTGTGTACTGGGTGAGGTCATTCGTTCCGATGCTGAAGAAATCCGCCTCCCGCGCGAGCTTGCGGGCATCCAAGGCCGCCGAAGGCAACTCGATCATCGTTCCGATTGGGAGCTGCTCGTCGAACTGTTCCCCTCTCTCGCGCAGCTCCTCTTTCGCACGTTCAAGGACCGCGCTCGCCTTACGAAACTCCCCGAGGTCCATGATCATCGGAAACATCAAGCGAACTTTTCCGTGGACAGCCGCTCGCAGGACGGCACGCAACTGGGTTCGAAAGAAATCCTCGTGTTCGAGAGACAATCGGATGGCCCTCTGGCCCATGAACGGGTTCAACTCCTTGAACCCGGACCCGTGGTGTCGATCGAATTTGTCCGCGCCGAAATCGATGCTTCGAATGGCCAACATGCCGCCATCGACGCCCTCGACGGCTTCCCGATAGATCGCGTACTGCTCGTCCTCGCTCATCGCGCTCGTACGCCCAAGGAAGAGGAACTCGGTCCGAAACAGACCCACCCCACGAGCCCCCGATTCCACGACGCGGGGAATATCCTCCTTCGTCTCGATGTTGCAGTAGAGCCGAAGCTCCTGACCGTCACGGGTGACGCTGGGACGATCCCGTTCGAGAGCAGCCGACGCGGTGAGCCGGCGAGCTTTCCTCCGCCGCTGTCGATAGTCGACGAGGGTCGCCTCGTCGGGATCGACGATCACCTCCCCGCGGAACCCGTCGATGATCACCGTCGAGTCCAGCGCGACGGACTCGGTGAGCCCGTGGACGGCCACCACCGCCGGCAGTCCTAGCGCGCGAGCCAGAATAGCCGTGTGCGAGGCCCAGCTTCCCCGTTCGGTGGCTATTCCCGTCACCTTCCCTCGATCGAGGTTGGCGGCCTGGGCAGGTGTCAGATCCTCGGCCACGACGATGCGTTGACGATCGAGCTTGGCCACCTGTTCGACGCGGCGCCCCATCAGATTGTTGATGACCCTGTGTTCGATGTCGATCAGGTCCGCGACCTTGCTGGCGAAGGTCGGATTGTCGATGGACTGCAGTCTCTCGTTGAGCCGCTCGATGGTTCGGGAGACCGCGAACTCGGCGGAGCAATGTTCCTCCTCGATCGCGCGCCGGATCTCCGACTTGAGAAAGTCGTCATTCAGGAACTCCATCGAGGTCTGAATGATCGCCTGCACCTCCTCCTGTTCCGAGCCGATCTCCTTGAGGAAGGTCTGGATCTCCTTCTCCGTCTTCTTCATGGCCTTCGCGAGACGCTTCAACTCCACGGGCACCTTTTCGGGAGCCACGTAGCTCTCCTTCACCTTCACTTCTCGCGAAGTCACGACGGTGATGGGGCCGATCGCGATGCCATCGGAAACCTTTTGTCCCTTGAGTCGCTTCATGTGTCCATCTCGTCGAATCCCCGACGAATCAGTGCGGTGAGCGCGCGGACACCTTCCGCCGCCTCGGGGCCTTCGCCCGTAATGTGCAACTCGGTCCCCTGGGTGGCGACGAGCGTCATCACTTCCATGATCGACGACGCATCCGCGCAGACATCTTCCGCGGGATTCTCGATGTGGAGCGTAGCATCGAATCCCGCAGCCGTCTTGACGATCATCGCCGACGGGCGAGCATGGATGCCTTGGGGGTTCGGAACGACGACCTTCTCTTCGACCACTTGGGACATCAGGCGTTGACTCCGCGGGAGCGAATGCGTGCGTAGATTTCGTGGACCCCTTCGGCCAACTTCAACGGATCGTGACGGATCTGGGGCCCGTCCTCGATCACGGGAGTTCGGAGAACGAGTAGCTCGTCCTCGGCCGCACGGGCGGAATCCAGGGTGACTGGGAAGGAGCCCGCCTCCGCGTAGAGATCCATGAGCCTATCGCAGGCGCGGTCCGAGGGGACGATCACGGCTTCGACACGTGGCGACGGGTCTAGCCGGGTGAGTGCCTCCAAGTGGTCGATCGCATCGAATCCGTCGGTCTCCCCGGGTTGGGTCATGAGGTTCGACACGACAACAATGGGAGCTTTGGACCTATTGAGAGCCTCGACCATGCCCGGCACGAGAAGGTTGGGAATGATGCTCGTGTACAGGGAACCCGGCCCCAGCACGACGAGGTCCGCGGATTCGATCGCGTCCACGATCTCCTGGGAAACGGGAGGTGGCACGGGCACCAGGCGAATGCTCCGAATCGGTTTCCCGGACAGGGAGATCACCTGCTCTCCGGTGCTCTTGGAACCGTCGGGGTGCTCGGCGACGAGTACGACCATGGTTTCCGTGGCGGGAATGACGCGGCCACGGACGCCCAGCAAGGCACGAGCACGTTCGATGGCGCCACGAAAATCGCCCGTAAGTCGCGTCAAGACGGCAATGAACAGGTTCCCGAATGCGTGGCCTTCCAGCATCGAATCCTCGAATCGATATTGAAAAAGCTCGCCGAGAATCGGATCCGCGTCGGAGAGGGCGACCAAGCAGTTTCGAATGTCTCCGGGCGGTGGAATCTCGAAGTCCTTCCTCAATCGCCCAGAGCTCCCGCCGTCATCGGCAACGGTGATGATCGCCGTCAGATCATCGCCGCGACGATGGAGCCCATTCAAAAGACCGTGGAGCCCCGTCCCTCCGCCGAGGGCAACGATGCGAAGCGGTCGATCACCGGACTGCACCTTCATCTGAGAAATGACGATCTCCTTGGAACCTGCCCCGCAGCTGAGCGGCGCCTCATTGTAGGCGGTCGCCGCGTCACGAAAAGAGCCGGGAAAGGATCTCCCCGGCTCATGACTCGAAATCGAGTTATCTGTTCAGGCTACGAAGGATGCGCCGTTCTTCGGACGCTTGGCCTGAAGACGCTCCTTCAGGCGCCGCACCTGCGCTTCAACCTTGTTCTTGGCAATCCTCGCCGCCTGCCTCACTGTGGGAGCATCCGCCCTTGCAACGAAGGAGCGCCCTTTGGGGGCACAGACGGTCAACTCGACGATTCTCTGATCACCGTCCTGATCCACGACAACACGCGCGTCGTGGAGGCCCTCGAAGAACCGCAGGAGTTTTTGGACTCCCTGGGTGATCTCTTCGCGAAGTTTGTCGGAAAGGGCCACGTGACGACTGCTGATCACGATATCCATTGCAGGCTCCTCAGTCATGGAGGGAGCGGCCCACCCTCGCTGGGACGGACGCCACCGCTCCCTAAGCGCTCCCTATAGGATACCTCAAGCAGGGTCAATGCGTGAGCAGGAAGCGTGGGGCCGGCGGATTCTCGAATCCCCGAGGCGAGGATTGCAGGGATATCGTCCGCGGCGATCTTGCCAAGACCGACGTAAACCAGTGTCCCCGCCAGGATTCGAACCATGTTGTATAAGAACCCACCCCCGGAGACGTCCATCTGGATCAGACGCCCCGATCGCCGGACTTGAAAACCATGGATCTCGCGCACTGTGTCACCCTGTCGCGCGGCTTCCTTGCAGAACCCTCGGAAATCATGGCGACCCACGAAATGCTCCGCCGCGCGAGCCATGGCCTTCGAATCGAGACTCGCGAACACGCGATAGACGCGTCGCCTCATCAAAGGCGCGCCGACCCGTCCCTCCAAGACGGCGTACCGATAGGTCTTGGACACGGCGTCGAACCTCGCGTGGAAGAACAGATCGACGACTTCGAGCTTGCGGACCGCGATATCCGCCGGCAGCAACGCGTTCAGCGCGCGATGCAGCTCGTCGACGGCCATGGGGTTCTCAAGGATGAAGGACGCCACCTGGCCTTCCGCGTGCACGCCGGCATCGGTCCTCCCCGATCCGTTCAGCGTGCACCGTTCCCCCGTGATCCGGAACAAGGTATTGCCGATCACCTCCTGAATTCCCAGCCCGTTGTCTTGTTGCTCCCACCCGGCATAGGCCTCGCCGTCGTATTCGATGACCATGCGGAGGTTGCGAGGCGCGGCCGGGAGGTCATGGGCCCGCTCAGGTTCCCTCGCCATTCTCATCGTCCTCGACCGGCCACTTCGTTCCGTCCAGCCTGCAGTCCACGAAGCCGTCGGTCACGATCTCGGTTCCGCGAAAATCCGCGGCGCTGAGATTGCACCGCAAAAACCGCGTCTCGCGAACCAGTGCTCCGTGAAACGTCGCCTCGGAAAAGTCCGTCTTCCCAAGGAATGCGCCCTTGAGGTCCACGCCGTCCAGCGTGGCTCCTTCGAATGTGGCTTCGGTGAGATCGCAACCTCGCATGTGCGCATCCTGCCAACGACTCGCGGTGAAGTCGGCACACGAGAGATTTCCGTGTTCCAGGTCGGCAGCTCGAAAGGAAGCGCCGTCGCAGCGGGCCTCGGTGAGGTCGATGTGGCGCAGCCCGGCTGTATCGAAGACCGCCTCCGAGAAGTTCGCCTGGCGCGCGCGCGCTCCCTCGAGGAGCGCGCATTCGAATCGCGACATGGAGGCCGACACCTCGCTGAGATCGGCGTTGGTAAGGATTGCCAGATCGAATCGACCGCGGGTCAACACGGCGCCTTGAAAGTCGGCGTCCACCGCCTGGACTCTCACCAAGGAAGCGCCCGTGAGATCAGCCAAGGCCAATCGAGTGCCAATCAAACGCGCCCCATCCAGATTGCATTCGGCGAGGTCCGCCCCGGTGAGGTCACAGCCCGAAAGATCGATGCCTGCGAGGTGTGCCCCCGCTAGGTGCGCCCCCTTCAGACCCCCTTCACGGGCAGCCTCTTCCAGGACAGCGCGCGCGGCTGACCAGTCCGTGACCTCCGCCGCGGGCCGTCCCAGGATGCTCAAGGATTCTCTGTCGTCATGTGTGGAAGCCATGCCACATGGTAGCCAACCCGGCCCTCGCTCTCACCTCCTCGGATCGAGAAAGTCAGCCGAGCCCCCCACTCTCGCGGATCGTCAGGGCTTGCGCATCTTCGTCCTGAGCCGATCGAGCGCCTTCTCGAGGCACTCGCGAGCCTCCGGTTCCACGATGCGCGGCAAGGCCTCTTCGAGAGCCGGCACGTGGATCGGCCGCAGATTGCGGACCAGGAACTGAAGGCGCGCGTGGGTGACGCCCGGCCCCTTGATCGCGCGCAGCAACTCGGGAACGAGTTCGGGCTTCTTCATGAAGCTGAGGCTCTGCGCGGCCGCGTGGCACACCTCGGGTTTCTCGGAGGCGGAGCCGGCCGTATCGAGCACGGCTCGCGGACCGGCCATGTCGGACATCCCCGCCAAGGTATTGAAAACCCGGCAGCACAAGACCGTCTCGTCCGCGGGAAGCGATCGCGCAAACTCCAGCAGACGGTCGACGACTTCGGGTGTGCCGTGGAACCTGAGCAGCGTGACGATCTGCAGCCGCGTCTCGGGCTGGGTCTCGCGATCCAGCTCCTCGAGCAGAAACTCGCGCACGAGGGGCTCGGGAAAGGCGTCCATGGCCTGCAGTATGAGGAATCGGGTGCCGCTCTGCTTGGACTTCCGGTAGAGGCTCACGGCCTGCTTGAAGACCTGGGGCCTTCCGTCTCTCTTCCACCCCTCGATCACCCGAGTGGTGTGGCCCCTGAAGTATTTTTCCCAGTACGGAAGAGCACGATCGGTGCGCAAGGCTCCGGAAAGGGCGAGGAGGAATCCCCGAAAGCCCGTGGGCGGTTCCGGACGATTGAGTTCGGCCTCGATGATCGGCCAATCCCTCGGCTGGACCTCCCGGACCAAAGCCTCCATGGCCGTCTTGAGCTTCTCGCGCGCCTTGGGTGTCCTGGGGCCGAGTGTGGCCAGGATCTCACGAAAGTTCTCCAGATCGTCCCGGAACGACGAGGCCTCGTGCGGAGCCCCCTCCGCCCCGAGTGTGAGGACCTTGTCCCCCAGTCGCACCGTCCACTTCTTGCTTTCGCTCGGGTTGGAAGCCTTCTTCCGCTGACCGGCCGACTCGGTCGTGACGAGAATGCCGGCCATGCCCAGCATGACTCCCCCCAGGATCATCACAACCATCAGACTCTTGTATCGCGTCATGCCGGACCTCCGGGGTGTTTATCGGCATGACGGAAGTCAGAACTTGACGGCACTCGACGGAAAACCGAGGGTTCAAAGGATCGGGTCAGGCCCCTTCCTCGACCTCCTTCTCCGTCGGGGAGCCGGCGGGCACGTCCCTTCGACCCGACGGGGGCGCCGCGCCGCCGATCGTTCCACGCTTCCCACCGTGGCCGGTCTCTTCACTGGCCGCCGCGAGGTCCACCATGACATCTCCGACGATAGGTTGCCCCGGAGTCGACGTCGACGGGGTCGCGCTCGGGCCGCCGCGACGACGACGGCCCCGCTTAGGGTTTCCGTTTCCCGAGGACTCGTCTGCCGTCGGAGGCTCCTTGATCTCTCCGTTTTCACCGACGTCTTCGAATCGAACACCCACCCGCCGGGACACGCCTCGCTCGCCCATGGTGACGCCGTAGAGGAGGTCCGCTCGGGCCATCGTCCGGCGACTGTGGGTGATGAGAACGAACTGTGTCCGCCCCAAGAACTCGTCCAGGAGCATGCAAAAGCGCTCGGTGTTGTCCTCATCCAGCGCCGCATCGACTTCGTCGAGCAGGCAGCAGGGGCAAGGATGCGCCCGGATGATGGCGAACAGCAGTGAAACCGCGGTGAGCGTCCTCTCGCCGCCGGAAAGCAAGGTGATGCTGCGCGCTTCCTTGCCTGGGGGCTTTGCGGTGATCTCGATTCCGGACTCCAAGGGGTTCTCCGGATCAACGAGAACGATGTCGGCACGCCCGCCGCCGAACAGCTTGCGGAAGATACCCTGGAAATGGTCACGAACCCGATCGAAGGTCTCGATGAAAAGCTTCGTCGATTCGGCTTCGATGTCGGCAAGGATGCGGGTGAGTCGGTTCTTGCTGTGCAACAGGTCGTCGCGCTGGGCGACGAGGAACGTGAGGCGCTCCTGAACTTCCTCGAGGTCTTCGATCGCCGCCAAGTTGACGTTGCCGAGACGCCTAAGACCGCTGCGCACCTCCTCCAACTCTCTCTCGACGGCATCCCAATCCACGTCCTCGGGGACCTCATAGTCCCTGTAGAGGGCCTGCAGGTCGAGGTCCAATTCCTCCCTCACCTTCTCCACGAGGGCCTCGCTCCCGACACGGAGTTCGGACCGCCGGATCTCCAGCCCGTGGATCTCCTCGGACAATTCCGACAGTCCGCGATCCAACCTCTGGATGGCGGCCACGGCTTCGTCGTAGTGGCGCCGGATCGCGCCCACGGACTGCTCCGCTTCGGCCACCTGCTCCTTCAGCGAGACCAACTCCTTTTCCAGCCTGTCGGCGAGCTCCGCTTGCTCCTTGGCCTCCTTCTCGGAGGCACTGCGGTCACCAGCGTAGGCGGAAAGCTCCTCTTTGTAGCGTTCCACCGTCTTGCGGGCTCGATCACGCCTCTCCTCGAGATGGGTGAGGGTCTCCTCCGTTCCCTGCAGCCTCTGTGACTCCCTCGCGAATTCGACGCGCTCATTCTCGAGGTCACGCTGGGCCTCGTCCAAGGCTTTGAGGCCCACCTCCCGCTCACCGCCTCGGGTAGCCCGAAGACTCTCGACCTCCGCGAGGGACTCGGCCACTTGCTTCAACGCGTCTCCCGCGTTCACCCGCTCGGCATCCAGCTTGGCCAAACGCTCATGGGCGGTCGCGTCACGCTCGGTCAACTGAGCGTCATCGCCCTCCAGACGGGCCATCTCGGCACGGAGCGCCG
Organism: Planctomycetota bacterium; assembly: GCA_011369445.1. Taxonomy (GTDB): domain Bacteria; phylum Planctomycetota; family DRQF01; genus DRQF01. Next base: position 28,245 of record DRQF01000289.1, on the reverse strand, counting down.
CCAAGGCGTGCTCCGTTTCACCGCACTCCCGTGCCACTTGGGCCGAGGCCTTTTCCGCCTCCGCGACGGCGCGCGCCGACTCCACGGCGCGAGCACGGCTCTGTTCCAAAGCGGACTCGAGAGTGGGGACTTCCTCGTCGGCGACGGCAAGCTCGCCGCGCAGGTCGAGCAACTCGGCCCGAAGGGCCAACTGTCCCCGCTCGTCCGAAGCGCGACCGGTGGCAAGCACCCCCCCTTCTCGAATCACGGCGCCCCGCGGAGTCACGACCACCCCCGTCGGGTCCGAGGCATCCCGAAGCACGCGCGCGAGATCCTCGTGATCCACGATGCGAACGCCGCGGAGCAGGTGGGCGACGACGGGAGCGAAATCCTCCCGCGTGACCCTCACTCCCTCAGGCAGAGTGGACACCTCCGCGGTGAAGAGTTCCAGAGGGACGAACACGGCTCGCCCTTCCCCGTTCTCGTCCAGCCATCGCGCGCCTGCGACGGCGTCTTCCACCGTGTCCACCACCATGGCCTGGAGTGTTTCGCCCAACGCGGCCTCCACGGCGTCGGCGTGGTTCAGATCCACTTCGATCCCGTCGATGAGGAGACCGCGGAATCCGGGAAGAAAGCTCTCGTCGGCGGAGCGTGCGTCGAGGAGCAGGCGAACTCCGTCCTGCAGGATGTCCTTGCGCCCCAGGTGGCTCTCGAGGGCTTCCACGCGCGCCGCGAGGCGGGCCCGGCCAGCGAGCGCCTCCCGGTGGCGATCTCCGATCTCGACGACGCTTTCCTGGCAGCGGCTCTTTTCCGACCTCGCCGCCTCCAAGGCTTCGTCGGCCTCCCTGCGACGGGCCGCGAGACGCTTGGCCTCCGCTTCCTTCTCTCGAAGGGATTGCAGAAGAACATCCTTGCGTCTGGCAATCTCTTCCCGCGCTTCCTGCGCCCGCTCGATCTCGCCCTTCCAGCGCTCTTGCTCCGCCTCGATGCGAGCGATCTCCCGTTCCAACTCGAGGCTGCGACGACTGAGCGACTCGAAACTCTGCTCCGTCTCCCGCAAACTCGCCTCGAGCCCCTTCGAGGTCTCTTTCAGCAGGCGAACCCGTTCTTCCTTCTCGCCGAGGGTCTTCCGACGCAACTCGAGAGCCCCTCGCAGGGCTTCCAGATCCCGGGTCACCTCTTCGATGCGCTCGTCGGTGCGCGCAGCCTCCGCGGCGAGCACTTCGATCTCCCTTTTGCGGTTGGCGGCCCGCCCCTCCAAGTTGGAGAGGTTTCTCTCGTGGAGCGAAACCAGGTCTCTCGCTCCTTTGATCTGCGCCTCCAGGCGCGTCATCTGCTGACGAAGGGCACTCAACGCCTCGCCCTTCTCCTCGAGTTGCGCTCCGACCGATTCCCCCTTGGTCATCCACTCGGACTTGTCCGCCTCCGTCGCTGTCCGTCGCTCCTGAAGTGATTTCAGCGTCGCTTCGACGGTCTCCAGTTCGCGGGAGTCCTGGGCGAAGCGGTGCAGAGCGACCTGGGCCTGAAGCTCGGAGGCCTTCTGACTGAATTCGCGGTAGCGACGTGCCTTGCCGGCCTGCCGTTTCAACGAGTTCTCCTGGCGCGTCAGCTCCTCGACGATGTCGGCCAGCCGAATCAAGTTGTCGTCGACCCGGTCCAGTTTGAGTTCTGTTTCATGGCGCCGGGCGCGGAATCGGCTGATGCCAGCGGCTTCCTCGAACACCTTGCGGCGGTCCGTCGGATTGCTCGCCAGGACGCTGTCGATCTTTCCCTGCTCCATGAATGAGTAGCCGCCCGGGCCGAGCCCCGTCCCCATGAACAGTTCGCGGAGATCCTTCAGACGAACGTTTTGCCCGTCGATCAAGTACTCGCTCTCCCCCGACCGGAAGAGGCGACGACCGATCGCAACCTCGTCGCGATCCACGGGCAAGACGCGTTCGGTGTTGTCGAAGACCAGCTTCACCTCGGCCATGTCCATCGGGGGCCGTCTCTCGCTGCCGTTGAAGATGACGTCCGTCATCTCGTTGCCGCGAAGAGACCTGGCACGCTGCTCACCGAGGACCCACTTGACTGCATCCACCACGTTGCTCTTGCCGCAACCGTTGGGACCGACGATGGCCGTCACTCCGCGGTCCAGGTCGAATCGGACCCGCTCCGCGAAGGACTTGAAGCCGAAGAGTTCAATGAACTTGAGTTTCATGGATTCCCTGACTTGAACCGGCTGGAAGGACGAACGCCCCGGTATTTCTAACCTCCCGAGGTGACAGGTCAGCGCCCCGCGCGGAAGGAAAGAAGCCCCCGCAGCTTGGGGTCGAGGACCTCGATGCGAGCCCGCCGGCCCAGCGCGGACACCCTCAGACGGCGGAATCCCGGCGACAAACGGGGCCAGAAGGGCAAAAGGCCCGACTCCACGTCCCGCCGGTCCTCCTTGGCGCGAATCTTGAAGACTCGATAAAGAAGAACGCCGTCCGCGGTGATCAAGGGCCGGTTCAGGCCCCCCGTTTTCGCTTCGAAGAACGCCGTGCCGGCCCAGGGCTCGACATCATCCCGTCCCAGACTCCTGCCGGGGGTCCAGATCCATCCTTCGGGGATGGGGATGTCCTCGACGCCGGGCGGCGCTTTCCGAAGAACCGCCTCCAAGGACTCGGCGCGAGCCCGCAGAGTCCCGAGTTGGCGGCGTTCCCACGCGGCCGTGGCGAACAGGGGTATGAGAGTGGATTCGAGAGCGAGGCGACGAGCGAGGGTTCGGGTGAGGGGCGTTCCGCGATAGCGCTCCTGGAGAAACGCCGCAACGCGGTCCAGATCCTCGAGCATGAGAACGACACCGTCGATCCGGAAGGCCGGGTGGCCATCCCGCCGCCCCGGGGACGCGTTGCTCAGCGGGCCCTGGAACGCCCCCTCATCCAGATCCCAAAGCGTCTCCTTGCCGCTCCCAATCTTGACCCTTTTCGAAGCGACACCGAGAAGGGGGTGGAAGGCCTCCACGTCATACGGTCCCTCCGGCAGTCCCTCGACCAGGGTGTCCCCCGTGACGCCGGTTGTCAGGACGAGTCCCCCGTCGGAGCTTGCCATCCATGCTTCCATCTCGTGGAGTCGTTCCTCCATGATCCCGAAACGCCTTCCGCCCGGCCCCGGCACCTCGACGGATTCGCCGGCGGGCACCGTCACGACACCCGTGGGCTTCTGGGCTCCGTCGAGAAGGACGAAGCGATAGAGGACGGCATCGCGATTGACGATGCGGATGGGTCGACGGAGATCGCCCACGGCAAGGCGGGGGTGTATCTCCAGACCCTTCACCACGAACGAAGGACCTTTCGGTGCCGGTGGCCTCTCGGAAGAGACGCCCTGGCCTCGCACGGTGAGAAGGACCCCCGACAGCCCTCCCGTGGCCGCGTCCACCCGCAGCGTCTCGTCCCGATGAGGTCCGTGAAGGATCAGATCTTCCCAGTGGCGGTCCACCCCTCGCAAGTCGGGAGGGACGAAGAGCTCCCTCGGCGCCGGGCTCGCTCGCTTCCACGCGACGTGGACCCGAAGGGAACCGCGCGGTGTCTGCGCCGCGAATTGGACGCCGAGAGCCATCCACAGAATCAACGTGAGGACCCGTCCTTGCCCGCTCACGTCTCGTCTCGGAAAAGGGGCTCCTGCACCTCGATGAGTTCGGCGCCGGACTCCAGCTCGAAGTAACTCAAGGCCGTGTTCTCGAAGAGACGGGTCAGCCAAGCTCCCGTGGCCAGCTCGTCGTCGCCCCGCGCGGGCAGAGCGAGTCCGGGGCCGAGACGCCCGAGAAACCTCGATTCCAAAAACCGCCGATTCTGTTCCGCGTGGAGGGGGCTCACGAGGGGCAATGTCGCCAAACCATCCTCTTCGGCTTCGAGGGCACGCATGAGTTCCCGATCGGCCCGCCTGGCCGCCAGACTGTCGGTGACGTGGAAGAATCGCTCTCTGAGCCGCCGTTCCCTGAGCCCCCCCAGACGGATCCGAAGCCGCGCATCGTCTCGGGGTTCCCCGGCGAGGTAGTCCAGGCACGAGAAGATTCTCGTCAGCGCCTCGGGCTCCTGGCCCGCCTCGATGAGGCCCTTCGCGCGCAGATATCGGGCGGACTGCAACAGCCCCCAGAGTCGAATCGTCCCTCCCTGCCCTTCGCTTGCAATCCGCAATTCGCGACCGCCGGGAAGCCGCGCGATGACGCCCCTCAACGTTTCCGGAGCCGCCCCCCGGAGGAACCAGAAGCGCTCCGAGAGCGCCTCCAATGCCACGGCCATGGCTCCACTGATGGCCGAAGCCACGTCGTCCAGGCTTTCGAGGTCAGCCGTCGCCAGGGCATGGGGAAGATTGAGAGCCGCGGCGCCGACATCGAGAACGACTTGCTCGGGAGCCTCGTCCGAACCGCCCAAACGCGCCTCGTCCGCTCCGCGCAACAAGCGAAATGCCACACCGGGGTGGCGCCTTGCCGCACGGAAAAGCCGGCTGAGCGTTTCGGACTCGGGCCAGTGATGGGGCGCCCGCGCCCGAAGCAGAAAGGTCACTCCGAGACGTCCACGCAGAGCTGAGCGACGCTCGAGACGATCCAACAGCAGGTCTGCCAGGAGTCGAACCCGCCGGGCCTCGTCGTCCGCCCCCGCGTCCTCCAAATGCTCCCCGCCCAAATGCACCTCCAAGGTGAGCGCCGGTAGGAGAGGGCGGCCACAGACGTCGTCCCTGAGGAGCTGGTCCAAGAGTCGGTCGACAAAGGTTCGCATCCGCCGCAGGGACGCGCCCGCGGTGACGTGCGCCACCCCTTCGGCGAAACGTCGCACGACGACGCCCGAACGCACGAGCGGGCGCAATGACTGGATGAGGCTCACGAGCTCCAGCAAGAAATCCTCGGGACGCTTGACGGAAGCGAAGAGCGGGCCACGGGCATCGATTCTCGCCTCCTCGACCCGAAGCGGAGTGGCGAGTCCCATGATGTGGATACGCCCCTCCGCGTGGGCGGTGCGGACGGGCGGCGAATGGATCGCCTCGAGGGACCAGGGAGAGAGGATGGCGGCCGCGGCCTCCACTTCCGGATCCGGTGCGCCCCGACCGGTCGCGTGAACCCATCCTTCGATCCGAGAAGCCGTGACGCCGACGAGGCGACACCGGTCGAGGATCTCCCGATCTCCCCGTTCCAAAAGGACAAGATCGAGGGCCTCTCTCAGATGGGTCGTGGTCACGGAATCCACCTGTAACTCTCTCAGGCGGGTGACGACGCCGTCGGCGATCTCCGCGGCGACGAGGTCATTGACACAGGCCTCGGCGGCAATCGAAGCGATCAGGCGATCTCGGTCGAAACTCGTACGGAGGCCCAAGTCCGAATCGATGACGTCCAGGTGCACCGGAGAGGGCAACCCCGCACCCAATGCGCCAGGAAACTCCACGGCGCCGCTGTTTTTTCGATAGGCCGCCGCCACGCGCACATGACCCGTTTCGATGAGCACCCGATGGACGAGGTGCCTGATGTCGTCGACCGCGGGAGGGCTGTCGTCGCTGAAGCGCTTCTCGAGGAAGAGCATCGCGACACCGGTGAGCTCCTCGGCCATGTTCGCATCGCCGGCGCCGCTGGCATCCACCGCCCTGCGGAGCGACTGCGCCAGACGTTCCCGCGAAAAGGGGGCCCATGTGTCCCCTTCGATCCGAACTCGACTAATCCTTCCCATGCCGCGTCTTCCCCAACATGGCTTCCAGCTCGCGCATGAACTCACCAACGTCCTTGAATTCGCGATAGACCGAAGCGAACCGGACGTAGGCCACCTGATCGAGTTCCTTCAGCGCCTCCATCACGAGATTGCCAATGAACTTCGAAGCGACCTCGCGATCGAACATTTCATGGACCTTGGACTCGATGGAGTCCACGATTCGCTCCAATTCCTCGGAGGAAACCGGACGTTTCTCACAGGCTTTCAACATGCCCCGGTGGATACACTCCCGGTCGAAGGATACGCGCGTCCCATCCTTCTTGATCACCTGGAAGGGAATCGCTTCGACCTTCTCATAGGTGGTGAAACGCCGCCCGCAGCTCAGACACTCGCGGCGACGCCGGATCACGGCGCCTTCCGCGGCGCTGCGGCTATCGATGACCTTGTCATCGTGTTTCTTGCAGAAGGGACATCGCATGGAATGTTACGTCTCTAACACGAAAGCCCGACACCGTCATGCGGTGGGAGACCCGAGTCCGTCTATTTGCCGACGCAAAAAGTGCTCATGATTCGAGTGAGTAACTCCTGAGTGGGTTCGGCGCCCGTGAGGCCGCTCAGAATCCGTAGTGCCTCATGCAAGTCCGCGGCGATGAGTTCGGCGCCCAACCCGTCCTCCAAGCCCCGCGCGGCTCGCTCGATGGCTTGAGCCGTTTGCGTAAGAAGACTCCCATGCCGGCGAGAGATGTCGCCGATGCTTCCCGGTCGATTCATCGTGCGAAGGGCCTCGCCGAGGGCCGCCCTGAGCTCCGCCAGGCCTTCTTTGGTCGTGTTGCTCACCCAAAGGGACGAGGACTCGGGCCTTGCGGAGGCGGGCACCAAGTCCGCATGGGTGAAAACTTCGATCTCGTTCGCTCCCCTCCGACGCGACCGAGATGCCCCCTCTGCCATGCGACGCCCATCCGTCACACGCAGGAGCAAGTCGGCCTTCGCCGCGGCGCGAACTCTCAATGCGTGGGCAAGATCGTCGGCCTCTCCTCCGAGGAACCCCTCTCCCGCCGTGTCGAGAAGAGTCGCCTGAGCCCGAAATCCCTCCAAATCGACGGTTCCTTCCAGAACGTCGCGGGTTGTGCCGGCGTGAGGGCTCACGAGCGCTGACCCGTCATGGGTCAGCGCATTGAACAGGCTACTCTTCCCTGCATTCGGAGGCCCGACCAAGAGAATCTGCGGCCGGGCTCGGGACGGCCGCCACCGACCCTGGTCCGCCACCAGGCCCCGCAGCGTCGTCGCCAAGGCGACGAGACGGGGCACGGCGTCATCCGGAATCTCAATCTCGATATCTTGATCCGAGAAGTCGAAGCCCAACTCGAGGGGCTGAAGAATGCTCTGGATTTCCTCGTTCGCGCGGGCGACGCCACGGGAAAGCCTCCCTTCCAGGATATCGATGGCGGCCCGCAGTTCGTCCCGGTCCCGCGCCTGGATGAGGGCGCCGACGGCTTCGATGCGGGCCAAGTCCCGTTTCCCGTGGAAGAGGGCGCGAAGACTGAATTCACCGGGAGCGGCCGGTCTGGCACCTCGACGCTCGCAGAGGTCCTGCACCATCTCCACGAAGCGAGGATGGCCGGGCAGGTGAATCTCCACTTGATCCTCACCGGTGTAGGAGCTGGGCGCTCGCATCACGAGCACCATGACCGGGATCGCCGTCCCGGACCGCCCGAGTACGAACTGCCCACGTGTCACGCCGCGTCGGAGCGAGCGGACAGTCCGCTCCGTACTCGCCGGCAGATACCAGCGATGCACGATCTCGGGGGCTCTGGGTCCGGACAGACGCACGATGGCCCTCGAGCCGATGCCCGGCGCGGACGACGCGGCGACGATCGTATCCCCCAGTCCGCGGACGAATTCACTTGCGTCCATCGGGGCCCTCCCGGCGGGCGGGACGAGATCGGCCCGTCAGCCCTTCTTTTCCTGGATCTCTATGGGGAAGAGCTTCTTGATCACTCTCTGCTCGAAGATCCCGAACAAGCTGCTGGACAACCAGTACAGTGAAAGACCGGCGGCGTACCCATACATCATCACGCCGAAGAGCAGCGGCATGAACATCATCATCTTCTGCTGCTGCCGCATGTTCGGGTCGGGCGACTTCGGCATCGCCAACTGGTTGAAGAACATCGCCGCGATCATCAACAAGGGAAACACGTTGATGCCCTTGATGGGAGGAATCGGCATGCAGCAGGGCGGCGAAAACGCCTTGGCGAAGTGGTAGACGGTGTCCGGCATCGAGAGGTCTTGGCACCACAGGAACGTCGCGTGCCTCAGATCCACGTCGAAGCGAATGGCGGAAAACAGCCCGAAGAAGATGGGAATCTGGAGGAACATGGGCAGGCAGCCTCCCAGCGGCACCATCGAAACGCCCTCCTTCTTCATGAGCTTCATCTGTTCGGAGGCGAATTTCTGCCGGTCCTTGCCGTACTTCTCCTTCAGCGCGTCCAGCTTGGGTTTCACCTTGGCCATCTTGTGACTGTGCAACTGCATCGCGGTCTGCGACTTGCGCGTCACCGGAAACATCATGACGCGCACGAGCAGCGTCAAGACGATGATGGCGACTCCCATGCTTCCGAAGAGCCCCCCGAAGAAATCCAAGCACCAGATCACCGCCTTCGAGATGACCTGGACGACGATCTTCATGGGACCGGCGGTACACGGGCAGAAACTCTGGCTCATCAATTCCGAGTTGGCCAGGTCGAGATAGATCTCGCGGAGGTCCCCCTCCTCGTAGTTTTTCTTGATCCAACGGTGGTCCTTGGGACCGACGTAGAGATCGAAGTCCTTCTTCACCGTCTTGTTGGCCGCGTCCACGTCGAAGCGAACGCGCAACTCGGTGCGGGTCCCCAAAACTCCGTCTTCCTCCTCCACGGTGGTGATCCGCCCTTGGTCGTCCTCGCCATCGGCCACTCGGCTGAGGACACTTTGGAAGTAGAAACCCAGGTCGGCGGCGTAACGAATCCGCGGCAGACGCTTCTCGTGGTCATCCTCGTCCTCGATGTCCTTCGACGTCTCGACGACGGGAATGATCTCATCCTCGTCCAGCTGGCCCAGGATGCTGCGAGCGGGAATCGGCGAGATCTTGGCGCGATCAGGGGGATAGACGCCCGCCGAATTGCATAGCCAGAATGTCGGGACGGCCGAGGCATTGACCTCGCCCCGCGCCTCCAAGACGAGGGACACGGCGATTCGGTTGCCGTGATCCGTCAATTGATAGCTGCGCGTGAATCGAAGAGGCATCCCTTCCCGCGTGAAATCCAGATGGAAACGGATGCCCCCCTTCCCGTCCGGACCATCGGTCTCCCAGAGAACCGTGTTGGGCCAATAGGGATCGATGTCGTCCCCCGACGCATCGTCGTCGCGCAAGGAGAGGGCCGCCGGAGCACCCTCCCAGCGCCGGATGAATCTCAGCTTTCCCTCGTAGGTCCCCTCCTTCCCGCTTCCCACGGTCTCGTCGTAGTCCAACAGCCAGAGGGTCTCGATCGTCCCGCCCCGCTGATCGAAGAGGATGCGCTGCGTCTCGTTCTCGAGAACGAGCTCGCCCTCGAAGACAGGAGCGTCGGAGGTCTGCAGGTGCCGCGCCGGAGACTCGGGCGGAGTGTCGGGTGCCGTCTGGCCCGATTCCCCCTTCCCGGCTTCTCCGGCGGCGTTGGGCTGGGTGCGCGCGGCGGAGTCGGGACCGTTGTCGGCCCCCTCCTGCTTCGCCTGCTCCTCCCCGGGCTTCTTCTCGGGCCTGGGCTGGAGTGAACTCCAGACCATGACCGTGAAGAAGGTCAAGAGAATGGCAAAAAAGACCCGTCGTTCCATCGCGCTCCCCTATCCCTCGATTTCAACGCCCGACTTTGAGCCTGGCCGCCAACGTATCCGACAAGACGCCGGTCTTGAGGATCTTCCGCATCGTGGACACGTAGTCATATTGCACCCGCCGGAAGATCACTCGGTCGCCGTCCACCAAAACGTAGGACGCTCGTGGGTCGGCATCTCTGGGCTGCCCCACGGAACCGACGTTCACGAGGACTTTCTCCTCGCCCAGAACGAATTCATCCTTCAGTTCCGCCGGCCGGCGAAAGCGGCCACCTTCCGTCCAGACACCGGGGATGTGGGTGTGCCCGAAAAAGCAGACCCGATCCTTCAACGCGGACCAGATCTCGCCCATCTTGTCCGCATCACCGATGTCCTCCGGCATGACGTAGTCCTTGGTCTCGTTGCGCAACGAACCGTGAACCAAGGTCGCCCCTGCCCGGCGTTCCGACTTCGGCAGTCCGTCGAGAAGCTCCCAAAGCCCGTAGTTCTCGTCGCGGGGGTATTCCGGGAGGTTGAGCTGATCTTTCGTCCATTCCAAAGCCTGCCTGGCCTTGGGATTGAAGTCCTCGGCATAGAAAAGAAGCCCCTCCTCGTGGTTGCCCATGAGAATCACATCGACGTTGCGAACGGCCTCGAGGACCTCACGGGGATTCGGTCCGTACCCGATCACATCCCCCAAACAGAGGATGGCGTCCACGGGAAATGCAGCCATGTCCTCGAACACGGCTTCGACCGCTTCCAGGTTGCTGTGTAGATCCGAAATCAGGGCGTACAAGAGCAGCTCCATTCCTGACGGGGCCTCTGGTAGCAAACGCCCGATGTCCCGGCAAGCGGATCCCGAACACGCATTCACAGGTAAGTCAATGCCGTGAAACGGATTGCGACTCCATCGCCAGCAGCCACTTCTTCTGTTCGATCCCTCCCGACGCGGAGAAACCTCCGAGCCCTCCCCCCGCCTCTTTCACCCGGTGACAGGGAACGACGGGCGGAAAGGGATTCCTCTTCATCGCCATGCCGACGCCGCGCGCGGCCCCCGGATGTCCCGCGGCCGTCGCCAGCGCGCCATAGGTGATCGTGCGGCCGAAAGGGACCCGTCGCAATCTGCGATACACATCCCGTTGAAATGGAGTGACACGGCTCCAGTCGAGCCTCGCCTTGAACGTCACCCGCCCGCCACGGAAGTAGTCCTCCAACTGCCGGACGAACTCCGGCCAGAGGTCAGCGACCTCCACGGCATCGGGAAACTCTCCCGTCGCCTTGCGTCGCGCCGCGGCCACGGTGGGTTCCGGGAGCCCCGAGCGAAGGAGGCCCCGTGGGCCGACCACGAACCATGCCGCACCGTGTGGCTTGAGACGGACGACGCGATAAGCGATCTGTCCAGAGGGTTCCTCAGTCATGACTCAGCCTTTCTCTCTATAACCCGCCGGGAAGGAGCCCTTCATCCGCGAAGGAGGTATACCGCCCCTCCCCGACCACGATGTGATCCAGGACCCGGATGCCGAGGATCTCTCCCGCCGCCGCGATGCGCCGCGTCACATCGCGATCCTCCGGGCTGGGGCTGGGATCGCCGCTCGGATGATTGTGCAGCATCACCAGGGACACTGCCGAGTGTCGGATCGCCGGACGGAACACCTCCCTGGGGTGCACGAGACTCCCCGTCGCCGTGCCCACGCTGATCCGCTCCCGTCGGAGGAGTCTGTTGCGTGCGTCCAGAAGCAGAATCTCGAAGACTTCCTGCTCCAGGTCCCGCAACTCCTGATGGACGAGATGGAACACGTCCCGGCTGCCCCGAATCGGCAATCGATCCGGTCGCGTCTCTCCGGCCAGCTTCCGACCCAGCGCCAGTCCCGCTCGAACTCTCGCGGCGCGTGCCGGACCGATTCCCGGGACACTCGCGAGTTCGTGCACCTCCGCGCGGGCCAAGTCCCTCAGACCGCCGAAGGCTTCCAGCAGGTCGGAAGCCAGTCCGAGCGCCCGCGCCTTTCCACCGATCAAACGGGCGATCAAGTCCTCCGTTTCGCGATCCCGCGCGGCGCCGTTTCTTCCCCGTGTCCTTTTCACACCCTCGAAGACGAAGCCGGGGCCGCTGAGGAGACGTTCTTTTTCGAAAATACGGCGGAACGACGCGACCTTCTCGGGTTGACAAGAGGGGCCGTGAGGCTAAGACGGCGGCATGAGTGAATCCCCATGCCAACCCAAGGACTTCCGAAGCCCTCCCGCCCTCAAGGTGGCCATGATGCCCCGGGACGCCAACGTCCATCAAACGATTTTCGGCGGAGTGATCCTCTCCTACATCGACCTCGCGGGCGCCGCGCATTGTCGCCAGGACGGCTGCGAGCGTTGCGTCACGATCGCCATGAAGGAGGTCGAATTCAAAGAGCCCGTCTTCGTTGGCGACCTCGTGAGTTTCTTCTGCAAGACGATGCGCATAGGACGAACGTCCATCACGGTGGACATCGAGGTCTGGGCCGATCGCTTCGAAAAACCCCATCAATGCGTCCGCGTGACCGAGGCCATCGTCACCTATGTCAACGTCGATGAGCACAGGCGCCCCGTGCCCATCCCGCGCAAGGGCGGGGAGGCGGAGCCTTGATGATGGGGAGAGGCGCTGGCGATGATTCGCTTTCGCTTTGACGTTTCGCCGCCTGAGTCGTCCGGGTCGAGGGGCCCGCTCCGCGAGTGAGGGGGCAATGGACACCCCCACAAAATGGGAGTCAAAACCGTGAAAACATTGAGAAACTGGGGAGCCCGTTGGGTCCTCGTGGCCATCGTCTTGGCCGGTGCCTGGACTTTGGGTGGAGGGACAAAAGCGGAGTTGGGGCTCGGTTCGCCGGCCTCGGCCGTGATCGCCGAATTCGGCCATCCGGACAAGATCTCCCACGCCTCCTCCAATCAGACGTGGTTTTTCTTGAACGATGAAGGGGTGCTCATCCCTCGCGTCGTCATCAACCAGGGTTTGGTGGTGGAGATACGCAAGTGAGTTTCTCGTAGAGATCCCGCCAGCGCTCGGCGTGGGCGGCCATCGGAAACTCCATCTCCACCAACTTCTTTCCCGCCGCGCCGACGCTCGTCCGCAGTGGGTCCGATTCGAGAAGCTCCCGGGTGGCCTCCGCGAACTGGCGCGGCCACTGTCCGTCCCGCATCAGCGCTCCCCCCAGGGTCTCGATGCGTGGCCGCAATCCCGTCGTGTGGTCGCAGACGACGGGCACCCCTACGACCATCCCCTCGAGAATGGCGCGTTGAGAGGGGCGAGGACGACCGTGGACCCAGAGCACCTCGAGTCTGCGCACGAGACTCGCCCATTCCGCGGGGGGCTCACGAAAAAGTATGCGGCCTCGAAGCCCCAGATCCTCTTCCCAACGCGCGGAACAGATCGCGGCGCCTTCGGTGAGCACGATCAAATCCAGATCCGGCTCGTCGGCGGCAACGACCCGAAAGGCCTCGAGCATGGGACGCAGCGCGCTCGTCTCCCCCGGATTCAATACGAGGCCCAGATAACGCCTCTCGAGGGGGAGCTCCTCCGGCCCAAGAAGCGGTGCCGAACGCGCCGCGGCAAGATCGATGCCATGCCCCATTTGAATCCTGGCGTCCTCGGGAGCCCAGGCGAGCCACGGCCGATCCCAGGCGTCGCCATCCGTCTGGGCGATGACCGGAGCCGTGAGACTTCGCCGAGCCAACTTCTCGAAGATTCCTCGAAACCCGCGATTCCGGCCCGCCTCGATCCCCTCGATGACGACGGGAATCCGAGGAAAAGATGTCTGCGCCAGTCCAACGATGACGAGGGAACGGGGTCCTATGGCGTGAACGACATCGGGATCGAATTTCGCGACCACCGATCGCAGCCCGAGAATCGCCTTCACGTCGGCGGCGAATCCCGAAACGCCGGCCTGATCTCGCGCCTCCAGACTCACGACGCGAACGTTTTTCCCCTGAATTTTCTCGGTTCCCGGCCCGTGAGGTTCGAGAACGACGGCGGCGGCATGGAACTGCATTCGCCCCAGACGGCCCAGACGCTTCACGAGATCCATCGTCGGGCGATCCCTGGGAGTACGATCCAAGACATAGAGCACTCGCACGGGAGGGCGGATTCGCCCTGCCTGAGCCTCGCCTGCGGGCGCCGGGGTCTCCAACTCGGGCATGTCGTCCACTCGCTCCTCCACCACGTAAGATCAGCTTGACGGAACAGGGGTATTCCCGCCGTCGGAGCCCCATACCATACTGCTCCAGCCCTTGGGAACCCACGGCATGAACGGATCGACGACGGAATCGCGCTGGACCCGCCCCTGGAGCTTCGCTCTCCTGTCGGCCCTGTTGTGTCTTTTGACTCACGGATGGATGGCGTCCCTCGAGTTTCAGCTGGACGACTACGAGCAAGTCTATGACGCCGCCGATCTGAGCCGCCCCGCCGTTCTTCTCGGGCAGGACTCCCCCGGACAGATCGGCCTCCGCTCCCGGCCTTCCTTCGTGAAGTACTTCCGCCCTGTCCTGCACCTCTCGTTCGCCCTGGACGTCTTCCTCTTTGGAGCCGACGCCCGGGCACTTCATTTGGTCAATGTTTTCTGGCACTGGCTCGCCGTATTCCTGCTGTTCCTGGTGCTCCGCAAACTCGACTTCGGATTGTCCCCCGGGGACGCGGCCTTGGGAGCTCTGCTCTTCCTCATAGCGCCGGGAAAGATGTCGGCTGTCAGTTGGGTCGCTGCTCGGGGGGATGTCTTGGCCGGAGTCTTCTTCCTGGGGGCAGTCCTTGCTCTTCTTCGCTGGAGGGTCACGGGGGGCAAGTGGCCCCTCGTCGGTTTGGTCGCCTCAACGCTTCTGGGGATGCTCTCCAAGGAAGGGGCGCTGGTCATCCCAGTCCTCGTTGCCCTCATCGATCTTTCTTGGGTCCAACCTCGCCTTCGACCAGGTGCCCGAAAGCGCTGGGGGCTTGCCATTCCCTTCCTCATCCTGGCGCCATTGTATCTGGGCGTTCGCCACTGGATGTTCGGAGAGATGGCCAACTACTACGCCGGACACGTGAGGTCGTTTTCCCCGGCGATCGTCGGGAGGATGATGGAGGATTTCTTGCCCGCCTTCCGAAACGCGCTGGCCGGCGAATTCTATCGCGCGCAGGGAGGAGTTCTTGCCTGGCTCACCACGCTCGTCGCGTTTCTTCTCGTCGTCAACCTCGTGCTCTTCGTCCTGCGGAAACCGCTTCGAAGAGGCAAGGGAATACTGTTCTTGCTGGTGCTTCAACTCATCGCCGTAGCGCCGAGCCTCAGGTTCTATCGGGAGGCTGCGGGATTCGACGTCTCCAGGCTCTTCTATCTCCCCTTGCTGCTTCAGATTCCTCTGATCCTCTTCGCACTTGCGGGATGGCGGGCGAGATTCCAGGTGAGACGGATCGCCGCCATAGCACTTGCGGCGGTTCTGGCCGCATCGTGGGGCATTGCCGCGGTGAGGCAGGTGCAGTCACAGATGACCGCGGCCCGAACGATCGCCCGCATCCGCCACGATCTGAACGCGATGGCGACGATCGCGGCGGAGCCATGCGGCTGGCTCGTCATGAACGTGCCGCCGGACGTGGACCACATCCCCCTCTACGGCACGTTCATGAGCTACGCGTTTCGCCCCCTTTTCAACGGGGGCACGGCCTTGGAGGTTCGGGCGCTGCTGAGCCGCGATCTGCTCCTCCGAGAAGACGCTCTCTACGAAACCCAGGTCCCCGTCCGCATTCTCCAGTGGACGGGCACCGCGGAGGAGGGCCGGCTGGAAGCCCTCACCGGCCTCCTCCCGGCGCCCGATGGCCACCGCCCCACCATTGCCCCACCGTCGGCCGACGTTCAATTCGAGCTCCCCGAAAGCTTTGTCCCTCGCAGCGTGAAAGCCCTCGACATCCGACTCGACCGCACGCCGGATAGGGATTTCGACCTGGGGATCACGTTCACGGACGAGCACGGCGAGAGCTTCACGGCCCACTGGGACTGGAAGATTCTCTATGGCGTCACGAATCGATTCCAGGCCGCCGTGCACCGCGAATGGCAATGGGTGACCTTGGGGAGGATCGTGAGCTGCCGGGTGACGACGTCGGGAGAAGCCGCCCCGAGGGTGCTTGCGGTGGGCTGCGACGGTGACGTGCCCCGGCTCGAAGCTCTGTCTCCGCGAGACATCGACGTCCCCGTCGGTGGCGAGGGCCCTTGGATCGTCTTCCGCGATCCTCAGGAATTCCCGTGGTATCGGGTGCGTCTGTTCATCGAACCGCGCACGCTCACCTGGACGTTGCCTCGGACGCGATTCGACGCGCGCGATGACGGCGCCCTTCGAATTCGCTTGGACACTCCGGGGTTCAATCCGGGCGAGATCCCCGTGTACTGGGAGGACCTGAGGCCCGGCGGACGCATCGATCTGCTGGGAGCGCTGGGCGTGACGCGACTGCCTCTGTCATGGATGGTCGAGGGCTTGAGGGGCGACGAGTCGCCACAGGCGCTGCCCCAAGGGGAGTCCGACGTCGTGACGTTTTGGATCACGCGCTGACCGGGCGCCGATGCGACGACGTTTCGCTCAGAGAGAGTCTTCCCAGCGCAAGACGACCTCTTCGAATCGACGACGAAAGACGTCATAGAAGACATCGTAGAAGTCCTTGTCTTTCCGGCCGAGCGCACGGAGCAGTTCTTCGATCCGAGCGATCCCATACCGATCCTTGAGGTAGGCCACGAATCCGAAGGATTCCGTATACGCCAATTGAGCGGTGCGGGAATCCGAAATGACGGCAAACGATGGGGGGAGAAGCTTCAGAGGCATCCAGCGATCAGCCTCCTTCGAGCGCCTAAGGAATGTCCTCGCTCCTTCCACCGAGCGTCCCTCGCCGATCTGGGCCAACCCCTCGTTGAACCATGCCGGACAATGAGTCGTGATCTTCGAGACGAGAAAGTGGGTGAATTCGTGCCGGAGAGTCTGTCGGATCTCTCTTTTGCGAGCTTCGAAGTTGCGCATCGGCACTCGAATCTTCCCGTCGAAAACACCGGCAACCCACGAGTGTACACCCGTGACCCGCTTGAAATCCCTGTCCGAGTAGAGAATGACCGTGAGAATGTCGGACGGGAATTCGTGAAGGCCGAGCCCCATTTCACGATAGGCCTCCTCAAGCCAGTCGAGAACCTGATCGGCCGCCTTGGTCGACTGCTCGCCGGAGTACTTGCAAAGGAAATGAGTCGATGCGCGGGTGCGCATGGCGCCTTCGATCGCCAGCTCCCGGCGGATCTTGGCGATCACGCTTCCCAACGTCTTGCGCCGCGCTGGATCCAGCTCGGCCGCCTTCGTCAGATTGACGAGAGCCGGTTCGAGAGCTTCCTGCCTGTACTGAAGAAGTCCGAGGTATTGGCGCGCGGTCACGCAATTCGGGTCCCACCGCAAAGCCTGCCCGAGAGCGTCCGCCGCCGCGGCGAGGAATCCCTTCTCCATCAGAATCACACCCCGCAAGGCGGAGACTTCGGCATTGTGATCGTCCCAAGAGGACGCCTCGCGAAGGATACGAAGAGCCTGCTCGGGCCGTCGGTTCCTCAGTGTATCGCCTGCCAATGCGAGGTAGGACCGGACGAGGTTGGAGACCATCACCTCGGGCAACTCGCCGCCCCGACCCCTTTCCTCCGCGAGAGCCTGCCTCAGGATGCGAATGGCGTCTTGGAATTCGCCTTTCCCGTAGAGCCGGACGGCGGCCTCGTTGGCGGCGAGAAGGTCCTGGCCGGCGTTGGGTGGGTCCTGCGCAGACAGGACGGATGCGAGTGCGAGAAAGAATCCAAGTGTGATGAGGCGAATGGATCGATTCAACGGCGACGTCGCCTTCCGCTGGCGGTTCGACCCCGCTTCAGCGTTGGGGCCTTCTTTCGTTTATCGGTCTCTTCGAAGGGGCGCTGCAGTTCCAAAGACTGCTTTTCCGCCGCCAGGGGATTCAAAGTGAGGGTCTTCTTCCCCCGAATCGATTCCTCGATGTCCTCGATGAGGTCCTTGGGCGACTGATACCGGACGGCCCGATCCGCCGCCATCATCTTCTGGATGAAGTAGTGGACATGGGGCGAAACGCGGCTCAGCCCGACGGAACTGAGGCTGTCCACGAACCGCTGCGCCATCGTTTCTTTATCATCCGAACCCTGGAAGGGGATCTCTCCCACGACCATGTGGTAGAGGGTGACCCCGAGAGCATAGATGTCGGAACGGACGTCCACATCGTCCTCGCCCATCGCCTGCTCGGGAGAGATGTACTCCACGGTTCCCACCGTGAATTCACCGTCAACCGTGTCATTGCGATCCGCAGCCAGCCCGAGGTCGCAGAGCTTCACCGTATTGTCCGGCGTGAGCAAGATGTTGCCGGGCTTGATGTCGCGATGAACGACGCCGTTCTCGTAGAGATGGGACAGCGCTTTCGCGATCTGGACGATCACGTAGAGAGCCGCGTCCTCCTGGAAGGGCCCGCCTTCGTCGATGTATTCGAGGATCATGCGGCCGGGGACCTTCTCCATCGTGAACGCGACGAGACCATCGTGCTCAATGAGATCGAAGCCCTTGACGATGTTGGGGTGATGCAGCGCAATGAGGAGTCGGGCCTCCTTGCGGAACCGGCGAAGCGCCACCTGATTGCGAGCGAGATGCGGCTTGAGGATCTTCATCGCCACTTCCTCGCTCTCCCCCGTGGGTAGGGCGCCGAACACCCAACTCATGCCCCCGACGCCGAGGAGGCTGTGAATCTCGTACCCGGGCACCAGCGTCGGGAAGGGTTGCTCCGGTCGCATGAGAAGGCGGGCTTCGGACTTGGTGATCCACTTCTTCGCCACGCACATCTGAGCGACCGTCATGGGTCTCCCCTGCTCGATGAGTTCCGACTGAGACTGCAGGATGCGCTCCATGAGGGACCGTTCGATGAGACCGTCCATGACGAGCCTCGCCGCGAATTGCATGTCGGATGGATCCTTGGGCTTCACCGATTATCTCCGAGAGTGCATCCTAACCCCTGCCATCGCCCCAGGAAGCAGGAAAACATGAATGATGCCATGAGGAAAGTCCCCGATCACCTCTTTTTCGCCACCGGACTCCCGGAGGCTCTTGTCGCCGAGGCCTGGGCGGCCGGCCGGCGCGAGATCGGAGGGCTGCTCCTCGGACGGGAGCCCGGACGGGTGCGACGCTTCGTCTCCCTGCCCAACGCCGCGGCACGACCCGATGAGCATTTCCGCGCGGACCTCCCAGCCCTCGTCCGGGCGCTCAACATGGCCCGAAGGTCGGGTTGGCGACTCGAAGGCCTCTTTCACTCCCATCCTTCCGCGCCCCCCCGACCTTCTCCCTACGACATGAAACACTGCATGGAGGACCTACCCTTGCTCCTCGTGGGCAGCGGAACACCCGCACTCCGCGGCTACATTCGGCGAGGCGCAACCTGGCTGGAAATCAGGCTTGCGGCGTGGAACGAAATGGACGGGTGAAACCGGCATTCCCCGCATCCCGCGCCCGTCGGCAGCAAGGCCCGCGCCGCGGGCCGGGATTTCATCTAACTTCTCGCTCCCCATTGGTCGATGTATCTGGCGAAGGGCCGCAATTGGGAGACCGCCAGGGATGATCCACGCCGATTTCAATCTGGTACTCAAGTACTGCGAGGTACTGGACGAGTTCATCAAGATCCGGGTGTTCTCGGACGAAGAAGCTCGGGAAGTGGTCCAGCGGGCCACGGGGTCGGACAAGGCCAGCTATCAGCGGGTCGTCGTCAACGCCTGCATCGGCGACTACAACGACGAATCCCTCCAAAACGCCGAGCTAGAGACTCTGGGGACGGTCGACATCGAAGAGATGCTCTATCTGCTGTGCGTCGAGGTGAATCCATCGCTGGACATCCATCAGGTCTCCGTGCAAATCACTTCGACGGACATCGTCATCGACGACGACCCGGCTCTCAAGAAGAAGCTCAGGCAGCGCACGCGGGCCAACCTCCGCCGACTTGCGAACATGGAAAAAGAGATCCGCAATCGCGTCATCGGACAGGAGCACGCGGTCGAGATCGTCACCCGATCCGTCAAGAAGTCGGCGCTGGGCCTTCGAGACCCCGAGAAGCCCGTGGGAGCTTTTCTCTTCGTGGGTCATGTGGGCGTGGGCAAGACCGAACTCGCGAAAGCGATGGCCGAGTACTTGTACGGTTCGCAGTCGCGGCTGGTCCGCGTCGACTGCTCGGAATACGCCCTTCCCCACGAGTACGCCAAGCTGATCGGCTCCCCCCCCGGCTACATCGGACACAATGAAGGCGGCTATCTCACGGAAGCGGCGAAGGAGATGAAGGACTTCATCGTACTCTTCGATGAGATCGAGAAGGCCCACAGCAAGATGCACAACATCCTCTTGCAACTCCTCGATGAGGGCGTTGTCACGGACAGCAAGGGATTCAAGGTCTCATTCCGGAATGCCCTTGTGCTCATGACAAGCAATCTGGGAGTTCGCGAGGCCAACGCGAGCCGCGACGGGATTGGATTCGATGTCGCGAAAAAAGACGAGACCCGCTACGAGGAGATGAAAGAGACCATCTTCGCTTCATTGAAGAAAGCCTTCCGCCCCGAGTTCATCAATCGCTTGGACGATGTCATCGTGTTCAACACTCTCAGCTTTGACGACAGTCTGAAGATCGTCGACAAGATGATGGCCGAATTGACTTGCATCGCGGAACGAGCCGGGCTGGGCCTGACCGCGCTGCCGGCCGCCAAGGAACTCATCGCCGAACAGGGATTCAAACCCGAGCACGGCGCTCGTGAACTTCGCAGGACGATCAAGAAGCTCATCGAAGAGCCCCTCACGGAAAAGCTCATCAACGAGGAAATCCGCGAAGGCGACTTCATCGCCCTCGACGCGGACAACGGCAAGATTCGCTTCGACGTGATCTCGTCCGACGCTCTGGAAGCCTTTCCCGAGTAACCCCCAAGCAGGCGTCAGGGATAGATGCGGTAGATCGTTCTGGGGAAGGGGATGCACTCTCTCACGTGGTCCACACCGGCCAGCCATGAGACGGTTCGTTCCAACCCCAGACCGAATCCCGCCGTCTGAACTCCCCCAAAGCGGCGAAGATCCAGGTACCACTCGAAAGCATCCTTGGGCAGATCGTGCTTCGCGATCTGCTCCTCCAGGTACTCGAGGCTGTGGGCGCGTTCGGCGCCCCCGATGATCTCACCCTTGCCCTCGGGCGCAATCACGTCCATGGCAAGAACCAGGCGATCGTCCTCCGGGTCGGGCGCCATGTAGAAGGCCTTGATGTGCTTGGGCCAGCGGTGGACGATCACGGGAGTCGGAGACCACGCACCGATCGCCGTCTCATGGGGCGCACCGAAGTCCTCGCCCCACTCGATGCTCTGGCCCTCCTCATTCAACCGTGCGATCGCGTCGTCGTAGCTGATGCGAAGGAACGGGTCGAGGACCGCCTTCAAGGGCGCCGTGTCCCGGCCGAGGGTCTCCAGCTCGACGGCGCACCGATCGAGAACCTGGCGAACGATGTGCTGAATGAATTCCTGGGCCAGCACCATCATGTCGTCGAGGGACGCATAAGCCACCTCGGGCTCCACCATCCAAAACTCGGTGAGATGGCGGCGCGTCTTGCTCTTCTCAGCGCGAAACGTGGGGCCAAAGCAGAAGACACGACCGTGTGCTTGACAGGCGGCTTCCATGTAGAGCTGCCCGGATTGTGTGAGGTAGGCCTCACCGTCGAAGTATTTCACGGGGAAAAGCGTCGTCGTCCCCTCGCAGGCGGCGGGCGTGAAGATCGGCGCGTCGACGTTGACGAAATCACGATCGTCGAAAAAGTCGCGAATAGCTTTGATGATCCTGTTCCGCACCCTCAAGATCGCGTGTTGGCGCTTCGACCTCAGCCACAAATGCCGCCGTTCGAGGAGGAAATCCGGCCCGGGACCGGTCTGATCGTACGACTGCTTGGTGATGGGATAGTCGTGGACGACCTGCAGGACCTGGAGGTCCTTCACGTGCAATTCATAGCCCCCAGGCGCACGGTCGTCGGCGTTCACCAGCCCGGTGACGACAACGGCGGATTCCTGCCCCAGAGCGCCGCACGCTTCGAAGACCTCTTCCGCGACCTCTTTTTTGCTGACGATGGCTTGGGCGAAGCCAGACCCGTCCCGCAGGATCAAGAAATGGAGTTTCCCTTTCGACCGGCGGTTGTGGAGCCACCCCTTGACGGTGACCTCCTCGCCGGCGTGGTCCTTGAAGTCCTGGATGTAGACCTGGCTCATGTTCGCGCCTTTCGCTGGTCGAAAACGCGCGATTCTATCAGGGAGACCTTCGCGAACAAACGCAGCGCCAGGACAGCGGCCTCGAGCGTCGCTTCCTCCCCGTGGCCGAAGTTCGCCTCTGACCAGTCCCCTCAGACGACCCAACGCCACGAGTTCATCCAAGAGAGCCACAGAGCGGCCTGGAGAAGAGCGGACGCGGCGAGGGCGATGCGGAAACGCCGGGGGTGGTCGAGGAGGAGGGCCCATCCCACGTACGCGGGAGCGGACAAGGCGGCGTAGCGCGCCATGGAGACTGCCGCTCCGGCCAGAAGGGTGACGCAAAGCACAATGACGGGCAGTGCAACGTGGGCCCACCGGAAAGGAACGGCCGGGCGGCGACGAAGGAACACAGCCATGCCCAAAAGGGCCGCCCCGAGCCCGAGAATCTGAAAGACGTCGCGAACCAGATGGTGGACCGTCTTGCCGCGCGGGTCGAACAGATCCAGCACGCTCGCAAAATTCGGGAAGTGGCTGTGCCCGAAGAAATAGGCCTGTTGGTCCACGTAGTGAAAAAAACTTCCCGAGAGTTCCGCCATCCAAAGCATGACGCCCAACAGCGCCAGAGGAACGAGAAGAAAAGCCAGCCAGCCGTAACCCCACCCCCGCAACGACCACTTCGCACGCTCCCACTGGATGAGCATCAGCGAGACCAGAACCGCGCCACCAAAGGACTTGGTCGCGGCGGCAGCCGCCCCCGCAAGCCCCGCCTTCAAGTAACGTCCCTGTTCCGCCATCACGAGGGCGAGAAAAGCGGTCATTAGAAACAGCGCCTCGCTCATGATGCAGGAGAACAGGAACCCCATCGGCGACAAGATGACGAGCAGGCCCGCCCGCCAGGCGACCTCGGGGTTGAAGCGTCTGCGACACCAAAAATGAAACGCGAGGAGGAAGCAGAGAAACGCGACCACGCTGACCAGATGTCCCGCGTGATGCCACAAGAGGACATCCTCGCGCGACGCCGGAGGAGGCGCACCTCCCGGCCACAGCGCACGCAGCCCGTCGTGGGCGGCACGCACGACGAGGGCGTAACCGGGGAAGAATGCAGTGTTGAGCTGCCGGTCCTCACCGGCCGCGTAGCCGTAGGACGCGATCCACAAGTAGCCCCGTGAATCGTTGCGATCGAGGGAATCCAGAAAACGGTCATCGATGACCCGATAGCGGAACCCGGATTCTGACACCTTCCAGGCCCTCGCGGAGTCGCCGTAGGGCAAGCGACCGTTCAGAAGCACAAGGAGCGTCATCACGACGCGCACCGCCAGATAGACGAGAAGAAGCCGGCCGAATCCCGGGGGCGACGCGATACCGGTTTTCATAGCGTCTTGCTCCGCAAGAGGAGCGCGCCGAAAACCACGAGAAAAGCCGTCGCCGCGGCGAAGACCCATCGATCGAGGGGACGGCCGGAGCCGGCGTCGAGGGCGCCCTCCTCCTGTGCGGCGACCCGCCATGGGCGGTCCTCCCATGGGGGAGGTTCCGCTCGTGTCGCCGCCGGGTCTGCTGCAACGAACAACGGCATTCCAGAGCGCTTCCCTGCGACGCGCCCCAGCCAAGCTCTGAGGATCAGGGGGAACACGGGCTCAGCATCCCAGGCGGCGGCCACCGGGTCAAATCCGAGAACGACCTCGCTGCGGTGCGGAAACGCCATCGCCACGGTCTTGCCCCTCAGCCGCAGGAGGGGGAGCCCCGGCCCGGACACTTCCCGCGCCCGAGGAATCTTCAGCCCTGCCAGAGGCAACTCGGCCAGGCCCTCCCCCTCGAAGACGAGCGCCCCGGCCCCGCCCGGCACAACGTCTCCCAAGCGCCCCGCCCCGCCCTGGGCAGGAGGGAGGAGCAGGGCTCCTGCGACATCCGGAGGGCGACGACGCCCCACCGCGAAGGTGGACTCGGGAGAAGAAGGATCGCGCCCGATGATCACGGTTTCCCCGAGCGCCTCCAGGGCATGGGCGAAAGCCTCCTCGCTGGGGAGCACGAGAAAACGGAGTCTTCGAGGAGGCGTTGAAAGCGTGGCCACGTCGTCCGCGGGAAAATCGTCGTTCCAAGCGGTCTCACCGTCACCCAGAAGCTCCAAGCGAATGTCTCCCCTCACGGCGCCCCCGGGGGGCAAATCGAAGACACGAACGATCTCATCGGGCTTCAGTGGGCCCAAGACCCGGGCTCCACCATCCCATTCCACCCGCACGTGGGGCCGCCTCGCCGCTCCCTCGCGAGACGCCGCGAGCGCCAGATGGAGCCTGGAGCGCGCGCCCGTCCGGTCCAGCCACGCGGCGACGATCCCCACGTTGTCGAGGGGAGAACGCACCCCCCTCAACCCCACGGACTCGGGCAAGGCCAGCGGTAAACGGCGGTCCGTCACAAGGACACGGGGAGTTCGCGGGCGCCGCGCCGCCAGCCGACGCGCCAGATCAACTCCCCCCACCCTCGATCCCCCCATGGGCTCAAGGGCGTCGGGCTCGGGGCGGACCGAGACGTCCCGTCCTTCGGCCATCGCGGCAGCGGCCAGGTCATTCAGGATGTCCTGCCACTCCGCCCGACGCTTGGGCGCCTCCATGCTTCCTCCTCGATCCACGACGACCAAAAGCGGCGCGGGCCGGGAGTCATCGCGAAGGACCGGGCCCGCCAGGGCAAGGATCATCGTTCCCGCCACGACCACCTCCCCCACCACTTCGAGAGGCGGCCACCAGCGGCGCCGACGCCTCAGAGGGAGACTCGCGGCAACGCGTCGCCAAAGGGAGAGCGTCGCCACGATCCTGCGGTCACGCCGTCCGACGAGGAGCCTCAGGATCACGATCACCGGCAGAGTCCAGAGAAGGCCCAGCCATTCCGGACGCGCCCACGTCACCGGGCGAGTCCCACCCGGCGAAGCGTGCGAACGAAAACCTCCTCGAAGGATTCCTCGGCGGAGGCGTCCACGAAAGCGGCCCCGTGCCTGGCCGCCTGGAGTTCGAGTTCGCTACGCTGATCCGCCAAGAGTTCCTGGTACCGCTCGCGCATCTCCTCATCGATGGAAATGTCCAGGCTCTCGCCGGTTTCCGCATCCTGCAGCCTGACGCGAGCACCGAGGGGCGGGTCCCGCTCCTCGTGGCTCGTGAGCCCGAGCAAAACGAGGAGGTTTCCCGCGACGCATTGTCCCGCCCAGGCGGGAAGCGGAGAGGGGTCGTCGAAGAAATCCGAAATCACGAGAATGAAGCGGGACCGGGGTCCTCGTCCCAAAAGGGGGCGGAGCGCGTCGGGAACGAGCGCCCCCACGGGCCGGGGAAGTCCTTCGAGCACCGGCAGACAACGCGCGGCCGCGGGACCAGCTCGTGTCACCGTGGCCACGGATCTGAGCTCCCCCGACATGACCTGCACGTCCAAGGTGCGCCCCTCTCCGGGGAGACAGAAGGCGGCCGCCGCGGCCAACCGCCTGGCCAAACAATCCTTCTTGCCGCCATCGACGCCCATGGAAGCCGAGGTGTCGATCACCACATGGATGTCGAGGCGGGTCTCGCCTTCGAAGCGCTTGATGAACAGTTCGTCCAGGCGACCATAGAGATTCCAGTCCACCGCGCGAACGTCGTCCCCCGCCGCGTAGGGACGATGATCGCGAAATTCGAATCGTCCACCGGCACGGCGAGAACGCATTCCCTCACCGTTCCCCCCGCTCATGAGGGCGGACAGACGCACGCGTAGCGTCTTCAGTCGCGCAACGGTCTTCTCGTCGAACACGTGAACCATGGGACGTCATGCTAACCGATCCAGGGACTCCGCCCGCCGCATGGGGCAGACTCGGTCGAATCAGCGCGGGGAGCGAACCCACTTTCGATAGAGGTGGAGCAACCGATCACTCATCCCCGCGGGATCCAACCCGTGACGACGCAGAAGCTGGGAGCGACGTCCCCGTCCGAGAGGTCCTTCCGGCAGGGCGATCGGGACGATGCGGTCCGCGCCCACTCCCCACCGCGCAGCCTTCTCGAGGATCATGGAGCCGAAGCCGCCGGAGAAGCGGTGCTCCTCGACAGTAAAGACCAGTCCGTAGTTCTTGAGGAGGGTCTGGAGGAAATCCGGATTGAAGGGGCGAACGAACCGGGCATTGACCACGGTCAGCTCCACACCCTGCTCGGCCACGGTGTCCGCGGCCTCCATGACGGGATAGAGCATGGAGCCCAGTGTCAGGACGCATGCATCGGCTCCGCGGCGAAGAATCTCGGAGCGCCCCCGGTGCAGCTCCTCCTTCTCCGCGAAGAGGTTCATTGCATCCGGAGCAAAACCGTGGGGCACTCGAATCGCCGCCGGGCCGTCCTGCCTGAGCGCCAAAGCCACCATGGCATCCAGCTCGCGGCCGTCACGAGGCGCCATCACATCCATCCCGGTGACACCCCGAAGGAACGACAAGTCGTCCGCCCCGTGGTCGATCGTGGTGTCCGAAGCCACGAGACCTGCGTAGGTGAGGAGAAAGACCACGGGGAGGCCGCGACTGCCCACCTCCTGCGTCACCTGGTCGTGGGCCCGAGCGAAGAGCGCGGCCGGCGTGATGACCAAGGGCCGTTTTCCCGCCTTGGCGATGCCGGCCGCGAAAGCGACGCCATGCTGCTCGTTGACCCGCATGTTCCACAAACGGTTGGGATAGATCGTTCTCAGCCGGGAGACCATCCCTCCCAGGGACTCCATCTCGGGCGTCGCCAGGGCCACGACGGTGGTACGCGGGTCGCTCTCCAACTGCCTCTCGACGCACTGGACGACGAGAGCGTTGTACCGCTCGTCGCCCTGCAACGCGTACTCCTGATCGTCGGACAGTGCGGGCTCTTGCACGTGAAGGGTCTCCCCGAACGGTTCCTCGGGCGGCGCCTGACGCTGGGTGACGACGTGCAACAGATAAAAACCCCTTTGCCGTTTCGTCTCCTCGAGTAGCTGCACGAGGTGGGCGAGGTTGTGGCCGTCGACCGGCCCGAAGTACCTCGGGCCGAGCTTCTCGAAGAGAGCCCCCGGGACGAGCGCTTTCGTGAGAGCGTCGCGAAGCTGCTCGGCCGCCTTGTCCAGACTCTCACCGAAGAACGGAATCGCCTGGAGCAGCTTGTGGGCATCTCTTTTCAGATCGTTGTACGCCTTGCCGACGCGGATCTTCGACAGCACCTCCCCCATCGCACCGACGACCTTGGAGATCGACATCTCGTTGTCGTTGAGAATGATGAGAACGTCCTTGTCGGAGGAATCGCCGCTGTTGAGGGCTTCCAGCGCAATGCCGGAAACGACGGCTCCGTCTCCGATCACAGCAACGGTCTTGTTCTCGTCGTCGGCGCCCGCCGCCAGCCCCAGCGCTTTCGAAATGGAGGCTCCCGCATGACACGAAAAGAACTGATCCCAGGGCTCGCGCTCCTCGCCGGGGAAGGCCCCCTCGATGAACGAGGAGCCCTCCGCACCCGCCAGCTCCGGCCGCGTGAGGACCAGGTGAGCGGCGGCCTGGTGGGCCAGATCGAAAACCAGACGATCGTGCGCGAAGTCGAAAACGTAGTGGAGCGCGGTGGTCAAGTCCACCATCCCCAAGGCGCTGGCCAAGTAGTCCCGCCGCATGGCGAAGCGGCGCGTCACGGCGGCACGGATCTCGTCCGCGAGCGTCGGGAGCTTCGAAGGAGGAATCTGCTTCAGATCCCTCGGATTTCGAATCGACTGGAGCAGTCCGCCCATGGAGAGGGTCCTCAGTTGACGCGATCGTGAATGAATGCAGCCAAGGCCCGTAGGTCTCCACGGGCGTCGTGGGGAGCGATGAGTTCCTGAGCCTCATGGACGAGCTTTCGCACATGCATCCTGGACGCATCCAACCCCACGCAGGCCGGCCAGGTCATCTTGTCTTGCTCTAGATCCTTGCCCGCGGTCTTGCCCAAGGTCTCGGCATCGCTGACCAAGTCCAGAATATCGTCCATGATCTGAAATGCGAGACCGACCTTGCGCCCGTACTCGGTGAAACGCTCGAGAATCTCGGAGGAAGCCCTCGAACCCACGGCCCCAAGACGCAGCCCCGCGATGAACAGCGCGCCGGTTTTCATGCGGTGGATTTCCTCCACCCTCTCGAGTCGCGGTTCCTCTCCCTCGCTAATGACATCCAGGACCTGACCACCGATCATGCCCTCGCAACCCGCCGCGCGGGCCAGTTCCAGGATGAGACCGCGGACCAGGTCGGCATCCTTGGTGTGCTCCGCGATGACTTGGAATGCGGCGTTGGAAAGAGCATCGCCCGCGAGGGTGGCCAATCCATCCCCGTACTTGACGTGACAGGTGGGCCGGCCCCGACGGAGCTCATCGTCGTCCATGCAGGGTAGATCGTCGTGGATGAGCGAGTAGGTATGGATCATCTCGATGGCGCAGGCCGCGGGGAGGACGTTTTCAAGCTCGCCACCGAGTGCCTCCGCCGTCGTCAGGACGAGGGCGGGACGCAGGCGTTTGCCGCCGCCCAGGAGACTGTAGCGCATGGCTTCATCGATGATGCGGGCGGACTCCGGACAAGGAGGGAGCAG
>DRQF01000288.1 GCA_011369445.1 Planctomycetota bacterium | reverse complement strand
GTCTGGATCAGTGCGAGTATGGCCCGTCGGTCGATCTCGACGGGAGAATCTACGTGGGCGGCGAAGAGTGCATTCGAAGGGATGAGCGCCCCTGGCGGTCCGAGCCCTTCGTTCACGGAGAAGAATGACTTGAACCCATCAATCGCGTAACGTCGTCTCGTGGAACCCAACGACGCGACGACCGACGACGACCGAGATTGGGAGCTTTTTCTCCAGGCCGACCCCGGGGACCAGAACGCGTTCCGCGAACTCGTGGGGCGCCATTTTCGGGCGGCCATCGGATTCTGCACCCAGGTCCTCAATGACCCTCAGCTTGCCGAGGACGTCGTCCAGAAAGGGTTTGTCAAACTCTTCGGCGCGAGGGATCGCTATTCCAGACAGGCAAGGTTTCGAACCCTTCTGTTTCGTGTGCTCCTTCGGCTCTGTATCAACGAGCTGCAGCGAAAGAAGGTGGCCAGGCCTTTCACGGACCTCGAGGACGAGGAATCGGAGCCGATTCAGTCGCGCATCAAGGACGGGCGGGGAGAGCTCCCCGAGGAGGAAGTCGAGCGAAAGGAATTGGGCGAGATGATCCGCGCCGCCGTGATGACCTTGAACCCCAAGCACCGTGCGGCCCTCTACCTCCGCGAGTACGAGCAGCTGGCCTATGCCGACGTCGCAACCGCGCTCGACGCCACCCTTTCGGAGGTGAAGATTTGGATTCACCGAGGTCGTCAGGCCGTGCAGCAGCGACTGCGACCCTATCTGGAACGTGGAGAGAGAGTGCGATGATTGACTCTGAGCTCTCCTCGAAGTTGTCGGCGTATCTGGACGGCGAACTGTCCGAAGAGGACTCCAGGAACGTTGAAGAGATCCTTCGGAACAATGCGCAAGCCCGGGCCGCCTTCGAAGACCTTCGACGCACGAGCGCCGCGATGCGCGGCTTCTACGACGTCGAGAATGATTTGGACGAAGCCTCGTCGTCGCGGGAGGCGGAGGTCGTGGAGCGTATTTCCCGGGCGAGCGCTCGGGTCGTCGCCGTGCGATCCCACCGCGGGCGTCGGATGTTTCTTTGGGTCGGAGGGTTTCTCCTTCTCGCGACGCTCCTCGTCTGGGGGCTTCGTCGCCTCGAGCGCAGCCGCTCCGTGGGCGAGATGTTGCGGGGAGTCCTCGAACTCATGGAGAGCGATCACTATGAGCTGTCCTCGAGGACTGCCGGCGAAAGTGAGCTTTGGCAGGTCGGACCTCGCGGACGATTCCACTTGCGACGCGTGGGCGGGGCCGGAATCCTTCATGAGGGATTCGACGGCCGCCGCACATGGCGCTACGTCGAGGGCGACCGGAAGGTGATTCTGCTTTCCGGGGAAGCCGCCAGGGTCGTCCGTGAGGAGAATCCCTGGAAGCGCCTCGAGGCGGCGCTCTGGGCGGCGGTGGACGAGGAGGGCAATGGCGAGACCTGGATTGCCGAATCCGAATCCGGAGGGGAACGGGAAACCATCGTTCTGCGAGGACCGAGCGGGAAGCGCATCGAGCTATCCTTCGATGCCGAGGGTGGGCCGGCCGCGGTCACGCTCGACGGGGTGGCCTATGTGGTCACCCGCCGCCCGGCCCTGGGTGACGAGGCGTTCACTTGGGAGACTTGGGCGCCGGGAATCCCGGTGGAGGAGGCGGCTCGATGAATCCCAAGGATTTGCCCAACGAAGTCTGGGAGGCGCTCTGCCGGCGGTGCGGCAAGTGTTGCACCGAGAAGGTGGACATCGACGGCGTCATCTATATGAGTCGCGTCTATTGCCGTTTCCTCGATCCCTCCACCAAACAGTGCACGGTCTATGAGAACCGTTTCGAGGCCGAGCCGGACTGCACCGATGTCCCCTCCGGTATCGAGAGCGGAATATTCCCTGCGGACTGTCCCTACGTGCAGGACATCGAGGATTACCAGGCCCCCAAGGAAGAATGGGACGATCCCACCGTCACGGATGCGATTCGATCGATTCTTGGCGGCGATGCGGTATGATGAGGTCCCCTTCATCGGTATCCTGAATTCGCATCCATCGGTTGCTTGGCCGGTGTGCTCGTATTTCTTCAACTTCGGAACGACACCTTGAGCATCGACGGCCCGGGTAATGCTCCTTCCAGAAACGACCCTCCGACGCAACGGCGTCGACGTCCGCCTCGCACCCGCCGCAGGCGGACCCGGCGCCGCACAATTCCCCCGGAGGTGGCCGAGGTCGACGAGATCGAGGACGGCCACGAGCGTGTGATCGATCCTCGGGAGGCCGGCGCCCAGATCGTCGAGGATCACGGGCTCGACATGGAGTTGATGGACCTCGATGCGCTCAAGGTTCTGCGGCGCCTGACCCGGCACGGGTTTCAGTCCTACCTCGTGGGCGGATGCGTTCGCGACTTGTTGGTGGGTCGCGTGCCCAAGGACTTCGACGTGGCGACGTCCGCCACCCCGAGACAGATCCGCCGGCTTTTCCGCAACAGCCGCATCATCGGCCGACGATTCCGCCTCGCCCACGTGCACTTCGGGTCCAACATCATCGAGGTCAGCACGTTCCGGCGCAGCGCCGTGGAGACCGCTGATGGCGACGATCCCCTCATTCGTCGCGACAATCTCTTCGGATGCGCCGACGAAGATGCACGCCGCCGCGACTTCACCATCAACGCGCTCTTCTTCGACATCCACAACCGCGAAGTCATCGACTTCGTGGGCGGGATGAAGGACCTTCGCGAGGGTGTCATCCGTACCATCGGAGAGCCGGTGACCCGATTGAGGGAGGACCCCGTGCGCATGCTTCGGGCGGCGAAATTCGCCGGGCGATTGGGTTTCACTCTGTCTCCCGACTTGATGGAGGCGATTCGGGAAACTCGCGAGGACTTGAGCAAGGCCTCCCCTCCCCGGCTCTACGAGGAGATTCGCAATCTCTTGCAGCGAGGCAGCGCGCGTGGAGCGTTTTCGGTCCTCCATGAGACGCGCGTGCTCGAAGTGTTCCTTCCCGAGATCTGGGAGATCATCGAAGGGAACGAGACGTGCCGAAAGATCTTCTGGTCCGTGTTGCGCTCCCTCGATCAGCATGTCATCGAGGGGCGGTTCGTCTCCCCTCCCGTCCAATTGGCCGCATTGTTTTTCCCCCTGTTCGGGGACGGCCTCGACTTCGAAGGCGGGGCGTCCTCCGGAAGCCGGTCCGCGCCCATGGACATCGGGATCGTGGCGGACCGAGTGATGGACCCCCTGGCCGCCCGCCTCCAGATGCCACGTCGGGATCTGTATGCCATCAAGCAGGCCTTGGTCGGCCTTCGCCGCCTCCTGGCGACGAAGCGAGGTCGCCGTCGCCCCACTCCCAACCAGATCGTGCGCAAGGATTACTTCCCCAACGCGCTACGTCTGTTCGCCCTCTACGCCCGTGCCGTCGGCCGCCACCAGGGCGAGGTCCTCTCGTGGGTGGAGCGCTACGAGAGCGTCACCGGCTTCGATTTCGACTGAATTCTCATGCAGTCCCCGGTCGATCCTTGAAGAGGAGATCCGTCTCCTGGGAGAGGAAGCATGAGAACAAACCGGGTATCGCTCTGCATGATCGTCAAGGACGAGGCGGAGAACCTTCCCAGATGCCTCGAGGCCGCGCGCCCCTACGTGGACGAGATCTGCATCGTGGATACAGGTTCCACGGATCGCACGGTGGAGATTGCCGAGGAGTGGGGTGCCACGGTTCAGCGCATCGCGTGGCCGAATTCCTTCGCCAAAGCCCGAAACGTCTCCTTGGGGATGGCCACGGGAGATTGGATTCTCGTCCTCGACGCGGACGAGGTCATGCGCCCGGGACAGGAGGAGTTCTTCGCGTCCATCGTCGATGACCCGCGCAACGTGGGCTGCTTCCTCGAGATCGTGAACCACGACGAGAAGGGGCGGGAGCTGGCGGTCTTGGTCATGCGGCTCTTCCGAAACGATCCCCGC
Organism: Planctomycetota bacterium; assembly: GCA_011369445.1. Taxonomy (GTDB): domain Bacteria; phylum Planctomycetota; family DRQF01; genus DRQF01. The sequence goes on along the minus strand of DRQF01000288.1, from coordinate 2,507 downwards.
TTCCGATTCCGATTGGCCATCCACGAGCAGGTCGTAGAGCCTGTCGTCGACGAGGCGGATCGCTCGGGACGGCGCGTCTTGAATGAAGGCCCCGTGCTCGATCACTACGGCTACATGGCCGATGCCATGGAGGCGAAGAACAAGGACGAACGCAACCGACGGCACTTTGAGCAGGCGCTGGAAGAGGACCCGGACTGCGCCTATCTGTGGTTCAAGTACGGCGACTTCCTTCGCCGTTTCGACGAACCCCAGCCCGTGATTCGCGCCCTCGGCCGGGCCGTCGAACTCGTGGACGCCATGTCGGATGTCAAGGTGGAAACCCAGCCCTACGCCGCCGAGGCCTTCGCCTTGCTCGCTCTCGAGCACATCCGCGAAGAGAACCTCGACGAGGCGAACCGGCTGCTCACGCGCGCGCGCGCGCGGCTTCGTCCGACCCCCATGCTCCTGTGGGTGAGCGGCCACCTCGCTCTCCGCCGGAATGCATGGGACGAGGCCATCGAACACTTCGAGGCGTGCCGCGCCTACGACGGCCGGACCGTCCACATCCCGCCTCAACCGGGCATCACCAATTCCCGCTGCCACTTCGGGATCGCGCGCGCCCTGCTTGGCCAGGGCAAGGGAAAAGAAGGTGTCAGGATGATCATGGAAGGAGCCGAGCGGTGGCCCGACTGCGAGGATCTCGTTCTCGCCGCCACCCGCATCGACATCCTCCAAGGGCGACATTCTCTGGCAATTCGTCGGATCACGCGGGCCCTCGAGCGCGATCCCGACTGTGCGAATTTCTGGCAGGTGGGCGCTGAGCTGTTGCTCACCGTGGGGAAGCGTGAGGACGCCCAGAGGTGGATCGCCACGGCGCGCACCCACGCGAACCGGCTCTGCGCGGCGGCGGTGACGGCGACCGAGGGAGAGTGCCATCTGTCCTTCGGTCGGCCCGAAGAGGCTCTCGACTGCTGGAGAGCCGATCTGCGCCACCCCCTTTCCCGAGCGGGCCTCCGGATGCTCTTCCGATTGGGCGGCGAGCCGCTTCCCCCCGAGTTGGCGGCGGACGATCCGGAAGTCGATGTCGCCGAGGAAGCTTTGACGGCCCGCCTGAAGATGCATCCTCCCGCCGCTCCCCTCCTGGAGGCCTTGGAGCCCCTGCAAACCGTGTGAGAGCCTTGGGGATCAACGCGGATTTCGCGTATACGGGGCCATGATCGACATAGGAGCCAACCTCACCGACCGGTCCTTCGACGCGGATCGGGATCGTGTCATCACGTCCGCCTTTCACGCGGGCGTGGATACCCTCATCGTGACGGGCTCCACGGTCGACAACAGCGAGGCCGGGCTCCGTCTGGCCCGACTGTATCCGGGTCGACTTTTCTCCACGGCTGGTCTTCACCCTCACCACGGCAAGGACTGGAGTGACGAGGCGGAAAACACCCTGCGCAGCCTGGCCGCGGAGCCGGAAGTCGTGGCATTGGGGGAGTGCGGTCTGGACTTCAATCGCAATCTCTCTCCCCATGAGGATCAGGAGCGCTGTTTCGAGGCTCAGCTTGCCCTGGCTGCCGAGCTGCAACTTCCCGTCTTCCTTCACGAGCGAGATGCTCACGAGACCTTCCTCGCCATCCTCGCGCGCTGGCGCGATCGCATTCCACGTGCGGTGGTGCACTGTTTCACGGGGGAGGAGGACGGCTTGACGGCCTACCTCGACCTGGATCTTCACATCGGCATCACGGGCTGGATCTGCGACGAGCGCCGCGGTCGCCATCTTCGCGAGTTGGTGGGTCGCATTCCCCGCGGCCGCATCATGATCGAAACCGACGCGCCGTATCTCATTCCTCGAGACATGCGTCCCAAGCCCAAGACACGCCGCAACGAGCCCCAGTGGCTCCCCTGGGTTGCCCGCCGCGTCGCCGCATGCCGGGGCGAATCCCTCGAGGATTTCCTCACCCATGCCGACGCCGCCACCCGCGCCTTCTTCGCCCTCACCGCCGAGTGACACGTCCCCGCCCCGGGAACGCCGAGTGGGCTGATCCTGGCCCTGCGGCGTCACGTGAAGGCTGAAGCCTCCAGCCCCTGGTTCGTTGCGTCGTCCTTGTTCTGCTGGATTGACGAGGTCCTCCTCGTCCTTGGCTTGCTGGATTCACGAGGTCCTCCTCGTCCTGCTCTCCGCACTCTGCGTCAGAGCGAGGAAGCGGACGAGGACGTCCCCATTCCAAGAGAGATGTGGCTTCCGTCGTCACCGCCCTCTTGGTGTGGATGTGGTGCCCTCCCCGGCACGCGCGTGCCACCTTCCTCATTCCACGTTCCCAAATTTTCCGAGTTTTCTTGTTGACATGGCCTTGCCTGCCGGTGTAAACCATCCATCAAGGCGTCTGTCGATCTTCCCTGCCAGGTCGAAAGACAGAAAAGCAGTTCTCGTCTTGATCGAGAGGAAAGGTTCTCTCATGACTTATCGGCTCTCGGCTCTCGGCTCTCGGCTCTCGGCTCTCGAGCCGCGCTGTGCGCACTCGCAGGCCTAGTCC
>DRQF01000287.1 GCA_011369445.1 Planctomycetota bacterium | reverse complement strand
CTTCGTCAAAAACTCCGCATCATGATGGAGCCGCTCATTCCGAAGGGTGACCCGGAGAAGCCCGAAAGTGTGGCCCACTTCATCGCCCGACGGTTCGGGCCCGCCCCGGCCCGCACGATCGTCGATGCCTTTGTGAGCGGCGTTTACGCGGGAGACGCCCGCAAGGTGGGTGTGCGGGCCGCTTTCCCGAAGCTCTGGGAGATGGAGCAGGAGGCCGGCAGCCTGTTCAAGGCGATGGGGCGCATGCGCAAGGAGCGGAAGAAATCGGGCGGTGCGCCTCCCACGGCGATGACTCTCATGAGCTTCCGCAACGGCATGGAAGAGTTGGTCCATGCCGTGGGGGAAAAACTCCGCGCCGAGGGACAGCTCGTCCTCGGTCGGACCGTGCGCCGTCTCACCCCCCGCGAGGGGGGAGGTTTCACCTTGGCTGCGGAAGCCGTCGATGGGACCGTCGAGCAGATCGCCTGCGACCACGTCGTGAGCGCGCTGGCGTCCGCCGCCACGGGATTGCTTCTGGCGGACCTCGAGCCCATGGTCGCGGATCTTCTCTTCGAGATCGAGTACGCCCCCGTCGTCGTCGTCCACGCGGGTTTTTCCGAGGAGGAGTTGCCGAACCTCCCCAAGGCGTTCGGGTTCCTCTCCCCGCGACCGAGCCGGCTGAGGTCTTTGGGCTGGCTCTTCAACTCTCGGATCTTCGCCGGTCGCGCACCGGAGGGGCACCATGCGCTGACGGGTTTCATCGGCGGCGCCACCGATCCCTCCATCGTGGACGCTCCGGAAGAGGCGCTGCGCCATCTCGTTCTCGGAGAGCTCTCGATGGTGTTGAGGATGTCTCGCTTCCCCCAGCCTGATCTTTTTCGGTGCGTCCGTCAGCAAGGGGGGCTGCCCCAATTCGATCTCGGGCACCACCTTCGCGTGAAGGCTGTCCGCACTCTTCTTGCCGCTTTGCCCGGCGTGGACATCACGGGCAACTACCTCGAGGGGATCTCCCTCGATGAATGCATCCGCGGCGGCCGTGCCGCGGCGCGTCGGGTTCTCGCCGCCGCCGAATCGCCCCCCTCTCGAGCGGAGGCCTCCTGATGTTGGAGACACTGAACCAAGCTTTGCTCGTGTTCCTCCCCGTCGCCTACGGGGGAACGGTGACCTGGTATTGGCTGAGCGTCCGCGGCCCTGACCTCATCCCGCGCTGGCGGCCGCAGGCGTGGCTCGTTGCGACGGTCGTTTTGCATGCCATTCTCCTCGTCGTTCGGACCTCCCTCCTCGGTCAACTCCCCTGGACGACCTACTACGACACGTTGCTGGCCCTCTCATTCCTGATGTCGTTGACCTACCTCCTCGTCGAGTTCTCCGCCCGCGAAGCGTCGACGGGAATGGATCTTTTGCCGTGGCCGTTTGTGATGGTGCTCTATGCAGCCATGTTCGGCCACGTGGAGCCCAAGCCCAATCCGGCCCTGGATTCCCCGTTCTTCGCGATGCACACGATCCCGGCCATTGGCGGGATCGCGGCCATTCTCGTCAGCGGCATCTACGGGGGGATGTATCTGAAACTGGAGCGGGTCATCCGCGGCAAGCGCTTCGGGCAGTTCTTCGAGCGGATGCCGACGCTCGATGTCTTGTCCCGCATGAATTTTGTCGCCGCCGCCACCGGCTTGACCCTCGTCACGGCCGCCATCGGTTGGGGAGCCACCTGGTACGGCGAGATGTTCCAGCAAGTGAACATCTTCGAGCCCAAGATCTTCCTCACTCTGATCTGTTGGACGGTCCTCCTCGTCCTCGTCATCGGTCGCTTGTCGCGGCGATGGCCCGATCGGCTCACGGCGCTTCTGAGCGTGGCGGTCGCGACGATCGCATTGATCTCCATCGTCATTCCGGCCTTCCCCTTCATCGCGTTTCACGGGCACTATTGAGATGGGTGAGGCAGGCTGGAATTCGCTGTTCGCTCTCGGCATGAACCATCGCACGGCGCCGGTGGAGCTGAGAGAGAAGATCGCCCTCCCTCCGGAGGCCCGCGTTGAGGTGCGCAAGGCCCTTCTCGGCGAGGATCGGGTGGCCGGCAGTGTTCTGCTCTCGACCTGCAATCGCACGGAACTCTACGGGTGTCATGGTGAGCAGGGAGGGTCGAAGGACTCCCTCCTCGAGATCCTTCATCCGTTGATCCTCCCGGCCGTGGATGCGCCCGGTCATGCCTACGTGCACTGGGGTTGGGATAGTGTCTTTCATCTGTTTCGCGTGGCCGCGGGGCTCGATTCCATGGTGATGGGCGAGAGCGAGATCTTGCGCCAGGTCAAGCTCGCCCAGGAGGAGGCCCATTCGGCGGGCCAGGCCAACCGTCTGCTGCAGGATTTGTTTCGTCAGGCGGTGGAGCTCGGCAAGAAAGTCCGCAGGGAAACCCATCTCGGCGACGGTAGCCTCAGCGTGGCCGCCACGGCGGTGAAGTTGGCGCGGAAGATCGTGGGCGAGTTGAAGGGGCGCAAGGCTCTCGTCGTGGGCGCCGGGGAAACCGGTCGGTTGACGGCGAAGCATCTTCTGGCCGCGGGCGTCGAGGATCTCGTCCTTCTGAACCGAACGCCCGAGAAGGCGGAGGAAGCGGCGGGGGAACTGGGTTGTCGACACGGCGCTCTCGATGACCTGGAAGCCGCGATCGATGAGGCGGAGGTCATTATGGCGGCGGTGGAGGCGGAGGACTTCGTCGTTCGCCCCGAGCACTTCAAGGGCCGTCGGCGTCGAAGGCGCTGCGTGATCGACATTTCGATGCCTCGGTCCGTCGATCCGAGCTGCACCCAGGTCTCGGGTGTCTTCCTCTTCGATCTCGACGACCTGGGTGGATTGGTCGAGCAGGCGCGCAGAGCTAGGCGTGGTTCCGTGCGCGAAGCGGAATCGTTACTGCTGAACGAGGTGCAGAAGTTTCTCAGTCGCCAGTCCTACGTCGAGATCAGTCCCATCGTGAACGAACTTCGCGGTGATTGGCACGATGTCGTCGAGGAGGGGCTGGACCGTTTGCCCCTCGACGCGAAAGGGCGGTCGGAGGTCGAGAGGCTGGTGAAGAAGGTCATGGGGATGGGGCTGGACGCTCTCAAGCGTTCCCAGCGTCAGCGGTTCGGCATGGACGAGATTCAGGCGGCCTACGACGCCTATCTCAAGAGGATCGGCGAAGCATGAGCGAGAATACGACCATTCGGTTGGGGACGCGGGGTTCGAGACTGGCGCTTTGGCAGGCGGAGTGCGTCCGCGATCTTCTCTCCCGCGAAGCTCCGATGAGCGATGTGGAGATCACGAAGGTCAAGACCCTCGGCGACAAGGATCAGAAGCGATCCCTGCAGAGCTTGGGGCGAACAGGCATCTTCACCGCCGAACTGGATCGGGCCCTCATGGAGGGTGAGGTGGACTTGGCCGTGCACAGCTTGAAGGACGTCGAGACCAGCCTCCCGCCCGGAATGATCTTGGCGGCCGTGCTGCCGCGAGGTCCGGTGGAGGATGCGCTCTTGGGGGCGGCGTCCCTGGATGATCTCCCCCAAGGCGCCGCCGTGGGAACCGGGTCCGCCCGCAGGCGTGCGCAGCTGAAGGCGTTGCGCCCCGACCTCGATGTTCAGGACCTACGGGGCAATGTTCCCACCCGTCTGGAGAGGTTGGACTCGGGCGACTTGGCCGCCATCGTCCTCGCGCGCGCCGGACTCGTGAGACTGGGGTTGGCCCACCGCATCGGGGCGGTTCTGTCTCCCGAGGTCTTCCTGCCCGCCGTGGGGCAGGGCGCGGTCGCCATCACGTGCCGGGAGGACGATGCGAGGATCGTCCCCATCCTCCGCGCCCTCGACCACGGGCCGACGCGGCGCGTGGTCGCCGCCGAGCGGGCCTGCTTGGCTCGCCTCGGGGGCGGTTGCTCCGTGCCTCTCGGGGTCTTCGGGCGTCTGGGGGAGAAGGAGGACCGCTTCCTGGCGGGCCTGTTCTCTCCGGACGGGCGCCGCAGTCGGAAGGTGGAGGTGGATTTCCCGAAGGAGGCGGACCCGGACACCATGGGTAAGGCCCTGGCCGAAGAGCTCCTCGATGAGGATGGGCGCAGGATTCTCCTGGATGCCGAAGGAGCGACGCCTTGAGCGAGCCCGCTTTGAAGGGGCGCGTCGTTCTCGTCACCCGTCCCGGCGGCGGCGGCGAGAAACTTGCCGCGGCGTTTCGGGCGGAGGGGGCCGAAGTGCACCTTCATCCGGCCCTACGCATCGACGTGGGGCCGTCTGCGAAGGACGAGCCCTTCGACGTCGCAGCCTTCGATCGACTCCTGTTCACGAGCCGCAACGGCGTCTTGGGACTTTCGTCCACGGGGACGTCTTGGGACGCCAATCCTCCGTGTTGGGCCGTGGGCAACGCCACCGCGGAATTGATCGAGGCGCAAGGGGGAAAGGTGTGGGTGACGGGGACCAGCCGGGGCATGGCGGACCTGGCCGAGCAGGTCCTCGCCGAGGACCCACCCGCGGGGCTCCGCGTCCTCTGGCTTCGCGGCCAGTTGGCGAACAGAGACGCTCTCTCGCCTCTCCTTGCGGCCGGTGCCCGCATCGAAGATCGGATCGTCTATCGGACCCTCAACCGCTACCTCGAAGAAGGACCACCGCCCGGGGACGTTTTGGATCGCGTCGACCTCGTTCACTTCGCGAGCCCCTCGGCCGTGACGTTTCTCTTCGAGGTGCTGACGCCCGATCAGAGGGAGCATCTGCGGGGCCGCGCGTCCTATCTCGCTCAGGGCCCCACGACGCAAGCGGCCTGTGAAGCCGCTTGGACCGAAGACGCCTGAGCCTTGCCGGCCTCTCGCTACCGCGGGGTCTTCCCGCTTCCCACCGGCACCAGACGAAGGCGCACCCGAGTGATTCCCGATCGCGGCGCGAGGTTGATGACGACGGACTTCGTGGCCGAGCGGACGACGCGTCGTCTGACGAGGATTTGTGCCGTCAGCTTCCACCTGCCCGGGTGGAGGTTGTCGAGCCGGATCGGCTCCCCGAAATCTTGGGTGTAAGAGAAGGCTCCTTGGCCCTGGCCACCCGACATGATGAGGATGATTTTCGCCGAGGACGGAAGCTCCCGGGCGTCGATCACCTCCGGCTCTACGAGGATTCCCACGGCAGGCTCCAACCGAAACTCTTCGACCGTGGGGCCGCCCTCGCTCCTCACCCTCACCCGGCGCGACGCGGAAAGGTAGCCCTTCGCCTCCACCCTCAGCTGGTATTCGCCCATCGGGAGTCGGGGAAACACCATGGTCCCCGCGGATTCCGGGGTTCCCCGGCGCTGGAGATTCTCACCAATGACCTCCACCCGCGGCGTCGTGAGGATCGGCCGCCCGTCCCGCGCATCCAAGAGTCGTACACGCACGGAACCGGTGGGAGGCGCCGCTTCCGAGAATCGGATCAACAGATCCTTCGTGTCGGCGGGGACGTCTTCGATGGGTTCCGCGTGGCCGAATCGGGGGAGCGTCCCATGGGAATCCATGAAACGCTGGGAGGCCGACACCCGAAAGCGGCTCGCGGGGAGGCGGGTGAAGTGAAATCGGCCCGCGCCATCCGTGGCGACGGTGGAAGAGAACCTCGATGTCGTGTCCGCCGCCGTGACGAAAACGTCGGGCATGGGCTCACCGGCGGCATCCACCACGCTCCCCTCGAGACCGTGGGGGCGCTGCAAGACTATCCGAAGG
>DRQF01000286.1 GCA_011369445.1 Planctomycetota bacterium | reverse complement strand
GCGCTCACCAACTCGCGCCGCAGCGATTCGCCGCGTTCGTCCTGGGGGTACCGCTCCAAGAATCGCATCCAGTGGGCAACGCCCGCCGATAAGAGTTCCCGGGTGGTCGGCTTCGGAAGACCGTAGGTGCGGCCGAGAAGGATCTCCAAGTCCCGGAACCGTGACGCGGCGGGGTGACGAGACAATGCGTCGAGAGTCTCCCGCGCCGTGCCCCGATGACCGCCACCGAGTTCCACGCGGGCGCGCCGGTAGAGAGCCTCGGCGAAGAGATCGGGGTCGGGTTGCGGACCGTCGGGTGCGTGACGGGACAGGACCTCCGCCAAGGCGTGGGTGGCCTGACCGTAGTCGTTGACCTCGAGATGGGCATCGACTTCCCGCAACACGTACCGACTCCGATTCACCCCTTCCGGAAGAAGATGAGAGGCCTCGTGAAAGAGGAGAATCACCTTGGAGAAGTCGGGAGACGGCGCCTCGGCGGTCGGATCGGTGGACGTGGGCTGGGGATGAAGGAGAGCCTCCGCCCGGTCGACGAGGATCTTGGCCCACACCAGCCTCGCCGACTCGCTGTTTCTCGACACCGCCTCCTCGCCATAGATGCGAGCGGCTATTCCGCCCTTTCCCACCTCCTCGGCGGCCTTGGCCAGGAGGAATCTCGCCTTCCCCCGCCAGGAGGAGTCCTCGGCGATGGAGGAGATCGTCCGGGAAAGGTAGTCGAAGGCCTCCTGCGGCGTTCTACCTCTCAAGAGCACCCTTGCCATCAAAACACGAGCCTCGTTGGCGGCCTCCCCCTTGGGAGTCTCCCGCAACAGCCCCGTCAGCGTCTTCCTCGCGGCCTCGAGATCGCCTCGGGCCACCAGGCGCCGGGCTTCGCGCAGAGTCTTCTGCGGGTCCCCATCCCTCCCCGCGAGCGCCGTCCAGGCGAAGCTTCCGAAAAGGATGGACAGGACGGCCAGGCGGGTCATGATGGTCTTGAAACGCATGATGGACTCCCTTGATTGAGCGAATCGAAGGAGTGGACGCCCCCCGTCCTTGGAGGTTCGACTCTTTTTTTTCGAACGATTCACGGATGGACGGGTACTTGGATTCCGTGACGAAGAATGACGACGAATTCGAAGCGGCCTGGACCTCTTGCAAAGGCCGTCTTCACGCTTGGATCGGCGCACAGACCTCGCCCCACGAGGATCCGGACGCCATCTTCCAAGAGGTCTGGCTGGGTTATCTGCGCGCCATCAAGCAGGGTCGCACACCCCGATTCCCCAGAGCGTGGCTATTTGCCGCGGCACGCCGACTCGTCTTGAAAGGACGAAGGCGACGCGCACCGCACCGCTTCACCGAAGAGCCCCCGGCGCGCATCACATCGGCGGAGCCGACGAGTGTCGAGGCCGCCATCGAGCGTCTCTCCCCGACCGCTCGCGAGGTCTTCATCCTTCGCGTGCGCATGGGTCTCACCTACGACGAGATCGCCCAGGTCCTGGAGATACCTCGCGGCACGGTGGCCTCGAGGCTCCATGACGCCGTGACGACACTCAGGCGTCAGCTGACAGCGGAGGGCTTTTGCACCCCCAAATGGAGAGAGAGTCGATGACGAACCCATCGTGTCCTCGCGCGGCCGAGATCCTGGAAGCGGCCACCGACCCGGAACGCCGGCCACTTCGGGCCGAGGCACTCGCGCACCTGCAGGTCTGTTCTTCTTGTCGAGGTCTCGCATCCGACGCCGCCCTGGTGGAGATCTTCGCGCGGGCCTGTCTCCCCGAACTTCCCGCAGCCCTGGACTTCCCTCCGAGGCGCCGTTTTCCTCGAACCGCTGGACAGATCCTTCGCGGTCGCGTGGGCCCTCGCATCGCGGTCGCCATGCTCCTTTGTCTGGCGTTTCTCTCAGGCCGCTGGTCGACCTCCCGTGACGATTCCCGCAAAGCATCTTCCCCGACCCGTCCGCTCGTGGTCCACATGGAGTCCCCCCAAAAGGCGGGACTTTTCTCCCAACGACAGCTCGTCATCGAACCCACACGATCACCGCGAGGATTCCTCGCCGCACTCAAACCCAAGTAGGAGTCATTTCATGCGCAAGCTCATGATCGTTTCTCTGGCTTTCCTCTTCGCGGGTCTCTTCAATCCGCGCCTACCCGCCCAAGACCGCTCAGAGGGCCGATCGATCCAGTCTCGACTCGCGTCCGTCGAACGGGAATTGGAGGCTCTCTTGGCCCTTGCGGAGAAAGAGGGCTCCCCCCAGATGGAGGATGTTGCTCGTCTCCTGGAAGAGACGCGCGCGCTGCGCAAATCGATGCCTCGACCTGTCACTCACGATGAGATGATCTTGGTGGAGATGAGGTTCCTGGAGTTCGAAGACGGGACGGACAAGTTCTTCTTCGCGCGAGGAGCCAAGGCACTGAAACTCCTCGACCCCCAGGACCTGGAGTCGCTGGTCTCCCGCCCCAACTTCGCAGGAGAATCGGTGCAGGGGCTGAAACCCCTCACCACCGAAGAACTGGAGTTGCTGGCCTCCCGTGCCAGCAACGTCATCGCCGCCCCGCGCGTACTCGTCTTCGCGGGTCACGAAGCCGCCATGGACATGGTGGACGAGCAGGGCTATGCCGTTCTCGAACGGGACGACGACGGGCGGTACTCCATGCACACCGTGAAAGCCAAGGAGGGGATCAACGTGAAGCTCACCGCGTCCTACCAGCATCCCGGCGAGCCGGCGCCGCCCAACGCGCGGGTCATGGCGGGCGACGATGGCTCAGATCGAATGGCGCCAATCCACCTTCACGTCGCGGCGGCCATCGAACGCGTCGTCGGCAGATCGCCCTGTACGAAGGACGCACGGCAGGTCGGGATGCCGCTCATCGGAAAGGCGGCCAGGGAAATGGACATGGTCATCGCCCGAGACCAGTGGGTCGCCATACGCCTTCCTCTCCCGGGTTCCAAGAAAGGGGGCATCGTCCTCGCGCTCCGAGCCAAGGCGGTGAAGTAGGAGGACCCTCCCCCCTGCCGTCGGCAGGGGGGCCGTCATCCCGGCTGCGAATCATAGGCGCGGACGATCATTCCGTGGGACGGGGCGCTTCGATGCGAACGTTCAGCACGCTTCCCAAGCGATCCGCGAGACGCTCGATCCTTCGAATGTGCAGAACGTTGTCGAGAACGATGGTCTTGCTGGGCGCGTGAACCACCACGGTGCCCGCACCATAGAACGGGTGGAAGTACTCGATCATGTCCTTGACCTGGACCTCCACGCGGGGGTTGAGCATGGCGATCCTCTCCCGGTCTCCGAAGAACGCATTCTTGTAGATCTGCATCTCGTTGTGTTCGAGAACGGCGTAGTTCAGGCGTGTCTTCACGAACGACACGAAGGCGCAGAATCCGAAGAAGATGGCATAGAAGTAGTAGGCCTGGACGGAGTGATTGAGCTGGAGTTCGCGCAGCCAGTGGTAGAGGTTTTCCCAAACCGGGAAGGACTCGCTGTCCACCGCGAAGCCGATCGCCACCGACATCACGCTCAAAGCCAGCATCACGAGGGTCCACGCTCGATTCCACTCGAAGATGAAGATGTTCATGTAGAACACGAAGAAGAAGGTCCAGATCAACCCCCACGTGTTCTCCCAGGTCCCCGAAAAGGTGACCGCAATCCCGCAGATCAGCGAAATGATCGCCATGGGAATGAGGAAAATCGACTTGAAGTGCGACCGGATGATCACCATGTGCCCGGCATCCAACCGCGCCTTGCGCCACTCCTTCATCGAGACTTGAGGGGGTTTCGTGCTCTCCGGCTTCTTGGCGATTTCGAAGACGTCGGGGGTCTCTGAGGTCTTGGCTTTCTCGTCGCTCACGATGTCACTCTCTCTTCAATGTCTTCCGATGGTCTACTCTTCGGTTCCAGCATAGCCCACATCTGGAGGGATTCCACACCACCAGGCAGGAACCATCCCCCTTGGACCTTGCAAAAGAGCCGCCCCCGGGAAAAAGGGGCGGCTCGGATCGGAACTCGGGTCGAGATCCCCCGGGGCCGTCCCACGGACGGCCTCGAGGTTTCCCTTCGAGGTGCTCAGCGCTCTGGATTCAAGGGGATGCGAGCCTCTTCGGGGAGCAGGACAGGCTGGTCGACTTTCTTGCTCTCGTCGGGCCCGTTGAGCCATGAAGAGATGCGGTCCCCCAGTTCGAAGTCGTCGGCGCTATCGAGATTGTCTCTCTCCTCGCCGATGAGAGGACTTTCGTTCTCGATGAGCTGGGATTCCACATCCAGTCGCTTTTGAATGTCGGCGAGAATACCTTTCACCTTCGCCAAGCGGCTCGTGTCGATGTCGAGGTCCAAGGTTGCGGCCTTCTTGGCCTCGTTCTCCCGCAAGCGAGCTTCCAACTCCTCGATCTTGACCTGAACATGCGCCTGCTGCTCGACGAGTTCGCCCATCGTCTGACGTGCGGAGGCCAAGGCTTCCGAGAGAGCTTTCCTGCGAGCGTACTTGCTCTCGAGAATCGAGCGCGCCATCTTGACGCGCTCGAAGCGACGCTTGGCGTCCCGCGTCATGTCGCCACGGTTGATCCGGCGGCCGAGGAACACGTAGGTCTCGCGGTGCTCGTCGAGGGCGGAGGCCTGCTCGGCCAGGCGCTTCCTCGCGGACTGATATCTCTGCTCGAGGCGGGCGATGTCCTGATCGAGGTACTTCAGATCGACCTGCTTTTGGGCAATGACCCGCTTGCACTCCCGGATCTCCGGAGCCATGTCTTCGACGAGAGAGCGGGCCTGGTCCAACTGATACTCGACCGGCACCGTGTCCTTGACTTGTTGCTTGACCCACGAGGCTCCGTGGGACACCCAGGCGAACGTCTGGGTTCCGAAGAGGAGCACCGAAGCGAGAAAGAGAACGCCGCCCGTGATGAAGATTTTCTTGAACATGATCGTGTGAACTCCTGATTCCGAGGCCGACCCGCCGTTCCTTGGGGCTTGGGTCACGAGGAGGCATTCGGGGGATTCGAGCGGCTATTTTTTGTTGGAGAATCCTTGACTCGCGACGGTTCGACATGGAGGATTCACGGCGCCTTCTTGCCACATCTCCGGAGAAACTCATGCTCACAAGAACAGCCATGACTGTCGCCGTCCTAACCCTCACCCTGTCAACCGCTTTTGGACAGACCGGTCTCCAGGTCCCGGGGGCATTCCCCACGATTCAAAGCGCCATCGTGGCCGCCAACAACGGGGACGTGATTCAAGTCGCCCCGGGCACCTACCTCGAAACCCTGGATTTTCTGGGCAAGACCATCGAGGTGGTCTCTTTCGGGGGCCCCCAGGTCACGATCATCGACGCGGCGGGCCTCGGCACCGTCGTCCGGTTCGTCGGGGGTGAGCCCCGGGCCACCCACCTCGAGGGCTTCACGCTGAGAGGCGGGCTGGGCATCACAAACGTGCCCGGCGTGGCGGAGGGGGCTCCGGGAGGCGTCCTCTGCGTCGCTTCCGCCCCCACCCTTCGCAACTGCATCATCGAAGCCAATTCGGGAGGCCTAGGCACCGGAGGAGCCATCGGCGGAGCGGGAGCCATTTCCATGCATGCGAATGCCTTCCCCCTCCTGGAGGACTGTATCCTTCGTAACAACATGGGCGGTCTGGGCGTCGGGGGACCGGGCGGTCCCGGTGCCGTGCTTTCCGTCGGAGGGATGCCTGACATGATTCGCACCCGGGTCGAGAACAACACGGGAGGCGTGGGCACCGTGGGCGGCGCCGGCGCGGTCGAATCCGTGGGCGGGACGATGGTCCTCGCCAACGACGAATTCCACGGGAACACGGGCGGAGCCGGAACGACGGCAGAAGGCGGGCCCGGGGTGCTCCGCATCGATTCCACGGCTCTCGGCGGCATCGTCAACTGCATCCTCGCGGGCAATCAAGGCGGTCTGGGCGTCATGGACATCAGCCCGACCGTGCGCCGGACGGGAATGGGCTTCACGGGAAGTTTCCTCGTGCTGCACGCGACCGTGGCCGACAACATGCCCGTTGGCATGGGAGGCAGCACCTTCGAAGGACCGATGGAGGTGCGCAATAGCATCCTCAGAAACCCGGCCTACGCGGTGGAATTCGCCGGCCCCGGGGCCGTGGCGGCCTCGAATGCCATCGGATTGGGAGGTATCCCCAATGCGGGCAACATCGATGCACCGGCGCTTTTCGTTGACCCGGCCAACGGAGACTACCACCTTCAAGCGGATTCGCCGTGCCGTGATGCGGCCGACCCGTCGTTCACGGGGCTCCTCGACCTCGACGTGGACGCGGACCCACGAATCGTCAACGTCATTCCCGACATGGGCGCGGATGAGGTCTGCCTGGATGGGACGATGGAGGACTTCATCATGACCTCCACCATCAACGGTCTTGGCGACCCCATGCTCTGCGTGAAGCATGCCGCCCCCGGTGACCTACTGAGCGTGGGATGGGCGTCTCCCGGCGGCACCTTCGTCGGAGGCAACGTGGTGCTCCTGGCTCAGATCTACGACCCCGCCCAGGGCCCCCTCTATTCGCCGCTCGCCTACCAGAGCCTTCAGGTGAATGCCTTCGGCGCGGCCTTGATCAGTGTCACGGGGATGCTGCCTGCGGCAGGCGATTCATTCAGCACCAATGCGCTCCCTCTTCCGCCCGGCATCACCGCCCGAATTCAGGCGGTCGTCCTGTCGGCGATGGCGGCCAACCACATCTACGCATCCACGCGGGCCCACGACATCATCACACTCTGAAACCTTCGGTGAGCCGCGACGGGGGAGCTGACAGCTCCCCCGTTGCCCGTCTCTACCGCTTGCGGAGTTCGTCCAACAAAACGGCGCTCCGACGCATGGCGTCGTCCATGGCCCGCTCGACGCGACGCTCGTCGCCGCGAGCCACCAAGTCCTCCAACCGCTGCACCTCGGCTTGGCAATGAGGGCATTCGATGGTGTCCAGGTGAAAAGCGATGTAATCCTTTTCGTCTGGATCCAAGCCGTCGTTGACGAACCCGAGGAGGATGTCCGGGTGCGGACAGGTGATCCGTTCCTTGACCCAAAGAGAGCCCACGCAGATGGTGAGACCGTCCGACTCGTCTCGCAGCGCCGTCAGCACGTCGGCACAGGCCTGACAGGCACGGATGTGGTCCTGCAGCGACTCAGGGAGTTCGTCGCGCTCCACGGCTTCCACGATCTGCTGGACGGGGGGGCACGGCATTCTCAGGACTCCCAGAGCTTGGAAAATAGAGTCTTGTTGGGGTCTCGCCTGCGAAGGCGGTCCTGCCAGTCGCGAATGGCGCGAAACTTCACACCCGCGATGGCCTTCTCGTCCTGGTAGCCCAGCAGATCGGCAATCGGGCGATGACGCCACCGACGCAGGAAAATCAGTTCGATCGTCTTCAGGCGGCGGAAATCTCGAGACTCCCACAGGTCACCCACGTAGTCCCTCAGGATTTCGACGAGAGCGTCGCGCTGCCTCATGACCTTTTCGCGCACGACGGCAAGCTGAGCCGGCGACATCTCCTCGGCGGGGACGTTCCCGAAGAAGCTCGAGGAGTCGTCGTCCTTACCGGAAATCTGTCGCTCGTGCCCGGACTTTCGCATCCAATCGATCGTCTTCTTGCGGGCGATCCCGAAGAGGAACTGCTCGATGTTGTAGCGCTCGTCGAAACGGCCGATCCCCTTGAGGGCGCCCAAGAACGTCTCGGACGTGATGTCCTCGGCCGTGTCGGCATCGGTGACCTGGCGCTTCACGTAATAGAAGATGCGCTGGTAGTAGTTGCGTTGCAACGCCTCCCACTCCTCGGCATCCATGGCCTGGAGTTTCGCGATGTCGTAGTCGAAGCGTTCTCTTGGCAAAGGGGGTTACCAACCTGCGAAAATGAGTTCTCCGTCGAATCCTCGCAGCGCGGCGTGAATCAGAAACGCCAAAGCCAGAGTGATTCCGATGACGAGAGCGTATCGCAGGAAGTTCGCGAAGAAAACTCCCAACCCGCGCACGATGCCCCTGAGCAAGGCGATGACCCCGCCGAGGAGGGCGGTCACGGGGCGGAAAAGCCATCCGATCAACGACCGACGGCGCCGTGGGGGGCGTGACGGCTTCTCGGCGACCGCAGTCTGCTCATCGGAAGCCGCCGTCGGTGTGTCCGCGGCGTCTTCGAAATCGATATAGACCGAATCCTGATTGGCTGGCGAGAGGACCTTCGCCGCGCGGGCCGCGGCAAACTCTGCCCGGTACTCCTCCGACTTGGGATTGCGTCGGGCGAATTCCGCCAGCCGGCCGAGTTCGCCGCCGAGTCGTTTCTCAACCCGGGTCCGTTTCCGGAACGGGCCGCACTTCCCAGGCTTTCGGGGCAACGGAGGGGGCGCGCAACCTCGCTTCGGTGACTCCACCAGCGGTGTCGACGCCGTCATCGGGCGCCCCTCGAGAAGCGCCAGGATCTCGTTCACGCTCTGGAACCGATCCTCGGGCTTCTTCCTCATGCAGCGCTGAATGATGCCGCGATAGGGCGGTTTGACCACGTCGGGAATCTCGAGTTTCTCGTTCTCGTGCTTGCGGAGAACCTCCCATTCGCTATCGCCAGTGAACGGGACTCTTCCCGTCAGCATCTCGTAGAGAATGACACCCAGGGAGTAGATGTCGCTGCGATGATCCCCCTTGCGCGTCAACATCTCAGGCGCCATGTAGTAGGGCGTCCCCCGCCCGATCGACATGGTCATGTGGGACTCACTCACGAGTTTTGAGAGCCCATAGTCGCCAACACGAGCGTGGTGCCCCTTCATGAAGATGTTGGCCGGCTTCAGATCGAAGTGAATGATCGACTTCTCGTGAAGTGCGGCGACCCCGGAACAGATCTGCCGGAAGATCTCGTTCGCTTCCGATTCGGGAAGAGCTCCTTGGGCCAGCCGCTTCTTCAAGGTCTCATCGCCGGCATACCCCATGATGATGTAGGGGATGCCCATCACCTCCCCCTTGTCCTCGATGCTCACGAGGTTGGGGTGATCGATCTGGGCGAAGAACTTGAGGGAGTCCAACTCCTTGAAGATGGCCTCGCTGACGCGCTCGTCGGTCACCTTCAGGAACTTGATGGCGTAGAACTTGCCGATGGACTCCTTGCGGGCCTTGTAGACCTCGCCAAAAACGCCGCTGCCCAGCTTGTTGACGATCTCGAACCCGGGGATGAAGCCTGGTTTTCTGTAGGAGGTAAAGAAACCTTCCCAGTCCATGGTCCACCTCTCATCCCGTTTCGGATTCCGATTCTCTGATCCCCTCGCATCGACGGGGGGAGTCTTCTCGGGGGCCAAGTCAGACATGGATGTTCAAGCTCCAAATGAGGCCGACACCCATGACAACCAGTATAACAAAGCCAAGTTTCGAAAGGACGGCGAAATGCCCCTTCAGGAGCCAATCCACCTTCAGCCAAAGCAGCAACGCGAGGACGGCGAATCCGAGACTGAAACCGAGCTTCAGCCAGGGTTCGCGGCGCTCGGCCAGCATGGAGAGCGCCACGCCCTTGGCCAGGTCCTGGAGGTCGCGTCGACTCGCCACCCAACGGACCTCGACCCGGTGAAAGGTGTCTCCGTCGACCTCCAGAGTCTCCGGGCGCGTCTGCAGAGCGCCGAGCCCCACGAGAAAATCCCTGGAGTAGCGGTCCCAGAGGCGACGCTCGAACTCCGAGGCGTCGGTTTCGTCGATCCCCGTGGAGACGAGAGCCATGCTCCACAATTCCTTGCGAATGCGGCGCGCCAACAGATCCAGCGCGTCCTCGCGGGCATCGTCGGGGCTCAACGTCACTCCGGTCTTGAATCTCAAAGTGGAGCGGTCGGAGCGCGGCAGCTTCCGCATCTCGAAATCCAGTTGCGCGTCCGCGACATCGCCAGCGCTCGCACCCTCGATCAGGATCTCTCGCATGAAGCCGCCCTCGCGCTCGTAGACGCCCAGGAGTTCGGCCTCCTCACCTTCCTTGCGGAGAGAGATTTCGAGGGTCATCCCCCCGAATCTGCGGGCCTCCCCGTCACGGGCGTTCACACCTCGCATCCGAAGGACCTTGACCAGTCGAAGGCGCGCGGAACGGATGTCCGGCGCGTCGTCCCGGCGATGCGCCTCGATGACGCCGACTTCTCGGATGCGACGGCCCCGCAGACGGCCGTTTTGGGTCATGCGTTCCACGGAATCGGCGATGGCGTCGATGGCGTCGGAAAGCGTGGATCGCACCTCGACGCCCTCGGGCCCGTATTGGAGAGCTTCCGGCTCCACGGAATCCACGGTCACGCTCACCCCGTGCCCGCTCGCCCTGACAGAAGCCTCGAAGCGACGCTCCGCGGCGTCTCTCCGCTCGACGGCGACTTCGCGCACGAACTGGGCACGGGCTCTGCGAGATCGAACGGTCAGCGACCAGGCACCCAGCACCACGAACAGCGCGATGAGTGAGACAATGAGCGCGGCGAATCTCGAAAGACCTCGGACCATGAAAACCTCCGGTTTCCAGAACACTCATCATTCTGACCGCGGGCGGAATATTCCCGCTCAATCGGATGGAGCGATCGAGCGAAACACCAAAGTCAGATCGTCGGCTCGCACCGTGCTGCCGTCACGACAAAAAGCACGGCTCCGGGGCGCATCACCGTCGACGGCGACGCCGCTGGCCCCCTGAACCACGAGTTGACCGCCCTCCGCGGCCGTTTCCCGATAAACTTCACAACTTCCGGAGGAGTCGGATGTTGCGATGTGGGCGTCAACCAGGTTTCCGACGCGGATCGCGCCTGCCCGACCGGTGGGCGGCAGGAGAACGGCCTGGGTGAGCCCCTGGACCAGCTCGCCTTCTTCGAATTGCAGCACCGGGGCCCTGGACACCTCCGAGGGGTAGTGGAATCGGAAATGCACTTTCGTTCCAAGTGCCACCCGATCCCCATCCTTCAAGGTCGCGGACGTGACGTCTTCTCCGTTGACCCGCACGGGGCGGCCCTCCACGGATTCGAGGACATAGGCATCCCCACCGTGGAAACTCCGGCGACGACGTAGAACGGCATGCCGGGCCGCGAGCGGGGCCATGAACATGAGATCGGCGACGCCCCGTGCCGCGCTGCCGAACAGGACCTCGGATTTCTCCACGACGAGGATCTCGCCGTGTTCTTCCACCCCGAGAACCCACAGCGGGCCCATGGCACCTCCGTGGGCCACGGCTCGGGGGGCGGCTCCACCGAAGGCCGCGGGCCCCTTCTTTCCCCCGTCCCCGGCAAGCTCATGGCGGGGTTTCGCGATGGAAGGCTTCGTCCGTTCGAGGTGAGCGATCTCTCGCCTCAGAAGGTCGACTTCCGGATCCTCCCACCCGAGCGCCTCCAAGCGCTGTAGGGCCGCCGAAGCCGCCTCCAAGCGCCGCTCGCCGACACGACGGCGGGCTTCATCCAGGTGTCTCAGCGTCTCCGTCCATTGGGCATTGATTCGTTCGAGCAGACGGCCGGCTTTCATGTGGCCGGGCGCTCCTTCCAAAATCCCCAGGATGAGGCCCTTGGCCTCGTGGAGCTTGCGCTCTCTCAAAAGGCGCGTCGCCTCTTCGAGCGCGGGTTGAATCTCCCTGCGCGCACGCTCGATACTACGGCTCAACTCCTTGAGGTGACCCGATCGGGGAAGCAGGGTCATCGCCTCCTCGAGGCGGGCCTTGGCGTCCTCGTAGCCGCCCTGTTCGAACGCCGTCTGCGCTTCCGCCAACCGTTTGAGGCCTCGACCGAGGGACTCGAGATCATGATCGCGGGCCAAAACATCGCTCTGGCGATCGATCAGGCGTTCGGCCTCGGCGTAGCGCCCGGCGGCGAGATGCTCTCGGACGCGCTTTGAGAGGAGTTTCACCAAGTCGGCCTCGCTCCGCACCAAGTCCGCCGTCATCTCGCTGTGGAAGTGGCGACGCTTGAACAGACGCCAGTCCAAAAGGAACGCCGCCAGCGCTCCGTCGGAAAGATCGCCATCGGTCACGAGTTTCACCTTGGCGCGAGCGAGGTCACGGTAGAACTCGGCCAGTTCGGGCGCCTGCGGATGGAGGGACTCAGCCTTGCGGGCCAGCTCCTCGGCCTGCACCGGATCGGCGGACAGAATCGAACGCGCGTCACCAATCCAACGGAGAGCGTCCTTCGCCCGCTGCTCGATCTCGACGAGCAACTCTTTGATTTCGGGCGTCCGCTCAATGGGGGAGATCGCGGACAGAAGGGCACGCGCCCCGTCCATGTCGCCGCGGTCGATGAGCAAGCGGGCCTTGTAGTATTTCTGCCTCATTCGTCCGGCGTCGTCCTCGCGATCCCGCTTCTGTTTGCGCAAGCGCCGCTCGTGGAGACGAACGGCATCGTCATCCGTCCATCGGCGCAGCTTCTCGATCTCGGCCACGGCCAGGGAGAGATCTCCTTCCCGCTCGTGACGGTCCACCTGGCCGGCGAGAGCTCGAAGTGCCCGGTCTCGCAGCTTCTTCGCCTGAAGATGGTCCTTGACCTCGGGATCGTCCGCGAGGGAGAGGGCCTCCTGGAAGCGTCCTTCCTTGAATGCCTTGCGGGCCTGCTTCAGTTTCAGAATCTGTCGGAACATGCACTCAATCCGGGCTGAGGACCTCGGTCCATGACATTGTAGCCCCTCGCGAGCCTTCTCCACGACAAGACTCGCCCGGCAGCATCATTCTTTCGGCCGGGCCCATTATTTTCCGGGATCTCCTCCTCCCCCATCCATTGATCCCGCACGACCTTCCGTTAAGATCCCGTTCCAAGCCGGAGTGGCGGAATTGGCAGACGCGACGGATTCAAAATCCGTTTCCTGTAATGGGAGTGAGGGTTCGAGTCCCTCCTCCGGCACTGAGAACCGACCCCCTCTCACACGATGTGTCCCGTCCAAACGGAAGTCGGCACCCGTTCCCTCTCTTCGCGAAATCCCATGTTTGGGCCCCTCCGGCGGGAATCGGTAGAATGGGGACGCCGAATCATCCATGGAGAGTCCCGTCATGTCCCAGGGCAAGCCGTCCATCCTGCTCCTCGTCCTCGCCGTGATCCTGTGGGGCACGCCGTCCCCGGCCCAGGAGGCCCTGCGCGTCGCCACCTGGAACACCCAGTCGCTGGGAAACCAGGGGAGCAACGAGTGGAATCAGACGGTGAACATCCTCAATCGGATCGGCGCCGACGTGGTGGCCCTCCAGGAGATCGACACCGCCGCCGAGGCGGCCCTCGTCCCCACGCTGGCGGGAGCGACGGGCTACTCCAACTGGGCGGTGTCGTCGGTCTCGGGGACGCTTTCGGGGGATTTCCGCGGCGCCGTCCTGTCGAACTACCCCATTCTCTTTTCCGCCTCCCACAGCGCGGCCCAGCTCTCGGGCGACCCCAACGCCAACGACATCACCCGCGACATCTTCGAGGTCCATGTCCAGGTGCCCAATGCCGCCGAGCGAACGGCCCTCTTCATCCTGCATCTGAAAGCGGGTTCGTTCAGCGAGAACAAATTCCGCCGCGCCATCGAATTTCACCGACTCAGCCAGGCCATCTCCGCCTACCAGGCCCAATATCCCATGGGCAGTTGGCTCGTGATGGGCGACCTCAATGAAGACCTGGGCGACGGCCCCTTCGGCCAGACGTTCAACGCAATTCCGGGGGGACTGCCTCAGACGTATTCCCTCGGCTCCGACATCACTTTCCCCGTGGTCTATGACCCCTTCAACGCCCTTCTCGCCATGGGCGCCCTCATCGCGGACGCCACCCAGGAAGACAGCACGACCCTTTACGCCACGCGCCCATCGTCCGGCCGCCGGTTGGACTACGTGATCTACGCCAACGGGGCCCTGCTGAGTGGCGACGAGGTCTACAATTCGATGCGCGACAACGGCATCGACGACACGCCCATCGGAAACTGGCTGCCAAAGGTGGGCGCTCCGCTCTCCCCTACCGCCAGTGCCCAATCCTCCGACCATTTCGCCGTCTTCGCCGACTTGACGGTTCCCAGCACGACGGTGAACGCGGCGCTCTATCCGGGAAGCGGCGAAGACTTCGTCATGTCGACGGGGGTGAACGGTCTTCCCACATCCGGTCCCGGCAACGAGATCAAGACGGCGTCGGCGGGAGATTACTTCTACGTCCAATACGTGTCGCCGGGGGGCACCTTCGACGGCGAGCCTCCCGTCATCATCGTGGAACCTTTCCCCTTCCCGGGGATTCCTCCCTTCGGTCCCCTGCCCGGCATGTGGTTCAGTCTCCAAGGAACCGCCGTCGTGCTCTTCAACGGCTTGGAGCAGCCGGGCGGTTTCCAGGCGGCCATCGCTCCCGTTCTCGGCAACACCCACAGTTACCTGGTGCCGCCGGGATTCGCGGGTGTCAGCATGCTGGTCCAGAGCCTCGCCATCTCCCCTATCGCCGCGAACGGATTCCTGGCCTTCTCAGACGCCCACCAGCTCGATCTGGTTCCTTGAGGTCGCACCCGCTGCTAACCTCGCCCCATGGAAAACTCTCGAGCTGCATCCAGCCGCGCCAAGATGACCGTCATCTTGGCCATCCTGCTGATCCCCGTCATTCCGGCGGTGATCGTCCAGTGGTTCGTGCGGACGAGCCCCCCCGGAACGGCGATTTCCGCCCTCGGTGAGTCGGTGGATCGGGCCATCAAGGCCTTACCCCGGCCCACCGGCGACGCCGTTCGTCCCGGATACGACCTGAGCGCCGGAGAAACCTGGGAGGTGGAAAGCCGGCTGGACGCGGAGACCAGGTCGACGGAGGGCGACGCTCTGGTCGGCATTCCGGCCACCGGACGTTTTCGTTTCCACGTGGAAGATGGTGCCGACGGAGCCTGGAAAGTGCGCCTGACCTCCCTCGATTCCCCTCCTCCTCCCTGGGTGGGGGCCGCGGGCCTCCTTCTCCTATGGGCGGCCGACGGCGAGATTCGCCTCGCCTCGGACGGTTCCAACGCGCGCCCCTTGCTCTTCGCGAAGGCGGGGTTGTTCTTCCCGGGGCCCTTCCCGGCGTCGGTTCGCAAGCACCAACGGGCTGCGTTGGTGCCTCGCATCCTCACGTCGGCCTCCGCGGCGGTGGCGGAGAGGATGAACGTCTCCTTGGAAGAAGACGTCTTCCCTCCCCTGGGCGGCGTCTTCCTCGAGCACTGGGCGCCTGGAACCACGCTGGAGAGCCGCTTCGAAGTCCTGGCCTACCGGCGACGGAAGGCCGCGGGTTCGACGTGGTCCGGCTACTTCGAGCAGATCTGGAGAGGTCGCATCGAAGCCCAGGGCGGCCGGCTGCACCGCTGGCAGGGCGAGATCCGGCTGCGAGAAGTGTTCGACCTCGTCCGCGACCACACCACCCGCGCCGAGTCGGATCTCGCCTTCCGCATCACCCAGCAGGGACTCTGAGCGCCCCCGCCCGCCCCCGCACTCAAGTCGGAGCGGCTCCCTGCCGAATGATTATGCAGGGGACGCCGATGTCTCCGCCTGAGGGAGAGCAGGATGCAGCCGAGACTGAACACCGATTTCCGAGTGGCCGTCGTGGGACTGGGATACGTGGGACTCACCCTGAGTTGCGTCCTCGCCCGCGAGGGATTCCTCGTCCACGGCATCGACGTGGACCCGGAGCTGATCCGAGGGATTCGCGAGGCTCGCCCCCGATTTCATGAGCCGGGCATCCCGGAGATCCTGGCCACGCACATGGAACGCAATCTCTTCGCGGGCGAGAAGCTGGGCCAGTCCTCCCTTGACGCCGTGGTCCTCGCCGTCTCCACGCCAGTGGATGACGTCACGCGCCGACCGCGACTCGGTCATCTCATCGCTGCCGTGGAAGGCCTGGCGGGACACATCACCTCGGACACATTGATCATCGTGCGGAGCACGGTCCCGGTGGGAACCACCACCCGGATTCTCCAGCCCATCCTCCGCGACATGCTCCGGACGAACGACATCCTGCTCGCGTTCTGTCCCGAGCGCACCATTCAGGGGCAAGCGCTCAGGGAAGTGAAGAACCTTCCCCAACTCGTCGGCGGTGTGAATGCCCGCTCCACCGAGGCCGCGCGCGCGTTCTTCGAACGTTTCTGCGGTCGCGTCGTGACGCTCTCGTCGCCGGAGGCCGCCGAACTCACGAAACTCGTGAACAACGCTCACACCGACGTCCTCTACGCCTTCGCCAACGAGATGGCGGGCTACGCGGAGCGCCACGGCGTGGACCCGCGGGAGGTCGTTCACGGCGCCAACTTCGAGTACCCACGCCCCGATGTGGCTCATCCCGGATTCGTGGGCGGGGGCTGCCTCTCGAAAGATCCCTACCTCTTGCTCGACGCCACACCGGACTCGGAACCCAGCCTCGTCCGCAATGCCCGTCGCATCAACGAGGAGCTGCCGCGCAGGGTGGGACGCCGCATCGTCGAAGGGCTCCTCTCCCTCGGCAAGAACCCCTCGAACTCACGGGTACTGTTCTGCGGGGTCGCCTATAAAGGGACACCTCCCACGGACGACACCCGCGGGAATCCCCTCGAACCCATTCTGGAAGCGGTCGGACATCGGCTGGGAGAAAAACTCGCCCACGATTTCCAAGTGAGCGACGCACGCATTCGCGCCATGGGGGTGGAACCGACATCACTCTCGGAAGGTTTCGAATCCGCGGACGCTGTCGTGTTCTTGAATAACCATCGAGGTTATCGCGAACTCGCGGCAAGCCTGCCCGTGCTAGCCGCCAAGTCCCATGCGCCCCTGCTCTTCATGGATTGCTGGCGGATCTTCGATACCCCGCTTGCGGGCGCGCTGGGCATGGCCATCGAGCAGGGAACCGTGGGCCCCACGGACTTCTCTTTGAGCGAAGCGGACGCGCCGCCCCTTCTCGTCCGCGACATCCCCGGCATCGTCTACCAATCGATCGGACTGGCTCCATGCATCACCTCATCACTGGCGGCGCGGGTTTCATAGGTCTCCATCTGGCCCGCGCCCTGGCCGGCGCGGCCCACCCCGAAGACCGCATCACCCTCGTCGACACGCTGCGCCGTCACGGCCGCGACGCGGATCTGGACGCGGTCCTTTCCGATGGGCGGGTACGGCTCGTCGAAGCGGATCTCACGGAACCGGCGGCCCTCGGAGCCCTCCCCAAGGGCGTCGACCGGATCTACCACCTGGCCGCCGTGGTGGGGGTGGACGCCACGATGCAACGACCGGCCGACGTGATCCGCACGAACACCCTGTCGACGATCCACCTCGTGGACTGGGCCGTGGCGGGGGGCCTGTCCAGAAACGGGCGGCTGATCTTCTCCTCCACGAGTGAAACCTACTCCTTCGGCCTCGAGCTCGAAGGGGGGCTCCCCCTCCCCACACCGGAGACCGTCCCCCTCGTCGTCACCGATCCGAATCACCCCCGGTCCGCCTACACGGCCAGCAAGATTCTCGGCGAGACCTACGTCCTCCAGACGGCTCGCCAACAGGGCCTGCCCGCCGCGGTCATTCGCTTTCACAACGTGTACGGACCCCGCATGGGACTCTCCCATGTCATTCCCCAGGTCATGGAACGGCTCCACCGAGGGGAGTCGCCGCTCCGGCGTTTCGGAAGAGATCAGACCCGGGCGTTTTGTCACGTGGACGACGCGGTGCGAGCCACCACGTCCCTCATGGAATGCGACGGATTCGATGAGGCGGGTATCGTTCACGTCGGGAACGCCACCCACGAGACCAGCATCGCCGACCTGTACGAGGCGATCATGGAGGCGGTCGGACGCCATCCGCCGCTCCTCGACGAGGAGGCTCCTTCCAAGTCTCCGGCGAGACGACTCCCGGACACGTCCAAACTGGAAACCCTGACCGGATTCGCTCCGCGCGTCACCCTGGGGGAAGGGCTGCGGCAAACGTGGGAGTGGTATCGTCAACTCTTCGAGGGGCGCTCCGCACCCCGGGCCCGAAAACCCGCCGTCGCGGAGCCCTCGATTCCACTGGCCGTTCCGGTGATCTCCGAGAAGGACGTCGACCGGGTCGTTCGGACCCTTCGCTCCGGCTGGGTGAGCGCCGCGGGCCCCGAAGTGGGCGCGCTGGAAAGCGAGGTGGCGGCGGTTCTCGACGTCGATCCGGCTCGCTGCGTCGCCCTCGAGAGTGGCACGGCCGCCCTCTTCCTCGCCTACCGAGGGGCGGGGGTCGACCGAGGTGAACTCGTGATCGCGCCGGACCTCACCTTCGCCGGGAGCGTGAATCCTCTCTACGCCTTGGGCGCTCTGCCCGCCCTCGTGGACGTGGATTGCGCGACCTGGGGCCTTGACCCGGAAGCCGTGGAAAGGTTCCTCTCCGGCTCCTGTCATCGAGCGGGAACCACAACACTGCACTCTCGCAGTGGACGTCGGGTCAGCGCTCTCGTCGCGGTGCACATGCTGGGCCATCCCTGCGCTCTGGAGGCCCTGCGCGAGATCGCCTCCCGCTGGCAGCTTCCGCTGGTGGAGGACGCGGCCGAGGCACTGGGCTCTTCTGCGTCAACCGGTCCCGCGGGGGCGCTGGGCGACTGGGGAGCTCTCAGCTTCAACGGCAACAAGATCGTCACCGGTGGCTCCGGCGGGATGCTGGTCGCTCCGAATGCGGAGGCGGCCCAGACGATGAGACATCTGGCGACGACGGCTCGCACCGGACTCCTCGATGACCCCACGGAGTGGGTTCACGACGTCCCGGCCCACAATCTCAGAATGTCCAGTCTCACGGCGGCCCTCATCCGGTCGCAACTCACGGACCTGAAGTCCCGCGTGGAGGCCAAACGGGCCATCGCCCGGCGCTATGAGGACCTCTTCCGCGAGGCTTCGATCCCCGGGGTGGCGTTTCACGGAGAACTCGAACGCGGCCGCTCCAACTACTGGCTCTCCGCCATCTTGGTGAACGACGCTGAGTTTGGCATCACCAGACCGGAACTCTTGCGGCATCTGAAGGATCGGCGCATCGAATCCCGTCCCGTGTTCGCACCGCTTTCGATGCAACCGGCCTTTCAGGACGCCATCCGCGAAGAGGCTCCCCGCGCTCGGGCCATCTGGCGCAGCGCGCTTTGTCTGCCTTCTTCACCCGACCTGGGGCCCGAGGACCAGGTTCGCGTGGTGCGGGCCATTCGCGAGGCGGCGTCCCTCGTCCCTGCGTGAGATCGATCGATGCAGTTCATTCACTACGGGCACGCCTGTCTGAAACTGGAGGGCCGATCGGATGCGGCCTGCATCATGGATCCGTGGCTGAGCAGGGACGGAGCGTTCTTCCGCTCCTGGTTCCAGTTCCCGGAGAACCATCCCTTTCAGGACGATGCCGTGCGCGGCGTGGTCGATATCTGCCTGTCTCACAATCATGAGGATCATTTCGATCTGGGGGTAATCACAAAGATTCTCGAAGAGCACCCCGAAGCGAAGCTCCACATCGCCCGCTTTCCGTCGTCCTGGTTCGTGCGGCACGCTCGGCGCCGTCTGGGCGCCCTCGCCGATCGCGTCGTCGAGCACGACCCCTTCGCGTTCTTTCCCCTTCGAGCGGGCGGCGAGATCTGTTTCGTTCCGGAGGAGTCGCCGGGGCAGGTCGACGCGGCCATGGTCTGGCGCGACGGCGACCGCAACCTTCTCAACCTCAACGACGCCCGCCTGAATACGGATCAATTCCTGCGCATCAAGGAGATCCTGGGGCACGTAGATGCCTTCTGCCTGCAGGGCTCCGGCGCCAGCGAGTACCCGGTCTGCTACGACTACGATCCAGGCGACCTGCTCCGGCGCAGAATGGAGAAACGCACCCTCAAGCTCGAGGCCTGCGAACGGGTGATCGACCTCATGAACCCGAACCGCGTCCTCATCTTCGCGGGGCCACCGGTCTTTCTCGACCCCGGGCTCAACGCGATGAACGACGCGAGCGCGACCTCCGTTTTCCCGGACCAGTTGGACATCACCCGACATTTCGCCTCCCGCCGTCCCGACATCGCCGAGCGGTGTTGGTTCACCATGCCGGGTGATCGTCTCGACGACGACCACCTCTTCTCGCGTACCGACCTCACCGATCCTCGGTTTCAGGCCTACACGGACAAGGCGTCCTACATCGAAGGCTATCGAGAAAGGCGAATGGATCTCCTCCCCTACGACTGGGGCGATCTGCCCCCGATGGGGGAAACACTCGCCCACTTCCGAAGGATGGCCACGGTGTCACCCTGGGCCTCGGAGAAGATCGGAGGCTCGGTGGACTTCGTCATCCACGGAAAACGAGACAAGGCGACCTATTCCGTCGACTTCGCCCGTGGTCTCGCCGCGGAGGGACCGTCGGCCAACCCGCTCTACGTCCTCGAAGCTCCCGCGGCCTCCGTCCACGAGGTTCTCGAAGGGCGGGCGACTTGGGACGACGTGATGCTTTCTTTGCGCATGGTCTTCCGGGAGAGGACCCCCCGATTCGTCCCCCATCTCAAGACTCTCCTGAAGTACCAGGATGCGGAGACCCTGGAACGGCTGGCGGAATACGAGGAGAAACTCCAGCGCCGCGCCGCCACGGAGGAGACGATACGGGTGGAGTCCCATGGAAAATGCTTCAGGATCGCTCGTCACTGCCCCCACGCAGGCGTCGATCTCTTGCGGCACGGCGAAGTGAACGACGACGGCACCATCACCTGCATGGCCCATCGCTTTCGCTTTGATCTGAGCTCCGGCGAGTGCCTCAACGCGAAGGGGTTTCGCCTCGAGGTGCGGCGGGAGGCCCCATCGGAGTGAAACCCTCGCTCACTTGAAGGTCTTGAACTCGCCCTTCTTCAGCTTCTCCATGTAGACCCCCAGAGCCTTCTTCACCTTCGGGGCCAAGAAGTAGACCCCCAGGATGTTCGGGAAGGACATCCCGAGAATCATGAGGTCGCTGAAGTCCAAGATGTTGGTGGCGCTGACCACCGATCCCAGGAAGACGAAGATGAGGAAGATGACCTTGTAGCTCATGGAGCTCTTCTCGCCGAAGAGCCAGGTCCAGCACCGCTCCCCGTAGTACGACCACGAAATCATGGTCGAGAACGCGAAGAGGAAGACCGCCACGGAAAGAAGATAGGGGAACCAGGAGATCTCCTGAGAAAACGCCAGAGAGGTCAGCCTGGCCCCGTCGTCGGCGCCTCGGGCGGCCACGAACTCCGCCGCACCGTTGTCGAAAGCCCCGGTGATGACGATGACCAACGCCGTCATCGTGCAGACGATCACGGTGTCGATGAACGGGCCGAGCATGGCCACGATGCCCTCGCGAATCGGCTCCTCGGTCTTGGCCGCCGAGTGGGCGATGGCGGCCGAGCCCACCCCCGCCTCGTTGGAGAACACGGCCCGCTGGAAACCCACGACGAGGACGCCCGCGAATCCGCCGTAGGCCGCGGTGGGGCTGAACGCGCCCGCGAAGATCTCGCCGAAGGCCGCGCCGATGTGATCGTAGTTCTTGAAGAGGATGAACAGCGATGCCGCGACGTAGATGCCGCACATCAGGGGTACGATCTTCTCCGCGGTGTGCGCGATGCGGCGAATGCCGCCGATGATCACGATGGCGACGAGGACGACGAGGATGAGCCCGTAGACCCAGTTGTACTCCTGCAACGCGGGCACCGAGTAGCTGATGGCGCCCAGAGACTGCTTCACCTGAAACATGTTCCCGCCGCCGAAGGAACCGCCGACGCAAAGGACAGCGAACAACACGGCGAGAACCTTTCCCAGTCCTCCGACACCGCGCTCTTTCAAACCGATGCCCAGGTAGTGCATCGGACCACCCGAGACACGTCCCGCGTCGTCCACGCTGCGGAACATCTGGGCCAGGGTGCACTCCACGAACTTCGAACTCATTCCCAAAAAGCCCGCCACGATCATCCAGAAGGTGGCGCCCGGCCCGCCGAGACTCACCGCGATGGCGACCCCCGCGATGTTGCCGAGACCGACGGTGGCGGACAGGGCCGCCGAAAGCGCCTGGAAGTGGGTGACTTCTCCCGCTTCCTTCGGATTGTCGTACTTGCCCGAGACGACCTGAATGGCGTGACCGAAGGCCTTCAGGTTGATGAAGCGCATGTAGAGGGTGAAAACCAGGGCGCCGACGACCAGCCAAAGGACGATCACCGGCAACTTGATGTTCTCCTGCCAGAAGAGCACGTTCCACATGAGGACGCTGCTGAGGACCTTCACGAGGACGCCGGCACCGTTGTCGGCGGCTTTCTCGAACCGCCGAAAGATGTTCTCGTCCTTGGGGGCCGCCTCGGTCTCCTGTCGGGATGTGGGTGCGGCTGCCCTCGCCGCCGTGGCCGTCATCACCGCAGGAGAGATCGGAGTCGAAGCGGGGATCGTCTGAGTCATTCCCAAAAAGAGGACGACACAGGCCAGAATGCGTGAAAACGGATAGGTCATGGGGGCTCCCCTCGCTCCGAATCGATGATGGCGCGGATTCTACCCGAGCCCCCTCTCCCTGCAAGAAGACGGGCAAGAAGAAAGCCGGACGAGCTCGAAGGCTCGCCCGGCTTGAATGGCGGAGAGACTGGGATTCGAACCCAGGGACCGCTTTGACACGGTCACACGCTTTCCAAGCGTGCTCGTTCGACCACTCCGACATCTCTCCTAAGAGCGGAGAGGCAGGGATTCGAACCCTGGGTCCCCTTGCGAGGACACCGGTTTTCGAAACCGGCCCGTTCGACCACTCCGGCACCTCTCCCGGAGGCGGCGCATTCTAACCCAGGCTCGGCCGTCATCAACGGTCGTCCTTGCGCCTCCTGCGAAAGAACTCCCCAAGGATCGCCGAACATTCCTCCGCGAGGATGGAGGGGACGACGATCGCCCGGTGATTGAATTTCTCGTTCTGAACCAGGTTCAGCACCGATCCGCAGGCTCCCGCGCGGGGATCGGCCGCGCCATAGATCACCTCCGGGATCCGGGAGAGGACCACGGCGCCTGAGCACATGGAGCAGGGTTCGAGGGTCACATAGAGGCGACAGCCCTCCAATCTCCAGTTCTCGAGCGAGGCCGCGGCCTGGGTGATGGCAATCATCTCCGCATGGGCCGTCGGGTCCTGCAGGGTCTCCCGCTGGTTGTGCCCCCGCCCGATGACGCGGCCCTTGTGGACGATGACGGCGCCCACGGGAACCTCCCCCTCCTCGAGGGCCGCCTCGGCCTCCCGGAGCGCCGCTCGCATGAAGGATTCGTGATTCGAACCGTCGTTGAAGGGTGAGTCGGAAAACATCCGCCGGGATGGTAGCTGGGGAAAGTCCTTCTCGGAAGTGGTCCCCCCAGCACCGGGGTCGCTATCATGGGGCATGCGTCGAGCCCCGGAAATCGCTCTCCTTGTTCTTCTCGCCGTCCTGGGTATCGCCACGGTCCTCTTGCTCCTCCTGGATGTCGATCTGGAGACGGCGGTCGACGGGGCGCGAGCGGTCTGCGTCGGGTTGGCTCTGCTCCTGGTGGGCGGGCTGATCATCCCGTGGCGGCGGCACTTGGCGCGCAAGCGGGACGCCGAACGGAATCGCCCATGAGAATCTTCGTCGCGATCGCCTTGCTGTCGGGAGTGATCGGCGCCCAGTCCCAGGGGATGCCCGAAGTGCTGGCGTCCGTGAAAGTCCGGACGCTCGCGGAGCCCGGCGCGCGGTACGAGCGCGTCCGGGCGGGCGTCCCTCTTGCGCGCTCGGACGCCGTCAAAGCCACCGACGCCTTACGCCTCGTCTCCACGAACGGAGAGATCGTCCCTGTGCGGATGCGGGTTCTCTCTCGCTGGGGAGGGAGGCCCGACGATGGGTCCCTTCCCATCAAGTGGCTCTCCCTCACCTTCGCCGTGAACGCGCAGTTAGCCCACGGTTCCCTTCGACTCGTACGGGGAACGCCCGTCGAGGGCAAGCTCCGCATCGACAAAGAGGGGGACCGGTACACGGTGACGACGGCCGGTCTTACGATCGTGTTGGTCAACGGCGCTCACGACCTCCTGACGTCGGTGCGCGATGCGAAGGGCAAGAATCTGGGAGGCCCAGCGGGACGCGTCCTGTTCACGAACGTCGAGGGCAAGGCGGAAGACGCCACGCCTTGGGTCCTCCTGCTCGAGGACGAGGACTCCGTGGCCGCCACCTTTCTCGCCACCTGTCGCGTTCTCGACCTGGACATTGAGTGGCGACTGCGCTTCGTGGACGGCGTTCGAGGCTGGACGAACGACTTGCGAGTCGTGAATCGCGGCCCCTACGGACACATGGGAGGACCGAGCGCCCATCGGTATTTTCGACGACTGGGGCTATCCCTCCCCCGCCTCCCTGGAGCGAAAGCGGCCATCCTGGCGGGGCAGCGTGTCGCCACGGGTGAGAAGCCGCTCTGGTTGAGTCAGATCCAGCGCATCCACCGGGAACGCAAACTGAACCCCGAATCCTTTCCCTTCCAAATCTGGTCCGGCAACGAATTCGTCGGTTCCGGCCGTCGAGCGCCGGGCACTCTCGTCCTCGGCGATGGGGCCACGAGCATGGGCTTGGCCGTCGAAAGGTTCTGGGAGAACGCACCGAAATCCATGAGCATCTTTCGGGACAGCGTGATTCTCGACCTCTTCCCCGAAGGCGGCAGCGGCCCCCACTACCGAGGGCAGTACGGCGAGCCGGGCAAGGGCTCGGCCGACCCTTTGTCTTTGAAGGCCTACCGCTTCGAGGGTGCGCGGGCGAAGACACAACGCTTCCACCTGGTTTTCACCAACGGCGACGTCGACGAAATCGAGGAGGATCTCGCCCGCCGCGCGCTCCATCCCCTGCACGCTCTCCCCCCCCTCGGTGCCTTCCACCGAACGGGCGCCCTCGGGCACCCCATTCCCGCGCCCCGCAATGACGACCCGGCCGCGGCGCGGTTCGAGAGGATGATGGAGATCTTGGTCAGCGACGGTGCCGCGGACGATCAACCCTCCCTCGGACGCATCGGCTACCCGGCCTTTGTCGAGCGGGGAGGCACCTACGGCCGGCAGGTCTTCAGGGGTTGGTTCAACTTCGGCGACATTCCATGGGCCGACGGCTACTGTTCTCTGCACTACGACTGGCCCTACGTGGTCCTTTGGCAGTATCTGCGCACCGGCGATCCGCGATTTTTCGAGTTGGGGCGGGACATGATGCGCCACCGCCTCGACATCGATCAGGACCACGACACGCGATCGAAGTCACGGCAGCGAGGGGGGCAGTTCTACGAGAAGGGTCACTGGCACGGGAACTACTACCACGCCACGCCTTCGCATACCTGGCTTCCGGGACCTTTCCTCTACTATCTGCTCACGGGAGACGAGACAGCTCTCGACGCCATCACGCTGACCCGTGATTTCCTTCTGCGCTCCGAACCGGAAAAGTGGAGCGGCGATTGGGGGGTCCGCATTCCGGGATGGACCGCGGACAATCTCCTCGAGTGTTGGTGGGTCCTGGGGGACCAATTGGCGTTGGACACGGCGCAGCAGACTCTCGCCAACTTCGAACGCATCGAGACCGAACGATTTGGGAAGAAGGGCTACGTCATCAACCGACGCATGCGTCCCCCCAGTCTCCAGTCCTGGATGCACGCCATTTTCTTCAACGCCACGGCCCGCCATGCGGCCCTCACCGGTTCCAAGCGATTCCATCCCCTGATGCACCGGATGCTCGACTTCTTCGAACGCCGGCTGATCGTGATGAATCCCGCGCCGCGGGTGTGGCGGCACATCGATCCGAGAGGAGAATACCGCAAGGACCTCTCCGTTCACCTGCTCTGGCCCATGGCTTCCTCCCTCGCCTGGGGCGCCAAGGTCTTCGATGACGAGACACTGCGCCTTCGCGCGCGCGCCCTCTTCGAAGAGGCGGTCTTCCATCATCAGGGGAAAACGCCCTCCCCCATCGCGTTCCGCATGCTCAACTACCCGGGCGCGGAGTCGAAAATCCTCTCCAATATCGGGCTGTGGGGCGGGGTCGCCCTCATGTCCCTCTCCCCTTCTCGCAAGCGGTAGCGCGGGAACTCCAAGTCTGTCAGGATGCATGTCGTTCGCCGTCCGGCGACCCGTTTGTGATCAAGGAGACCAAAATGAACCGCAGAACACTGTTGAGCCAGGGCCTCGTGGGGGTGGCTGCCTTCTTCGGCACCCGCCCGGGCTTCGGCTATCCCTTTCATATCCTCGCCCGCCGCGCGGACCCCATCACGTTGCCGAAGCTCCCGTACGACCGGAACGCTCTTTCCCCCTACATCTCCGCCCGGACCCTCGACTTTCACTATGGGAAGCATCACGCGGGCTACGTCCGCAAGCTCAATGCAGGCATCAAGGGGACACCCTGGGCCAACAAGTCGCTGGAGGAGATCATCCTGGGCACCGCCGAGAAGGCGCCCAAGATCTTCAACAACGCCGCCCAGACCTGGAATCACTCCTTCTACTGGGCGAGCATGAAACCCAAGGGCGGCGGAGAGCCTTCCGGGAAACTCAAGTCGGCCATCGAAGCGTCATTCGGTGACATGGACGCCTTTCGGGCCGCTTTCCTCAAGGCTGCGGGGGGGCTTTTCGGGAGTGGCTGGACCTGGCTCGTCAAGAACGAAAAGACCCTGGAGATCCGTCAGACACAAAACGCCGGCACGCCGCTGGTCGATCACCGCTTGACCCCTCTGCTCACCCTGGACGTCTGGGAACACGCCTACTACCTGGACTACCAAAACGGCCGGAAAGCCTATATCCAGGCCTGGCTCGACCATCTCGTGGACTGGGAGGCGGCAGCCCGTCGGTTGGGCTGAGGTCCACTCCGTCGGCGCGAGGGAGGTGAATTTTTTTGTGCACTGCTATTGACAGTGCAACTCGTAGCACTGTAGATTGCGGTTCGTCACTGATCTCGATTCTCCTCGGTCCGACGAACAGAGCAAGCAGAGCCATGGGAATGACCTCGACTCACCCCCTCGCGCCCGGCGCGTGCCGCTCCAAGCGGCACGCCTTCTCCCCCCAATCCTCCCCACCTGCGGAGGGGGCTCCCGGCAGCTGGCGAGGAAGGGATCTGCGGGGACGGCGCCTCATTTCCGCGAACCTCAAGGGATTCGATCTGAGGGACGTGGACTTCCGGGGCGCCGACCTTCGGGGGGCCGACCTGTTTCGGGCGCGTCTGGATGGCGCCGATCTGAGGGGGGCGCACCTCGACACCACCAGAATCGTCGAGATCGCCGTCCCCGAAGACCTTTCTCTCGAGATCGTCAATCAGATCCGGCATTTCGATTTTCGGTTCGCCATGACTCGCTTCGTGGGGCCGAACGTCGAAAACGAGCCCCTTGGATGCCCGTATCGTTCGAGCACGCTTCGACCGATCCTCTACGAGTGGGGCTCCTGGACCTGGAACGACGGACGCGGTTGGACGCCGCCGGCCGTTCCGTGGACGTTGGAGGAGATCATCGCCTCCGTCCTCGATGCCCTGAATTGCCGTCACGACCTGCAAGAACCCTGTCGCCGTCCGGACCGCCTCGAGGGGCTCCCTACGCCTCCCCCGCCGCCGCGGGTCGCCGCCAGAGTTTCTTCGTGATGGTGGATACAGGGCCCGGGATCTCGCTCGGATCGCGAACCCATAAAACGCCA
The DNA here is from genome assembly GCA_011369445.1 of Planctomycetota bacterium. Lineage (GTDB taxonomy): Bacteria > Planctomycetota > DRQF01 > DRQF01. Next base: position 11,420 of record DRQF01000286.1, on the reverse strand, counting down.
TCCTCGTCGCGGCAAGCCGTCGATGTCCCAAGAGAAATCAAACGGCAGTCCAAGCGATGCCGCGTGATCGTGTGACGGGCCTGATTCATTTCGGTGACCTCATCGAGAGCGATGCGCGCCCCCAATCGCTTCTCCACGAGTGCCACCAACTTCGCGACACCGTCATCGAATCCGTCGGCCCAGCACTCTGGCAACTCCCAGAATCCTGGCATCCGAGACGCATCGTCGGGGCGGCGCCAGAACAGCGTTCCTCGGCGGCTACCCAAATGCCCCACGACGACGACCCTGTCCACCATCGTCGTCGCGACCTTGGGCGTCGGAAACTCGTCGATTCGCCCCTGCTGCCTGGCCACGCATGAACCTTGCAAGGGACACGCATCACATCGGGGAGAACGCGGCAGGCACACCGTGGCGCCCAGATCGAAGAGGGCCTCCGTGATCGTCGATGGCTCCCCATGCTCCATCAACTCGAGAACCCTGTCCTCGAAAGCCCTCAGCCCTCTCCGGGAGGACACTCTTTCCGCCATTGCGTGGAGTCGCCCGAGGACACGCTCCACGTTACCGTCGACCGCGGGAACGGGTTGGCTGAATGCAAGACTGCAAATCGCTCCCGACGTGTAAAAACCGATGCCGGGGAGCTCCATGAGTTCTTCGCGAGTGCCTGGAAGATCGTCCCTGCCGCCCCCCACGAGCTGCTCGGCCGCCTTCTTCATGGCTCGAAAGCGTCGGTAGTAGCCCAACCCAGCGACTTCGGAGAGGACCTCCTCTTCTGAAGCACGAGCCAGGGCGACCAGGTCAGGGAACCGCTCGAGAAACGCCTCATACCGACCACGCACGGCAGCGGCGGTCGTCTGCTGCAACATGATCTCAGACACCCAAACGGAGTAGGGCGTACGATGCTCTCGCCAGGGAAGATCCCGCCCATGTCTTCCGAACCAGGCCGACAGCCGCCGGGCGAGGCTCGCCTGTCCTGTCACGGAGTGTCGTCGCCTCGCGGCTGCTCGAGTCGGCTTTGACTGGGATAGAAAAGCTGATCGTCCGGATCGAAGCGGCCGCGCAGCAAGGTGCGTCCTCTCGGGCGCGGCGCGTCCAAATCGAGGATGAGGCTTCGGTCCTCCAGCACAAGGAAACACGGAACGCTGCGCTCTCCCGTCGGCGCCGGTTGAAGAGTTCCGATCACGTCACCATCCGGGTGGAACCAGCCCCCCACGATGTGACCGGGGACGAGCATCTCATCCGCGGCGGGAGTGTGAGGAGCGGGGATCAACAGGAGAGTCTTGACGTTGAGATAGCCCCGGGTCGTCCACGCTTCGGGGTGGTCCCTATCCAGCCGGATGAGCGGACCGGAAGCCTCTTCATCGGTGTCGACACTCGAGCACGCGCTGACGAGGATTCCCATGATCAGGACCAAAGCGCACGGCAACGACGGTAGGCGAATCATGGATCGGTCAGCTCCAGAAAAATCGGTGTGCGGCCTTCACGCAGAAGTCTACCGGGGGCCCCGGACGACCTCAATCATCGGACGGTACGGGTCTGAGCGGCAGGGTGAGGGTGAACTGCCCTCCGCCGCTGGGCGAGGTTCCCACGGTGACGCTTCCTTCGTGGTACTCGGCCAGAGCCTTTGTGATCGTGAGTCCCAATCCGGAACCGGCGGAGTGAGGATCGTCTCCCCGCGCTCTGTGGTGAAAACTCTCAAAGACCCACTCCCATTCGTCTGGAGGAATACCGGGCCCCTCGTCGCTGACGACGAAGTGGATACGACCTTCTCTACGCTTCACCTGTATCCGGACGATCCCACCCGTGGGCGAGAACTTGACCGCGTTGTCCGAGAGGTTGATCAGCATCTGCGCCACACGGTCGCCATCGAGAAGAACGCGTTCGGGAAACACGTCGCTCTCCAGGTCAAACAGCACACCCTTGTCGGCCGCCTTGTGGGCAACCACGGCGATGGACTGCTCTACGAGGCGGTCGGGGATCGTCGGCGTGGGCTTCAGTCGAACTCTCCCCGATTCCAATCTCGAAAGTTCGAGGATGTCGTTCACCAACTTGATCATGCGCTGGTTGTTGCGCTGGACGAGCCCGAGCAGACGGGCTTCGACTTCGTCGGCGGATTCATTGTCGCGACAGAGGATCTCGAGAGCGCCGGCCATGGCCGCGAGCGGCGACTTCAACTCGTGGGCCACGATTCCGATCAACTCGGATTTCATCTGGCCCTGTTGCTCCAGGCGTCGATTCGCCACGACAACGGCGCGATTCAAAGTTCGTAGGGATTCGTTGAGGCCGTGCAGCTCGAGATCCTTGGCGGCGAGGAGCCGCTTCTCCTCCCCTCTCGCAGAAAGCTCGCGCCGAACTCGGATGGCATCGGCGACGACGGTAGCGATCTCGCCCACCGTCGCGCCGCGGGGAAGCCTGCGAATGAGGCCACCGCTTTTTTCTCCAGCAAGCGGCTGAGCCGCGTCGACGATGACCAGGGACGACCCCGGTGACATGTCGGCCAAGATCGCCATGACCTCGTGGGTCTCGCCGGTTTCCTCGAGCAGAACGGCCAGGTCGATGCGAATCCGAGACGCGATCTCGCGTATGCGCGCGGCGGAGGCTCCCCAGAATGCGGCGTACCCCTCGGCCTGAAGCTCACGCTTCAATTCCCCGCCCAAGGCGTTCTGAGCGCCATGGATAAGAATCGTCGCGCAAGTCGTATCGTCGTCTTCGTGAAAGTCGGGGGACTCGGAGAGTTCCCGGGCGAGTTCCGAGGCGGAGACGGGGCGCTCCAGGAGCCGGCGACAACCCGCTCGCCGAAGTCTCCACTGAAGCAGCGGGCGATCAGCGGGCAAGACGGCCACGATCCGACAGTCGGCGGTCTGTTCGAAGTTCAGTAGGTGATCCAGCTCGCGCAGCGACGTCGACGGGTCGGAAGAGAGGTCCCAGACGAGAGCATCCACGTCCTCCGCGGCTCGAAAGGGCTCGCAGCTCCGGCTGCGCCCGGCGACCTCATGGCCTGCGGATCCAATGATTTCTGCCAGGGAAGGAACGGCGTCGAGGCCTTCGATGAGTTGAATGCGCGCCATACCGACCACGGTATCCCGAAGCGCGGAAGGTGAAAAGCCACCGGGAGCGTTCGCGTCAGGAGACGGCGACCTCGCCGCGACAACGTGCATTCAAAGCCAGCTTCGCCAGGGTTCGCGACGCGGCCCCCACATCCAGAGGTAGCGGCAAGAAGGCATCCAGACCGGGTGACGCGGGAGTGGAATGAGCCCAGCCCGCGACGAAGGGGCGTTCCGCGTCCGGAAGTCTCTCGAGAGCCTTCAAGGCTCTCAAGTCGGCCAACGAAGGTTCGTCCAGATCGAGAAGGACGATGTCCGGCCTCGAATCCGCGGCGGTCATCTTGGCCACCCAAGACCCCGCCGATCTCGGCTCGGAAGCCTCGACGGTAAGATCGTTCGTGCGAGCGAGATCCAGCAGAAGCCGTCGATGAAATCCATCTTTGGCGAGAATCAAAACTTGGGGATTACGCATTCAAGGCCCTCCGGCTCGTTCCCCAACCGCTTCCCCATTGTCGGTCCCGCCGGGACCAAGGTCAACCCCCTGGGCCGAAAGGCGGGACTCCATGACATCAAGCCAACCGGGATTCCCGGGCCAGGTGCATGTGGTGAAGACCGTGGATGACGTGAAACCTGGCCCAATCCCTGGGGGCCATGTGACCCAGGCGGGGAAACGCGAACCACGGCGGACCGAGCGCTCGGCTGTCCGCGCACAGGCCGACCCATGCCTCTCGCTCCTCTCGAATGAGTTGGATCAGCGCCTCCGGGGGGAGGATGACGTCAGGAGGGCCCACGGGAGCCTCGGGGAGCTTCGACGGAATTCGAAAAGTCGCGAAGACAAGACGACGCAGCGCGGTCGTGGCCAAACCCGAATCCTCGTCGGGACGGGTCTGGCCACGGTTCCGCATCAGACCCTCACGGCTCCAAACCATCGTTTGAAGGACGTGCAGCCCGTGCTCGACGGGGGTCCAACCTCTCCAGGACGCGGTGTCGTCGGCGCGCCCCCACGCGTCAAGGAAGCGATTCCATTCGAATTCGATCCGAACGAGATCCTCCACCATTCTTGGATCCGCTGGCATGGACGAGGATAACGGCGAACGGCCCAGCCCCCCATCGCAACCTGGATTTGGGCGGGCCGAAGGCGATGCGCGAGGAGCAGGTTCCCCCCGCCCGCCGACCCCGGCATTCCCGATCCAGCACCTCCCTCGGGAATGCCGAAACTGCTATGGTGCGCCGCACCGTCGTTCGCCGAGGGACTTTCATGAAAACGCCTCGTTCCATCTATGCCGGCACGTTCCTGATTGCCGGGAGCATCATCCTCTTCGAAATCGCGCTCACGCGCGTCTTCGCGATCATGATGTGGCACCACTTCACCTATATGGTCGTGTCCATCGCCCTTCTCGGATTCGGCGCGGCGGGAAGCATCCTCACCGCGACACGAGAGGCGGACAAGAAAGGTGATCCGACAGGTTCCATCGCGATGCTCGCCTCTGTCTTCGGACTCGCGGTCATGCTTTCACTCGGCTTTGCGACCAAGGTCAACATCGACACGCTCCGCATCACCGAGGACAAATCGAATCTCATTGCGCTTCTTCTGTTCTATCTCATCATCGGCGCACCGATGCTCATCGGTGGCTTGGTGATCGGCAAGTTGCTCACGCGGATGGCCGCGGACGTGAACCGCATCTACTTCGCGGACTTGGTGGGTTCGGCGGTGGGAGGCGCGGCAAGCGTGTACCTCCTCCAGAGATTCGGTGCGGCTCCAACGGTCATCGCGGCAGGCTTCGCGGGCTGTCTCTCGGGGCTGTTCTTCTCCTGCGCCGCCCAGTGGAGACACCGCCTCGCCACTTCTTTTCTGTCCGCCGTGGGCGCCGTGGCGCTCATCGGGATTCTCGGTGGCAGCCCTGTGCTTCACATTCCCGAGATGAAATGGCGTATTCCCGACGCCCCAGGCAAGGAACTCTACGACCTGGCCAACGGCCGCGTGGAAACGCGGATTCCGAGCGCCACGGCCGAGGTCGAGGTGACGCCGCCCTTCGACGCACACCCCATGATCGGGGGCAATTTTTCTCCGCTCAATCGCCAAAAGGTCGAGGCGCGCTTCGTCGCCCAGGACGGAACCGCTCCGACGATGCTCTACGGCGATGCCTCGAACATCGCCAAGTTCCCGTTCTTGCCGGACACCCAGGCCGGGTCGGCCTATGTCTGTTTCAAGGCGAGGGGTGCCGAGTCTCCCGACGTGCTCGTCATCGGCGTGGGCGGCGGCGTCGACGTGATGGTGGCCCTTGCAAACGACGCGCGACACGTCACGGCCGTGGAGATCAACCAGGCCATGATTCGCATGGTCACCGAATTCTACGCGGACTTCTCGGGCGGCCTTTTCATTCCCGGCGCCCACCCCCTCTCGGACCGCATCCAACTCGAGAATGCGGAGGGGCGAGCATGGATCCGCCACGGCGACGCCAAGTACGACATCATCCAGATGAGCGGCGTCGATTCGTTCACCGCCCTGTCAACCGGCGCCTACACGCTCTCCGAAACCTACCTCTACACCGTGGAGGCCGTGAAGGACTTCTATGCGCACCTGAATGACGGTGGCTACGTCAACTACTCACGCTTCATCCTCGACCGGCCGAAGAAACCTCGCGAGACACTGCGACTCGCCAACATCGCGCGGGAAGCCCTCGCGGAACTGGGGGTCGAGGACGCCGCGTCGTCCATCGCCGTCTTCCAAGGCATCGACTGGGCTTCGACCATCATCAAGAAGGGGCCCTTCACGAGAGACGAGATTCAGGCCCTGAAGCACTTTGCGGAGCGCCTCGCGTTCCGCGGTCTGGTTTTCGACCCGTTGAAGAAGCCAGGAGAGGACTTCGACCCGCCCTCCGACCAACTCAGCGGCGTGCGCACCTACTTCTCGAAAGCCCTCGAGAAGACCGTCCCCACCGAAGCCATCGAGGAGGCCGGAGGCATGGAGCCCCTTCTCGATCTTCTGGGCCGGGCCTACAACCTCCAGTTCCAGGGTCGAACGGCGGAATCATCGGCGCTCGTGAACACCCTGCATGGGAACGACGCGCACAAAAGACGGCTCATGGGCCTCATCTCCGGCGCCGTGAGCTGGGTGCGGGGCAACAACGAACATTTCCTCCAAACCCGTCGGGACTTCGAGGCCCTCCTGCGCAGCGACGACGCCGGTCGCGCCAAGTTCATCGATGACTACGAATACAACCTGACGCCCTGCACGGACGATCGTCCTTTCTTCTTCAACTACTACAAGTGGCGCACCCTCCTCGAGGGTGGCAGCGACCAGGGAGAATCCACGGCCCTGCAGAACCGGTATCATCCAGACTTCCCCGTGGGGCACACGATCCTTTTGATCTCGTTGGCGCAGATCCTTCTCATGGCGGGCATCCTCATCTTCTGGCCGATTCGCCACCTGGCCCATGAAGGCATTCGCACGAAAGGGAGCTTGCGGTACTTCAGTTTCTTCGCCGCCCTCGGGCTGGGTTTCATGTTCCTCGAGATCGCACTCATGCAGATGCTCGTGGTTTTCCTGGGTCACCCGACGTACTCCCTCAGCGTCGTGCTGAGTTCTCTTTTGGCGTTCGCCGGTTTGGGTTCGTTCCTGGCCGGAAAGATTCGGCACATGGGACGCAGCCAGTTGTCTCTCCTTCTGCTCGGCATCGTCGCTACAATCGGACTGACCGTGGCCGCCATCCACGGAGTGCTTCCCCACCTGCTGGCTTGGCCCTTCCCAGCCCGCGTCGCCGTCGTGGTCGCCCTGCTCTGCCCTCTCGGGCTTGCCTTGGGAACCGCGTTCCCATCAGGCATCCGCATCCTCAATCGCAACTGTCCCCAACTCATTCCTTGGGGTTGGGCGATCAACGGCTTCCTCTCGGTGATGGCCTCCATCCTCTGCATCGTGCTGTCTCAGGAGATGGGCTTCACCCGGGTGATCTGGATCGCCGCCGGTCTGTACGTGGTGGGGTTCGCCCTCATGAAGCCGGAGGCGAAGGGCGACGGCGGAGCCAAAGGAGCGCCAGCAGACACAGCAGCGCAGTGACCAGAGCGATCATCGTCGAAAGAGGCAGCCCGTGGGGCGGGTCCCCCGGCGACACCGGCCCGTCGGCGAAGAGGATGCGCCGCTCGGGATCTCCTCTGAAGAGTTCCGTGATGCATCTGAGGGCGGCGTAGCCCAGAAGGTAGGTGAAGAGGATCTGCCCATGGACACGTATTCGCCTGCGGAGGCCGAACCACAAAATGGCGAAAAGGACGAGCAGGCCCGCGGCCTCGTAGAGCTGCACGGGGTGAACGAACACACCGTTCAGACCCCGTCCATGTTCGAAGCGCACCGCCCATGGCAACGAACAGCGGTGTCCGTAGCAGCAACCCGCGAGGAAACAGCCCAGACGACCGAAGGCGTGGGCGAGCGGAGCCGGCAAGGCAAAGATGTCGAGCCCCTGGAGGACGCCTAACCCGAGGCGCCTCGACTGCCACGCCATGACCGGCGCGGCGGTGAGTAACCCCCCGTAGAAGACGAAGCCATATTGGAAATCGTCGGCGTCCGGAGCGCGCTCACCCAGCAGGGTGAGCAGGTAGAGCCCCTTCCCCCCAACGAAGAGCGCGGCAATGAAGATGAGCAGCGTGGAGGTGGTGCGTTCCTGGAGGTTGACCAGACCCTGGCGACGCGCCTCCTTCCCCACCAGCCAGGTCCACAGGACGAGACCGATCCCGATCATGAGACCGTAGCCGTTGACGCTCAGGGTCCGGCCGAAGAGTTCGAAGTGAAAAAGCTCAGGCAGCAAGGGTTTCGTCCCCGGACGTCATGCCATCACCTCGCGCGGGGAGGGAGGCATCTCAAGACCGAGTCTCGGGCGCATCGCCACCTCCCAGGCAACGGGCTGCCTCCACCAATCGTCTGCGGCGCCTGAAGCCGGCGAAGTCCATGCCGGCCTTCATCGCCACCGCTGCCAAAGCCGCCGCGGCCACGGCGGCGGGGACCAGCAGAACCACCGCCACGGCCACCAGGACGAGGAGTGTCAGACTTCCGATCAGGCGACGCGCCTCCTGCAGTTGGATGCTCCCCAGGAGCTCTTCGCGCAACCTGGAGTCGGCGGCCATGAATCGGTCCTCGGCGATCCCGATCGACCAGAGCAACTGCTCGCTCTCGCTGGGGTCCGAGCGAGCGGCCAGGGCCTCCACCTCCTCGTCGGACAAGAGGAGTTCCACGACCGCATCGTGCTCAGGCGCGGAGGGGATCGTCATCGGCGGCGCCTCGGGGCTTCACCCTTGTTCTGAGAGGACTTCGCGTAGGCCCGCCATTGGGAATCCAACCAGCCCAATGCGTCCCCTTCTTTCAACCCGAAGATCTCCTTCGTCCGAGCACGGAGACGCTCCACGAATCCGTCCGTCTTCCCCGCTTCGAAACAGGCCGCTCTTAGCCAAAGGACGCCCTTTTTCCCCAGCGTCCGTGCGACGAAGTCGAAGAAACTCCAACCCTTCGCGAGATCGGGGTCCTCCATGTCGGCGAGGTCCATGGACACCAACCTGTGGAGGGGAGGGCCCTTCGAGAGCGCCAACTCGTTGAAGGCCGCCCGACGCCCCTCGGCCACGGTCTTCTTTCCTTCCGGTCCCGGCGTGCGATCGTAGGTCTTCATCTTGAAGGCGATGCAGGTGACCGTGTTGCGGCCAAGGTACTCGAAGGAGGTGTAGTAGGCCACGCCTTCGCGCATCCAGTCCTCACGGGAACCGGGGGCGCCCCTGCAGAACTGGATCTGCATGAGGTCGTGTCCCAGACCGTGGGCCACCTGCCCCTCGAAGTCGTTTTGTTCCCCCAACCGCCAGTAGTGGAGGTAGGGAAAACCGTGCAGCCCCCTCACCGAGGTCCCGCGCGCTTGCAGGTGCCGCTTTTTTCGCTCACCGGTTCCCCAGGACCCGCCCAGGTAATCCGTGTAATACCTCTCGTAGGCCTTCGCCGAATCCGGCACCCACAAGAACACCGCGAAGACCCCGTCCGGGATCTCGTCCTCGATGCCGTCGTCGTCCCTCTGGGGGGCGTAGGGGTCGCAGAACTCCCGGCGGAAGCCCTCGATGATGTTTTCCCCCAGTTTCAAAAGACTCTTGGCCGTCCCGGGCTCCATGGCCCCCGCGGGGAAGAGCAGGCGAACATGTTGACTCTCGAAGGCCTTGTACTCGGTTCCCGAGATCTCGCGGGCCGTCTCATCCAAGTCCTCCGGCACGGGAATCGGGTGAATGGACTCGAGGGCCGACTGGGCCCGTTCCCGGTAACCGTCGTCCTTCAGGCGCTTCGTCTCCTTGGCGATGTCCGCGGCCATCTTCCGGGCGGGTTTCTCGAAGCTCAAGGCCTCGAGCCAGAGGCGGAACCTCTCCATGCGATCCAGAAGATGGCGCTGCAGGCGGAACCACTCCTGCGTGGCTTTCTTCGTCTTCTTGATCTTCTTCCGAATGGCGGCGATCTCGTCCGAACGCAGCCGGTACTCGCCGGCGATGCCCGGAAGGGTTTGATCCTCCATGAGAAAGCTCACCGGGTGGGAACCGGCCAGGTCGGAACGGGGGATGACGACGAAGGAACGCTTGCTCGTGGGCTGGAGTTCTCCCTTCTTGCCCATCTTGTAGGGCAACCTGTCCGGGTGGCGGGGGTCGAGGACCCACAGCTCGATGCTTTTCTGCACGATGTTGATGGAGCCGGGTTTGATCACGAGCCCCGCCTTGGGTTCGCCGACGATGAAGTACGCCCCGCCGATCCGGCTGAGGGAGGCCTTGTACCGCCTCTCGATCTTGCTGTCGCGGAGCCGCACTTTCAGGATCTGCCCAGGGACGAGTCCCGAGAAAAGCAAAAGGAGGGAGAAAAGCAGGAGGCGATTGTGCATGGAGGAAGATCCTTGATGGGCCGGAGGCGTTGGGATCGTCATTCTATGCATTCGGCGTTCAAGACAAAGGCCGGAGCGATTGGGTCCCTTGGTGGAGCCGATTCGACGGGTCGTGGACTTGGCGAACCGCCGCCGAGTCCCCATGATTCCCCCATGATCACCGCAGACGAGAGTCGAACGCGCCGAAGCCGCTGGATGACCGTGATCACCGTGGCCGCCCTGCTGGGCCTCTCCGGCGCGGAGATTCGTCGAATGAACCGCCCCTACGAGCATGACTACCACGGCCATCTTTTGGCGTGGTTCGCGCTCATGTCCGAGAACATGGTTCAGGACGGCTTCGTCGAGACTCGCTTCATGCCGGTACTGAATCCCGAGCCGGAGACGTATCCCAACTTCCGGTGGTACTGCACTCATCCGGTCCTCGACGTCGTCCTCCGCGCGGCCTTGGTGAAGGTTTTCGGCCCCCACGAATGGGTGATGCGGCTCCAGGGGCTGGTCGGCTGCTTCGGAGCGGCCCTTTTGCTTTTTTTCATCGCCAAGGAGTTGGGCATGGCCCCCGCCGCGGCGGGAGCCGCCGTGTTCGGCATGGTGGGTGTTCCCCTCTTCCTCCGTCTGGCCCACCTCTCGATGCATCACCCCATGACGCTTTTCTCGGGGCTCTTGGCGATTCTCTGCTACCTTCGATTGCGGGAGGGCCGGCGCCCCCTCAGCGCCCTTCTCCTTCCCGTGGCCCTTCTTGCGGGGATGCAGTTCGACTGGGCCGGATACTTCGTCCCCCTCATCCTCTGGATGGTGGAGATCCTCACCCGACGACGACCGGCCTACGTCTTCGGGATTCCGGTTCTCGTTTTTCTCTCGATCCTGTGGGTCTGGATTCACGTGGACCTCATCGCCCGCGTGCCCAGGGGGCTTCTCGAAGCCCTCCGGTCGGCGGCGGTGACCCAGGTCGAATCCCTCAGCCCAGCCCAGTGGTTCGAACGCGTGTGGCAATACCAGCTGTTTTCCTACGGCTGGGTCGCCATCGGCGCCGTCGGATTCGCCGGTCTCGTCTCCTTGCGATCCGTCAACGCCCTGAAGACGAGGTTTCTTCCCTGGCTGGCGGCCTTGGCATGGGGCGCTCTCAATCTGGCGGCCTTCCCCTCAAAAGCCCCCTTCCATGACTTTTGGGGGTGCTACTGGCTCCCCCTGGCCGGGCTCTCGTTTGGCATCACGGCGGAGGTGCTGATCGCCGTTTTGAAAGCCGTCCGAATTCGCAATGCCCCCTGGCTGGTGCTGGGGCTTGCCATCGGGATCGCCGCCGCCCTTCTTATCATGACACCCGAGAACGAGCTGGCCATCGCGAGCGGGCAACAGATGAAGGAGACGGCCGCTGAGGTCCGAGCCATGATTCCTCCCGAGGACAGGGGCATCATCGTCTCGAACTACAAAGAAGGCCGGCTCGACCCCCTCATCTTCGCGGCCTACACGCGCATGAACGTGGACATGGTGCCTGGAT
>DRQF01000285.1 GCA_011369445.1 Planctomycetota bacterium | reverse complement strand
TCGAGGCGGCCAGGTACGTGGGGAAGTGGTTCGAGGGCGGGGAGGCGCCCGTCTTCGGAGTGACCCTGGGAGCCGTCGCGACATGGTTGATCGACCCCTCGTTTCGCGACGAACTGATCCGCCTCTTCGAGGATCGCTACAAGACGAATCCGAAGAACATCAATCTCATCATCAGCTACGCCGCATGCCTGACGAACCTGGGGCGCAACGAGAGCGCTTGGGATCTGATTCATGCGGGGGAGAAAGTTGGACTTGCCGACTTCCAGACCGGCGGTCGTCATCCCGTCGTCAACCTGCTGAAGATGGAATGTCCCGAACAACCCACGGCCGAGACCTATGACGGCTTCGACGTCAAAGAGCTGGAACGTCTGGGGAAGGAGTATCCCGAGAATTGCTCCCTCGCATTTCGAACGGCCATGAACTACAAGATCAAAGCCGTGGCCGCGGAGAGGATCACCGTGCTGATCGAGCAAAGGATCAAGCAGATCCTGGAGAAAAAGCCCGGCACCGACGTCTCCAAGAATGAGGCCCGGAAGAAGGAGTGGCAGGACCGCGTCGACGAATTCTACCGGAAGGCCCTGCCACCCGCCGAACGCGCCTATCGCCTCAATCCCACTCAGGAGGCGATCACGCTGCTCTTGGGCGACATCTACAGTCGGCTCGGGAAGGAGAAGGACGCCGTTCGCTGCTTCGAGGAGACCCTTCAGAAGGTGCCGTTTTATTCCCAACTCCGGGAACGCTTGGCTGAATCCTATCGCAAGGACGGACGCCTGGAGGACATGGCCCGCGAGCTCATCGAGGTCTGTAAGGTCGTCAGTGTCCGTCCTGAGACGTGGAAGAAGGACGAACCGGGGTCCTTGCTCCCGGTGCCGACGCTTCACCTGGAAAAGTTCATTCGCGAGCAGCTGGACGATGCCGCAGCCCGGAATGTCCTCCTCGCCGCATTCGAGAAGGCGGCCAAGGAGACTCCCAAGAACCCGAACCTGAAGACCTTCCTCGCCATGATGTACTTCTTCGCCGGGAACAAGGAGAAGGCCAATTATTGGATGAGGGAGGCCGAGCGCCAGGGGATTTGCGGCGAGGCCGGGGCGGAGCATCTTTTGGCCACTGAGATCTACTCCCGCGAGCGCTGGTGATCGGTGGCCGATCGCAGGGCGTCCTGCCGGAGCTTCTCTTCACGGCGGCGCATGAGCGTCCGCGCGCGGCGTGCGATGGCTCTCATCAGCTTGCGGTCGGCCGCGGTGAGCGGGTGGCCGAGATAGGCCCGAAGAACCCTCGTCCTTTGTGATCGCGTGAGCTGCCGTCCTGCGTGCTTGTCCAGGCAGGCGAGATCGTGCACGAATCCCCGTCTGCGCCCCCAGGGCGTCCATGGCCGTCTCCCCTTGGGAGAATCGATCAGGAAGAACTCGAGGCCCCCCGCCGTCTCCCGAACTAGAATGTTTCGAAAGTGCATGTCTCGGTCCACGAAGCCATGCCCGTGGAGGCGGGCCAGAATGCGTCCGAAGTCTTCGAGCGCCCGGCGCTGCGCCGTGGGGGAGAGTTGCGCCTCGGGATCCGCGAACCACGCTTCGAGAGAACGAGTGCCCTCAACCTCCTGGATGAGGAGGTAGGCCCTCTGAAAGATGCCGAGGGGGCCGCGGGCGACGGCGAAGCCCACGGGCCGGGCTGCTGGCACGTTCCACGCCGCCATGCGAAGGAGGTTCCGCCGTTCCCGCTCCAAGGGGTTTCTTCCCACCGTGAAGCGAAGTCGGTCCCCCATGCCGCGAGGCGTCAGGGCCTTGAGATAAAAACCGCGACCGTCGGGCCGCCGTAGATGTCGAATCCATCCGCGACGGTTTCGAGCCAGCTCCCGGCCAGGCAGGTCTTCCTCCTTTCGGGTGAAACCCGCGTCGCGGAGGAGGCGTCGCCAAGCGAAATCCGTGGGAACCGACATGCCCTGTCATAGCAAACCCATCGATTTGGGGACCGCTTGAGAGCCCGGAGAAGAAAAAGAGGCGGCCCCACTGGTTGTGGGACCGCCCTGATCCGCGGCCACGGAGGGTTTCAGGCGTCGTTGGTTGAGGTGGGGCCCCGAGTGGGGGCGCTCCGCGACCGTTCTTGGCCGACCAGTTCGTCATTGCTCCTGGTCGCAAGAAGACTACCCCTGAACTCCGAATGAGGTCGCCGTTGCATGAAGATTCCGCCCCTTGAACGCTCCGGTCCCCGCGTTTATCGTTCCGCACCCATGGCGACGTAGCTCAGCCGGTTAGAGCGAGGGATTCATAAGCCCTAGGTCGGTGGTTCGAGTCCACCCGTCGCTACTCTCATCCCGGGCCCGGCGAGACGCCTCTCGCCGGGCCCGGCGCGTGTTCCCCTCTCTTCGCTGTCCCTTCGAGTCCCTGGGAATCAGCGACGGGCCGCGATCTGAAGGCTCATGTGCCGGTCGCTGTCCCTGGTGATCTCAAAGTCGCGAAGGCCGGCTTCCTTGGCGGCTTGGGCGAGCTCCTCCGGCGTAAGCGCCGCATGCAGGCTCGCTCGGAAGAGTTCTCGTTGGCGCGCGTTCGCATCCTTTGCGTGGAGTGCGACCAGGGCTGTGAGTTGATCCTCCGTTTCTGGGCGGACGAGGTCGCGAATGAGGAGAACGCCTCCCTTCGCGAGAAGCCGTCCGGCTTCCGCGAGGAAGGGCACGGGCTTTGGAATGTGGTGGAGGACGGTGTTGCTGAAGACGCCGTCGAACGAGCCGTCCGACAGCCCCAATTCCTGGACGCGCCCCTGGAGGAATCGGACGCGATCCCGGGCTGGGGACGCGGCACGACGAGCCTTTGCGATTCGGAGCATGCTGCGCGCGGCGTCGACACCTAGGACGTCCGCATGGGGAAGGCTTTCGGCGGCGAGAACGGTGATGTGGCCCGGTCCGCACCCCAGGTCGATCAGTCGCCCCCGTGCACCGAGTTCGATCAGTCTGTTCACGAAAGCCCGGTTGGGCTCCGTGTGATCCATGGCGTCGTATTCCTCCGCCTCCTCGGGGTCGTCCATGTATTCGGGCTCGAGGATGCGATCGAGGCTCACTTGTCGTCTCCGTCCTCGTCCGCCAAGTCATGGAGTTCCTTCAGCCGTATCTGAATGCGATCATTCAGGCTGTCCGGGGTCCAGCGGCCCCGTTCGTCCTGCACTCCGGAGGGGAGCCCCGTGAGGATCTCCATGCCTTCGTCCACCGTCGTGATGGCGAAGATGTGAAACTGTTTTTTCTCCACGGCTTCGACGACGCGGTGAGAAAGCATCAGATCACCCACGTTCCTCTGCGGGAGGATGACCCCCTGACTGCCCGTGAGCCCTCGGTCCATGCAGACGGAGAAGAACCCTTCGACCTTCTCGTTGATCCCGCCCACGGGTTGAATGCGGCCGAACTGGTCGACCGAACCCGTCACGGCGAGCTGCTGTTCGATGGGAGCGTTCGCGAGGGCCGACAGGATGCAAAAGAGTTCCGTGGACGAAGCGCTGTCTCCGTCGATGAAACTGTAGGACTGCTCGAAACAAAGACTCGCCGAGAATGTGAGAGGGTGCGTGGTCGCGTACCGGCCGGTGAGAAAGCCTTGCAGAATCAGCCCTCCTTTCTCGAACGTCGAACCGGTCATCTCGGCTTCGCGTTCGATGTCCAGGATGCCGTTCTTGCCGACGCCGACTCGGCATGTGACCCGTGCGGGAAGTCCGAAGGCGTGCTCGCCGACGGAGATGACCGTGAGCCCGTTGATCTGGCCGACCTCGCGGCCCTCCGTATCGATATGGATATCTCCTTCCCGGATGCGTCGGAGGAGTTTCTCCTCGAGGAGGTTCAGGCGCTCGTTGTAGTCGTGGACGGCCGTCCGCACGTGCGACCCCTGAATCAAAGGGGAGGACTCCCGCTCGGCGTGGTAGTCCGCTTCTCGAAGCATGTCCGCGATACGCGAGAAACGGGTCGAAAGACGACCCTTTCGTCCGGCGAGCCGCATGGATTCCTCGAGAACTTCCAACAGGCCGTCCCGCGTGATGTCCTTGAGCTTCTCGTCGCGAATCACGCGAATGAGAACTTGGAGGTAGGAGTCCAACGTTTCCTTGTCGACGTCGACGGCCGTGTCGAAGTCCGCCTTCACCTTGAAGACCTTGCCAAACTCGTGGTCGTTCTCCGAGATCAGCTCGTAGAGATGGGAGGACCCTAGAAGAATCACCTTGACGTTCATGGGAATCGGGTCCGGATTGAGGATCGGCGCTCCCTGGGGCGGCTGATTCTCGGGGGGCTGGATGACCAACTCCTGGGTGCGCAGTACGCGCTTCAGGTTCTGCCAGACCATATTGTCGTTCAGCACGTCGGCGGCATTGAGGATGAGATAACCGCCCTGCGCCCTCACGATCGAGCCCGGCTTGATGCGGCTGAAGTCCGTTCCGTACACGCCGGGGGCGAGATTGACGCGATCCTGGTTGCCGAAGAGGTTCGTCCACGTCGGGTTGTTCTCGACGACGATCGGACACCCGTCGCCGTCGGACGTCAAGATGACGTTGACGTCGAACGCGGAGAAATCGGGGCCTTCGGCCTCCGGGGGAAGGTCGTCCCCGGGGGGGGGCTCGGCGGACCGGAAAACGTCCAGGTTGTCGAGGATCGTCTTTTCGACCTGATCGATCCATGCCTCGATCGCATCCGTCCGAAAACGCGCGAGAAGAAGATTCTTGAGACTCCCGATCGCGACGGCGACGGCCTTCTTCTCAGCTTCGCCCCGTTCGCGGATGAGTTCACTCTGCAACCGTTGTTGTTCCGCGATGAACTCATGGAGGATGGGTTCGAAGTCCTCGAAGGCCTTGCGTGCGCGCTGTGCTTCTTCGGGCGAGATCTCGCCCTTGGCTGCCATCAGCTCCAGGCTCGCGAGGTCGACCGCTTTTTCCCCGTGGAGATAGACGAGCTCCGGGAAAGCCGTCTTATCGTCGGGGGATCGCGCCAGCCCCAGGTTCTCCTGGCCGAGTTTCTCCTGGAAGATGCGTGTCTTCTCGCCCGCCTTCTCGAGGAACGTGCTTTCGATCTGGCGCACCCGTGCGCGGACGGTCTCCGAGTTGATGAGCGATTCGATCTCGCGCCGGAGCAGTTTGACCATCTCGTGAACCGCGTCACGAAACCGGGGGGCTTGACCCCGCGGAAGCTGGATGAGTCGTGGCCGTTCCGGCTCGAGAAAGTTGTGAACGAAACAGTAATCCTCCGCCAGGGCGCAGTGGGGCTTCAGCCGATCGAGCATCCGGCGGACCGTCGATGTGCGACCCGTGCCCGCGATCCCGCAGACGAAGACGTTGTAGCCGGACCGATAGAGCTCCAGCCCCAACTTGAGGGCCTTGATCGCCCGGTCCTGCCCGATGATGACGTCCCTGGGCTCGATGTTCGCTGTGGACTCCGGCAGGAGGTCGGGATTCTTCAACCCCCACCGTGCGTCCGCGGCAGCGATTCTCCTCTTCGTTTTCATGTGTTCTCCACTCTGCGTTCGGGGTCACATTCGACACCAAGTGGGGGCGTTCGACCAGGGGGAGCTTGGTGCCGCGTCCAGGGCCCCCATATCATGGGCCCATGGACGGACGTCCCGAACAGAATCACGAGCTGGAAGTTGCCTCCGAAACCTTTCGGGAATGGGTCCGCGAGGCCTGCGACCGCGTGGTCGCTCATGTCGAGTCCCTTCCCGAGCAGAACGCCGGATTCGACCCGTCGCGTGCCTTGGAAGCGGCACGCAACCTGGTTGAGCCCGTCCCCCCCGAGGAAGGTCGCCCCCTGTCCGAGGTGCTTGATCTCGTCTTTGACGAGTGCGTGCCGCAGAGCTTCAATGCCGCGGGACCCGGTTATCTCGCCTACATCCCCGGAGGTGGGATCCTCACGGCGGCGCTTGCGGATTTCATTTCCAACGGTCTCAATCGCTATACGGGTGTCTGGGCGGCCGCCCCCTTGCTCGTGGAATTGGAGACGAATGTCCTGCGGTGGCTCATTCGAGAGATGGGGTACCCATCAACGGCCCGCGGAATCTTCACCACCGGGGGGTCTCTCGCGAATCTGACCGCCATCACCACGGCTCGTGTCGAGAAGCTGGGTGAAGACCCCTCCCGCGGGGCCGTCCTCGTGGGAGAGCATGCCCACCACTCGGTGGCCAAGGCTGCGCGGATTTGCGGTTTTCGGAACGACCAGATCCATGCGGTGGCGAGTGATGAGGCCTTTCGGATGGACCTGGACGATCTTCGGCGTGTGATCGTCACGGTGAGGGACCGAGGCCTCGAACCCTTTCTTGTGGTCGCGAGCGCCGGGACGACCGACACGGGGGCCGTGGACCCTCTGCCGGCCTTGGTCGAAGTCGCCGGCCGGGAGAACATGTGGCTTCACGTCGATGCCGCCTACGGCGGAGCCTTCATGCTCACCGAGCGAGGACGTCACCGGCTTTGCGGGATCTCCGAGGCGGATTCCATCACGCTGGACCCGCACAAGGGACTTTTTCTCCCTTACGGAACCGGTGCGCTCCTCGTTCGCCGTGGCGCAGCCCTTCGCGCCGCTCACCACAGTGAGGCCAGCTACATGCCCGACTTCCAAGACGAGTTGGGGGAGGACTACCAGCCGATGGATTTCTGCGAGTACGGGCCCGAACTGTCTCGAAGCTACCGTGGACTGCGGCTGTGGCTTCCCATCATGTTGCACGGGATGGGCGCCTTTCGACGCAATCTCGATGAGAAACTGGACCTGATTGCCCTCGCCGAAAGGGAGTTGGCCGCGATGCCAGGCATTGAGATCGTGGCGCCGCCTCAACTTTCCGTGCTTGCCTTCCGGTTGCAATCACAGGATGGCGATGGGGCGGCGGGGGATCGAATGACCGAAGAGCTTCTCCGACGCATCCTCTCCCATCAGCGGGTCTGGTTGACCTCGACGCGTCTTCGCGGGCGCTTCGTGATCCGCATCTGCGTCCTCTCCTTCCGAACCCATGAGGATCGCATGAGGGAGTGCCTCGACATCATTCGCGACGAGGCAAGGGGCCTTCTCGAGGGGCGAGCATGAGCGGAGCGTTGACCGACCTCAGGGCGTTGATCGCTCTTCTGAGGCGAGAGGGAGAGTTGGTCGAGATCGACGCGCCCGTCGATCCTCACCTGGAACTCGCCGAAGTCCATCGCCGCGTCATTGCCGCCGGCGGTCCGGCCCTTCTTTTTCGCAACCCCACCACCGGCGACTTTCCCGTCATCACCAACCTCTTCGGGACGCGTCGCCGCGTCGCGTTGGCCTTCGGCGATCGGCCTCGGACCCTCGTGGAGGAGTTGGCGCGGTTGCCCGTCGAACTCATGCCGCCGAGTCTGGGAAAGCTCTGGGGCAAGCGCGCCCTGTTCAAGAACCTGGCTCGTATCGGTACAAAGACGAGGTCGCGGGGCGCGGTCTCCGATCGGATGGAAGCCCCGCCCAGATTGAGTCGTCTTCCCGCCCTGACCTGCTGGAAGGAGGATGGCGGTCCCTTCATCACCCTCCCGCTCGTCCACACCCAAAGCCCCGTCGATGGTGTGGACAACCTCGGCATGTACCGCCTCCAGGTCTTTGACGACGAGCACACAGGCATGCATTTCCAGATCGGGAAAGGGGGAGGATTCCACCTTGCGGAAGCGGAAGCCCGCGGCGAAGACCTGCCGGTCCACGTGTCCTTGGGGGGGCCACCCGCCCTCACCCTGGCGGCCATCGCTCCCCTGCCCGAGGGCGTTCCCGAGTTTCTTTTGGCCTCCCTCGTGATGGGGCGAAAGCTAGGACTGGCGAAGGATTCTCGTGCTCCATTGCCGCTCGTGGCGGACGCCGAGTTCGTTCTTTCCGGGCGGGTGTTGCGAGGAGCGAGGCGCCCAGAGGGTCCCTTCGGGGACCACTACGGCTACTACTCCCTCCAGCACGATTATCCGGTTTTCCGCTGCGAGCGACTCTTCGAGCGGGAAGGCGCCATCTACCCCGCGACCGTCGTGGGCAAGCCGCGACAGGAGGATTTCTTCATCGGCGACTATTTGCAGGAATTGTTGTCGCCCCTGTTCCCGGTCGTGATGCCCGCCGTCAAGGATCTGTGGTCCTATGGCGAGACCGGCTACCACAGCCTCGCCGGTGCCGTGGTCCGGGAACGTTACCCTCGCGAGGCCATGGTTCAGGCCTTCCGGATCCTGGGAGAGGGCCAGCTTTCCCTCACGAAGTTCCTGCTCGCGACAGACGGCGACGTGGATCTTCGCGATTTCCCGGCGACCTTGCGCCACGTCTTGGCGCGCTTCGACCCCGCTCGTGACCTCTACGTGTTTCCCCACCTATCGATGGACACCCTCGATTACACGGGTCCCGAAGTGAACCGGGGAAGCAAGGGCGTCCTTCTGGGGCTGGGCGACCCGGTGCGGGATCTTCCCGGCGAATTCGCGGGTGAGGTCCCGTCTG
>DRQF01000284.1 GCA_011369445.1 Planctomycetota bacterium | reverse complement strand
GGAATCCAACTCGTGGGGGCCGGGCGTCCTGAAGGAACTCGTGCGCTTCAAGTTCACGATCAGCTCCGACGGGGATGATTGGCTCTTCCGCATGCTCGACCCCGTCTGGTACGATGCGGTGCAAGCGTGACGAAGAGGTCCTCGCAGCTATGACGGCCGTCTCATCGGAGCAGAGGAATCATCGGCTGATGAATGCGCACGAAGGATTCACGACACCCGGGACAATCGCGTGCACCTGTCGGAACGACTGTCGTTGCCACGGGACCTCATTGGCTCAGCAGTTGGAGTTGCCCACCCAATCGGGCAAGAATGACAGACAGCGCACAGGGGCGATTCCAGGTCGGCAACCACTCAACCCGGGGAGGATTCGACCAGGAGTTGATCTCGATCGCATTCATCGCCAAGAGGCCGTCTTGGATGGCGATCGTCTTCTGAAAGGCCGCTCAGGAAACCCGGTCCATCGGGTACTCCCTTGGACCATGCGACGGTCAACCGCGGAACTCCTTCGCGGCCTGCGAATCTTTGGGCGCCATCCACTCCGTGGCGCCGACGTAAGCGGATATGACGCCGGCACCGACGATGTCCCGTACTCTGATGGATGCTGTAACCCCTGGGCATCTCAACACTTTGAGTACTCCAAGAACGTTGTCGACCCCGACTACCGACTTGCCGAACTCGCAGCGGAACGACGAAGGCTGGAATTCGGAGCCCATGCCGGGTTCATCGTACGCAGGGGACTAAGCGGCTTCTCAGGCGCGCGGCCCCATATCATTCCAAACGGCTTTAGCAGTACGGCAACGCTCCCGCGTGATCGTTGGTTTGGCGTCGGTCGAACAGAAAACGGTCAATGGTTATCGATGGAGTTTCCCGAGGATCGCATTTACGCATTTCGCTACACGGCGATCCTGTTCCACAGTTGCTGCTATGAAAGCCGATCCCTCCTCGTTTCAATCAATCACGGCGAAGGGGCGGGATTCGTCCCTGACGACAACTCTCCGCCTCAAACGAGACCTCCCGGGCCGATTCAGAGGCTGGCAATGCTCATGGGCGCATTCAAACTTCAGGCGGAAGTCCTCGCCCAGGGGCGAGCACCCTCGGGGGCATGCTTCCTCGCTTTGACGGATACGGTCGTCATTCGGGGCCCCTATCGGAGACATCTCGAAAGCGGTCAATCGCTCCGTTTTCGGGTCGACGCCATGGTCACATTCCCATTCCCCTGTCGCCTCAAAATCAAACTCGCAAAGATCCTCACGCTCCAGCCAGTGGTTCAGAATGGGTTCGTCACGAATATTGTCCGAACCGTTCAGGTCATCCAATGATGCCATCTTGCACCGTTTCCGGCGGCGGACATACACTCGTTGGCCAGTCACGACTCCGCGAAGCTCGCCATTTGCTCTGCGGCGCGCGACTTGTTCTGCTCGCCATCGGAATGCTGGGGCTCATCCCTGAGTGTGCTCCGGCCTCATCGGTTCGGCGCGACCAGGTCACATCGCAGCCGGACCGCGCTCCTGCCGCGCCCCCGATCGCAGGTTCTCAGGTCTTTCTTTCTGATAAGAACCCGTATCGAGCGATTGATCTCGAATTCGGGCCTCGGTCGGTCAGATCCGCGATCAGCTTCGAGAATCACTGGCGTTTGCAGACAGAGCGGCGGGATTTCGAACGCGAGGACCAGCGACATGTCTTCATTTACTTGCTTGTCCAACCAACTGACTTCCAAGTGACTAACTTCGATCTCGACATACTATGTGAGGCGTCGGGGAGTGCGACACTCGAAACACACCTTCACGGCGCTCGGCACGAATCGTACTTCTTCAACTTCTGGTGGCGGCCCATGGTCAACGACGGCGAGGCTGCTGGAATAGGCGGCCCAGTGCAGCGAGCGATCACCGCCGGGCCGGTCCCTCTGAGGTTCAAGGGAACTTCCTTTGCCCGGTTCTCCGATGAACGGACCGGACGGTATGCCAATGTCCATCTCGCGAGGGAATCCCTCACCTGCAGCTTCCGGCTCGCGAACGGATGGGAGGTTTTCGCTAAGGAGTCGAACAAGGGGAGGACTCTGAACATCGCGCTGACGACCAACCAGGCACGGGACCGGCCGCCACGATGCGCGGGCCGCATCCTGGAGTTCACCGTCCTCGACGGCACGAACCTCGCGTGCCGATACAACGGCCGCATCGTATTCCGAAGGCGCCTTCCGAACGAGCCCCTGCCGCGTGCTCCCGGAGTGAAGCCCACGAAGCGGTAACCCCTGCCGATCATTCGCCGAGGGTGGACCTCACCCGCTTTGGTGGATACATCAGTGTGGGAAATCCTGAGCTCATGCCCCACCCCCCGGCATCGAGCCTGGGTCAGGTCCATCTATAGGAGACGCGAATTATCCGCCTCTTCACGGGCACGAAATCGAAAACGGTGCTTCTCGTCGTGACAACGCTCGGCGCGGTACTCCTCGCGCTCCCGTTCTGCTCGACGAAATGCCAAAATTTCGATGCCGACGTCTGGCGTTCTCTTTCTCAAGAGGGCTGTGTGGAGGATCGACACCTGATGGTCGACGATCTCCTGGAAAACCATCTCCATGTCGGCCAGAAATTCGATGATGTCCGAGCACTCCTCGGCCGCTGGGAAATGTTCTTGGACTTGGACAGCACATCATGGCGAATCGCTCCCGACGATACTCGGGGAAACGTCAGGATCGGCTACCCTGTCGACGGGGTCTTCTTTGGCCAGAAATTCCTCTTCTTGGAGTTCTCACAATGGCGACTGAAGAGGTGGTATTTCGAGGACATTTAGTCGAAATTGCAGGAGGTCACCTCCACGACATCGATGCGGCGAGGCGCCGAGAGGGGACCAGCATGAAGCTGGAGTCGAGTTTCTTGTGAAGCGTCGAAGACTCTCATCGCGAATTGGTTGCACGATCCTCGTCGTTGTTGTCCTGGTGGTTGGCGGCTGGGGGCCAGGCTGGTACCTGAGCACACTCATCCCAAAGTACGACCCCGACATCGTGCTGCTGACGTCGGAGGACGACTTAGGACGGGATTTGCTCCCACCAGGTGGGTGCTTGGCCACAAGGATGGTGCATGCAAACGGGGAGACCACGCGATCTCTGCGGTACCGAAGTCCGGAGGGGAGGTTCTGGGAAGTGTTCAACTTGGATACCTTGCCATGGCTCGGCGTCGCGTCCCCGAAGTCCGCGATCGCCCGAGGAACGCTCGCCCGAAGACTGGGCTATCTCGCCCCGGACTACTACGGGCGGCTCGTCGACACGGAAAAGGCGCGGACGTTCCTGAAGGAGCGCGGCGAGGACCCCTCCTTGGCGGATGCGACGGCAGAGGCCACGACGAGAAATGGCGCTCCGGTCGTCCGGGTCCGCCGATGTGTCGTGCTTGAAGGTGACGAAGCCGAAGCGCTCGCCGTTGTAACCGAGGAGGTGTCAGAGATGGGAGCGATTCGAATTGTAGAGAGTCGCGTGATCGCGAGGGCTCGGGGCGTGAGCGAACTCGTCGACCCGATCCTCTGGAAATAGGTTCCCGCCCCGCTAGCGGGGCTCAGGGGGGATTGGCGCGGAACGCATGTGTCGGCTTCCGGACACTCTGCACCGTCACAATCCCGCTCCTGCGGGACCGGCAACATTCGTCACTCGCGAAGCTTCTTCATGGAGCGAAAGCCTTTCATCCCATTCAGGATTCTCCCGAGCGATGCACTCGCCCTCACCCTATGGAGCAGCACACAACGACCTTCTGGTTCTGACCCCATTGGGCCACCTACGGGAATATTGGAGTCGATGACGTTTTACGGCTCCCTGTGCGATCTCATCGTCGTGAAGAGGTTCTTCTTCGACATCGCCGAGAGCACGAGTCGGTGGGGTGGTCGGTGCTCCACCCAGGAGTTCATGGATTCCGTCCGCTTGTTCCTGTCGCTTTTCTCGAAACTGTTTGCGAACGTCAGCTGCCCATGTCTTCCGAGTCTCTTACGAACCTGCTCAGCAACGTTCTACGCCGAGTGGTCGATTGGCTCCACACAGGACACACCGCCGCAAACCTCCCGAGTTTCTTTCTACTGTGATGAGCGTGCCCGGGAGGGTCTTCTCGGCAATGACGAGCGAGGCTTGCCTTTGGCGGGTGTCAATCACCGGCGGGACGGGTCCATCATCGTTCCGTCGGCGGGGGCAACGGGTCCCCTCGGCGCACAACCTGGAAGCCGTACTTCGCAGGTCGCCAGGAATATCATGACGATGGCCCATGAGATGACCCACTCGGTTGGCCACATTGGTGGAGGGTTTCCTGGAGCGCCCGCTCAAATCACAGCTGGAGGACTTGGGAACTTTCCAGCCGTTGGAACAAGGAACGATTCGTCACATGCCCTGAACACCAATGACATGATGACGCCGATGCAACAGAATAGCGGGATACGGGCGCTCAGCCTCACGCGGTTCGCATCATGTCACATCCTGGGTTCGATCGGGATCTGCCACGCCTCCGAATGCTGCCGAGAAGGCGACTTTCTCGGGAAGGGGGGTGACACAGTGATCTCGTACGGGGGGACGACCTATCCGCCGAGAGCCGGTTCGCACGGAGGCTCAACACCGGGCAGATCGGCGCCGGGTGTCGGGTCGACTCCCGGAAGTTCTCCAGGCGTCACCCGTGGCAGATCTCATCCCATCAAGCCGATCACCTGGGCACCTCGCCACGGACGGCCGTCGGGGTACGACGGGGGCGGCAGACCGCTTCCCGATCCTCCTGGGCCGTTTGGCGGTGGATGGTACCTTGTGCGTGACCGGTGGATCTGGATCGATTTCACGGCCGGCCGGTGATCCGCCGCTTGCTCAGCGACGGATCCCACGGCGAGGGAGGAACGGACGATGATGCACGTCGGAGAGAACATGTCGTCAGAGTCAAACAGGACGCCGCCCTCGTCCCAGGGTGCGGCGAGGCACGTTCAGCGAGTGTTGGCTCTCGTCGTCCTCGCCGTCGCGTCGTGTGGATTTCTTTCAGGCTGCGCAACTTCGGAGGAATCTCCCGCCGTAATCCCCCGAGTCGGGCATGCTCCCCTGGGAGCACCTTCTTGCTTTCTCCTGGATGGGGACATCAAGATCGCTCGTGGGGGTTTTCGAGGAGCCCTCGAGTCATACCTCAACGCGATCATGACGTCGAGGTCAGGATGTATCGGGACCTACTTTCACAGTCGTTGGCGTCACGACAAAGTTGCGGCCGCTCTGGAAGCGGTCGCCTGGGAAGACACCGTTGAGGACGACACCTTGAAGGCCCTCGCCTTGGCAGCGCTAGACAAGTGGAAGGATGCGCGCGCCCTCTTGCGAAGCCGTTTGATGAAAGAGAACGCTCCGACCGCACGATTCAGGTTGTTCGTTCTCCTTGACGAATGCACCGTGCCGAGATCTCAGATCGAAACGCCGATTGGAGAGCTCGACGAGCACGCCACCGCCGTGGATGAGTGTCAGATGCTGATGCGG